>CACMMX010000007.1 GCA_902614915.1 uncultured Cryomorphaceae bacterium
AATAACAAAATTTCCCTGCATAGAGGCTAAAAACGGTCAAAAGAACCTAATCTTTCAAATATAATCGTGGAATGCGCGCGCCTATTCCGGCAAGGACCTCATAGGAAATAGTTCCTGCTGCTTCCGCTAATTCTAAAACACTTTGATTAGGACCCAGAAGTTCCACCTCATCTCCTTCTTGGACTTGTAAACCTGATACGTCTATCATACACATATCCATGCAAACTCTACCTAAAATGATGCAGGCTTGTCCGTTTATAAAAACTCGTCCATTTCCGTCGGACAGGGAGCGAGTGAGGCCATCCGCATAACCCACTGGGAGGGTCGCGTAAGTCATATTTCTTTCTGCTTTGAAGGCAAGACCGTAGCCTATAAAATCGCCTTTCCCTATGTGGCTAACTTGACTAACCTTACACTTCCAAGCAATCACTTCTTCTAGCGGCTTGATGCCTTGGTATGTTCCTGCACCATACAGACCAATACCCAAGCGTACCATGTCTTTTTGTTCGCTTCCGAACCGGTGTATGCCGTGTGTATTGAGAATATGAGAGACTGCTGCTGGATATTGGGTTTTAACTTGAGCCGATACTTCTTCAAATACCGCTAATTGCTTTTTAGTATAAGAATCTTTTGAAGGATCGTCGGCCGCTGCAAGATGGGAGAATACGCCAACCACTTCTACAGAAGATATCGCCGCCAATGCTCCCAGTAATTCCGGAATTGCTTCCGGTTTAAAACCCAAACGATTCATGCCCGTATTAATTTTTAAATGCACCTTCAATACCTCATTGCGTTTCACGGAAAGCCAATGGTCTAATTGATGGCGAGAAAACAATTCTACTTCTGTCTGAGCCATGGCAAGCATAGGCATTTGCTTCGCTTCCACGTTTAACACCAAAATGGGCATTCTTATGCCTTGAGCACGCAGTCTCAAGGCCTCTTGCGCGAAGGCCACCCCCAAGTAATCTAGATGCAAGCTTTGCAGCCAACGTGCCACTTCCAGAGTACCTGAACCGTAGCTGGCTGCCTTTACCATGGCCATCACTTTAGTTTTCGGCCGCAGTACAGCTTTAAACTTTTGAAAATTCCTGCGCATGGCGCTCAAATTAACTTCTGCCCAAGTACTGTGATATTGATCCTGGAGGGTAGCAGCAAATTGCTCTAGTTTGAACGTGCGCTGCCCCTTTATAAGAATTGTAATTTTGCCCAAATCCAAACCTGAAAAACTTGCGGTAAGTTCCGAAACATCCTCAGGCTGTTCCACCCACCAAACGCGATCGAGGCGATAACTCTTAACCAGTTCTTTGGCCTGGGCTGTGCGTTCATTATTTCCCAAATGGCTTAACACGGCCCATTTTTTTTCTGTGGGGGCGCTACTCACCAATTCTTCTAAAGCCCAACGGAGGCTGTTTAAATCTGAACTATAGGTATCTTCCAAGAGGTAACCGCCGTCTTTACCGCGGCGAAGTTGCATGCGCATCTCCAAGGGCTGTAATAAGGATAGGCGCTCTTTAATATCCTCTATTGATGCATCTAAAAGTAAGGCGCCACCTACAGCCGCCATGGCATTGGCAATATGGTATTTGCCTTTGAAAGATCGTGGGGCAATTTTATCGGGGTCCAGGGCTTCACCCTTACCCCAAAGTATGATTTCATTGGGGATTGGAAGTTTCAATTGTACGGCGAGATTGTAGTGCTTTCTGCTGAGAACCAGACTGCGGCACGATGCAAACAGTTTCCACTTTTGCTCAAATTTATGGGCGTCGCTTGCAAAATATTCCCCGTGTGCATCACCGAGTGTGGTAAAAATACCAAGGGTTGGCTGTACCAATTCTGCGTGATGTTCCATCTGTCCAGGGCCATCAATACCAACTTCTACTATGGCATTTTTATGCTGCGGACCAAGGGCGCTTAAGGTGAGCGGTACACCCAAAGAACTGTTGAAACTTGCATGTGTTCTGTGCACATCTTCTGGGGCACCCAAAAGTTCATAAAGCCATTCCTTTACCACCGTTTTTCCGTTGCTGCCCGTAATAGCCATTACTTCTCCTTGTACCTGCTTACGCTGTTCCCTACCCCAAGCTCGAAGTACTTCGAGAGGTTCTGGATGAACAATAAATGCAACGCCGGGATAGGAATCCACATTTTCAGTTTTACTGCAAATAACCGTTTTCGCCCCTGCTGAAATGGCACTGTCAATGTGCTGATGACCGTCTGCGTGTTCTGTTTTTAATGCAATAAAACAAGTGGGCTGCACGCTGTGAATTCTTCTAGAATCAAATGCAAATTGGGTAAACCAATTCTCCTGCGAACCCAACAACTTAGCTCCTGCTAATGCGGCAATATGTGCGGCTTTAATGGCCACTCTTTGTTTTATTCAATTCGTTGTATACCAAGCGGCTGACCGGTTCGTATTCATTTTGTTCACCTAAAAGAAACGTTTGATCACCTTCCACAATTCTAAACGAAAAATGCGCTGGACCGCCGGTACGTCTGCAGATTGCGTGAAGTTTGGTCACGTACTCCGCCGTGGCAAGCAAGTCAGGCATGGGTCCAAATGGTCGGCCCTTGAAGTCTTTATCGAGTCCGGCAATTACCACGCGTTTTCCTTGATTCGCAATGGCATTGGCTACTTCAATAATACCGTCATCAAAGAACTGGGCCTCGTCAATGCCCACCACTTGAACTTCATTTACGAGCAACAACATGTTGGACGAATTCTCTATGGGTGTGGAGGGTATGGAATTCTTATCGTGACTGACGACTTCTTGATTGTCATAACGAACGTCTGAAACAGGTTTAAAAATCTCTACTTTCTGTCCTGCAATTTGTGCACGGCGCATTCTACGAATCAACTCTTCTGTCTTTCCGCTAAACATGGGACCGCATACTACTTCTATCCAGCCGCCTTTTTGTTGGTTAAATTCTATACCTCTTTGATACATAAGAACAGATTAATACTACTTTCAAAGCGTTAAAGGTAGATAATATACTATCTTGGAGAAAGGGTTATGAAGAAGAGAACGCAGATTAAAGCAGAATTGGCGGATTTGGCAGAAAACATTGGTTCTAAATCCAACACTGAAGCGGCAAGTGCCGTATTGGAATTGTACAAAGAGTTTGCCCTTTTGGCCGCTGAAGAGCACATCCAAGTACAAATGAATGATATAAAAGAAGACCTTAAAGCACAACTTCAAGCACGTATTGCCGCTATTCAAAGTCAGACAGAAGTCGTACCCAAAGAAACAGCGCTGAAAAATACTTCCCATGAAGAAGATAATCAACTCTCTTTGGTTGATGTGGCAGAAGAAATTGAAAAAGAGGAAGCCGCTAAAGCTGCGGAGTCTGACACGGATAAACTCGTTTTAAATGAGGTCACTCAGGAACGTACGGTTTATCAATTGGAGGAAGAAGAGGTACCATCTCAGGAAGTGGCGCATCAGGAGCGAATGGTTGATGAGGCAATAAAAGGAGAAAGCAAAAGCCTCAACGAACGATTAGCAGGGGATGCACTTAAATTTGGACTGAATGATAGAATAGGCTTTGTAAAAGACTTATTTGACGGTTCTGCCGAAGATTTCAATCGTGTAGTGAGTCAATTAAATTCGCTAGGAAGCCTTTCAGAGGCTCAGGAGTTTCTCAATACACACGTGGTGCCGGAATACGATTGGGCAGCGAATGAGGAGACTGCGGAGCGATTCATGGCGGCGGTAGAACAACGGTTCGGCTAGTTATGGCCGCGGTGCTCTACATTGTGCCCACCCCTGTGGGTAATCTTGATGATATGACCTTTCGGGCCATTGCCGTTTTGAAGGAGGCAGACCTAATCCTTGCAGAAGATACGCGCACCACAGGAAAGTTAACGGCCCACTTTGGGATTGACACCCCCAAGCAAAGTTTTCACATGCACAATGAGCATAAAGTAATTGAGCGCTACATACATCAGTTGCAAGGTGGCAATACCATTGCCCTTGTTTCTGATGCAGGAACACCAGGCATTAGTGACCCTGGTTTTTTACTGATTCGCTCGGCAGTAGCGGCGGGTATTGAAATTATCACATTACCTGGAGCGACGGCCTTTGTACCCGCCCTAGTTAGTAGCGGATTGCCCTGCGACACCTTTTATTTTGAAGGATTTCTACCGCCTAAAAAAGGGCGTAAATCCAAGCTGTTGCAGATTGCTGAATCCCCCTCTACCGTTATACTTTACGAGAGTCCTCATAAAATCATCAAAACTCTTGAACAAATTGTAAAATTTTGCGGCAGCGACCGTCCCGTTTCTTTGAGCAGAGAAATATCCAAGAAATTTGAGGAGACACTACGGGGTTCTATCCAAGAAGTCCTTAAACAGGTGGAACAGCGCGGCGGCGTAAAGGGCGAAATAGTTTTGATTGTTGGTGGTAAAACCAAACAAGAACGTAAGGAAAAGGGTTAATAAGCTATGACTACCATCCATGCACAATCCATTGAAGAATGGTTCGATTCAACCGCGATTATCCCACTACTAATTGCTGGACCCTGTAGTGTGGAAAGTCCCGAACAAATGTTGGAAACCGCGCAGCAGATTAAGAAGTATGCGCCGGTCTCTTTACTTAGAGGAGGCGTATGGAAACCGCGTACCAAACCGGGCTCTTTTGAAGGAATTGGCGGCGAAGCCATGCGGTGGCTCATTGATGCGGGTAAAGAAACCAAGACTCCTACCACAGTGGAAGTTGCCAATGCAGATCATGTTGAACTGGCCTTGAAGGAAGGAGCAGATGTCCTTTGGATTGGCGCAAGAACAACGGTTAATCCTTTTTATGTGCAGGAAATTGCACAGGCGCTCAAAGGTGTGAAAATTCCTGTCCTGGTCAAAAATCCAATTCATGCAGAAATAGGTCTATGGGCAGGGGCTATTGAACGATTTCTACATGCAGGAACAGCGCGGGTAGCCGCCGTGCACCGCGGTTTCTTTTCCACAGCTAAAAGCCACTACCGCAATGAACCCGAATGGCAGCATAGCTTTGATTTGCGGGCGCTCATGCCAGAAATAAAAATCATTTGCGACCCTAGTCACATTGCTGGTGACCGCAGCCTTATTCATGAAGTAAGTCAAGTGGCCATGGACCTAGGCATGGAAGGATTGATGATTGAGACGCATGAAGACCCAGATGTTGCTTTAAGCGATCCCCAACAGCAAGTCACTCCGAGTAGGTTGGGAGAAATAATTCGCACCTTAAAAATTCATACCGAGGTCCCACTTGAACCAAATGCAGAACTGGCCACTTTACGCGAAGCTCTAGATGTTTTGGATAATCAAATTGTGGACGTTCTTCAAAAGCGATTTGAAAAGGTAAAAGACATTGCCGCAATCAAAGAACGCGAGGGGCTTAGCATTTTTCACATGGAGCGCTGGTTGAAATTGGTTCAGGAGCAAACTGCACGAGCAGAAAGCAAGCGAATGTCTCCGGCCTTTATTCATGAGCTCTTTGCCTTGGTGCATAAGTACAGCGTGGATTACCAAACGGAACTTATTAAAAAAGAATCCTGATGCGTTGGAGCCCAAGGCCTGCTCCCGAGCAAGGCATTACGTCAATTCTAACTGCAGAAGTCACCAAGGACCCGCTTCTATCCCATCTTTTGGCTGTGCGGGGAATTCAGGATTTTCAAGAAGCAAAAAGTTTTTTTAGGCCCGAACTAGCGCACCTCCACGACCCTTACAGAATGAAGGATATGGAAGTGGCCGTGGAACGCATTGAGCAAGCCCGATTAAAAAAGGAGCATGTGATGGTGTTTGGCGATTACGATGTAGATGGTACCACTTCTGTAGCTTTGATGTGCGATTTTCTTGACGGAAAATTTCCCATTGAACCCTACATTCCCGACCGCTATAAAGAAGGATACGGCTTGTCTTTTGATGGCATCACCCTAGCCGCTGAATTAGGCATTACACTAATCATTGCCTTGGATTGTGGGATAAAAGCTTTTGACCAAATTGCCCATGCACGGCAGTTAGGTATTGATATTATAATATGTGACCATCACCGTCCAGAGAAAGAACTTCCTCAGGCAAAAGCCATTCTTAATCCCAAGCGATTTGATTGTCCCTACCCCTACAAGGAACTCTCTGGATGCGGAGTGGGCTTCAAATTATGTCAAGCACTCTGCGAGCGCTGGGGACTGCCCCACGAACACCACCTCTACCCTCACCTGGACCTCTGCGCCATTTCTATTGCTGCAGATATTGTACATGTTACGGGAGAGAATCGGCTCCTTGCCCATTTTGGCATGCAGCGTTTACAGAGTGGCGCGTGTAGAACAGGAATCAAAGCTTTGCTTGAAGTTACGGCTAAGAATCCATCATCACTTACGTTCAGAGACCTAGGGTTCACCATTGGCCCAAGAATTAATGCCGCCGGTAGAATGGAAAGCGGCCTGAGAGCCGTTGAACTGCTTCGTTCAAAGAAGGCTGAAGAGCAACTAGAGTTGGCCCAGAAGATTCAACAGTTTAATAAGGAGCGGCGTGAAGTTCAAAAGGAAATGTTTGATCAGGCCAAAGAACTTCTAGACAAAGAAAACCATACTTTCTCCAACGTCCTATACCATCAAAATTGGCACAAAGGCGTGGTAGGCATCGTAGCTAGCAAGGTGTTAGAAACACGATATCGCCCTACTATTGTGCTGACCAAAAGCGGGGATACGCTTGCCGGTAGTGCGCGTTCGGTGACCGACTTTGATCTTTATGAAGCGCTTACAGCCTGTGAGAGGCACCTCATTCAATTTGGGGGACATAAATATGCTGCGGGGATGACGCTCCATGAAAGTCAGCTTCCTCACTTTAAAAAGGCATTTGAATTGTATTGTCAAAAAAATTTGCACCCTGAACAACTGGAGCACAACCTGTATTACGATGCTCCTGCACACCTGAGCCAATTCACTCCAAGGTTTTATGAAATTCTAAAACAACTAGACCCCCACGGACCCGAAAACCCTACGCCAGTTTTTCTGCTAAAAAATCTGGTTAATGCAGGATCTACCAAGGCCGTCGGTGGTGGAAAACACCTCAAGGTTCACCTGAAGCAACAGGATGGCGGACCAGCCATTTCAGGAATAGCCTTTGGTAAAGGAAATGAAGCAAAAGCCTTCAGTAGTGGTGCGGCGTTTGACATGTTGGTCTCACTCACAGAAAATCGCTATCGCGGTGAAACCTCTATTGAACTCATGGTGATAAGCCTAAAGCAGGCTCATTAGATTCCGATGATTAACCATTGGTAAATACAAAGTTTCAATTTAATTGTACATTCGGAAATGAATTATTTTTCTGCCTATGAAAAGAGCTTCGAGCCTTATTTCTTTACTATTTATTTGCTATCTGCTCACTAGTGCAGGATTGAAAAGTGAGATTTTTACCCTCTATTTGGTGCGTCATTCCGAAAAAATAATTTCCTCTGAATACCCCTATGATCCGCCTTTGACTGACTGTGGTACGGAACGGGCAAAACACCTAAGATCCTTTAATGAATTTTAGAATCGTCAAAATCTAAAGAAACTCCTTGGCAGTAACTTTAAATAGCTCGTTTATGTCTTTTTGCAAAAAGATGAAGATACCCTTTAAGACAAAAGGATTTTATGAACGAAAAATAAACCCAAATAAAGAGCTATTTAAATCTAACCCAATCAGAAAGATTTTGAAACAAGTTACGCTGCTTTCATTAATAGTTCTATTCTTCCAAAACTGCCATTCACTTACCTTTAAGTTGAAAGATGAATGGAGTATAACTAATTTTAGGTTTGCTGACATCAGCGCAATGGATGAAGAAATGGTATTAGAATGGATTGGGAAAAAGGCAATAATTGATAAGCAATTGTATTTCGAGTATCAGGACATCAAGAGTTACAAAAACATCTTTAAAGGCGATAGCTTTTGTGCTTACCGCAAAAGTTGGACTAAAGAAAAGGTTTCTACTGATTCGTTCTTACGTTATTACGGAATATCTGCCGTTGAGCTGGGAATGAATCAAAACGAAATATTAATTATCCATACAGCTTGCTCTGGCTCTCCATTTCATGATATTATAATAAAGAGCAATAATGAAATCATAGTGTCTTGGGACGGAGTATTTTTTACCCTCATAAGAAAGAAATGATGAAACCAACTATCAAAAAGAAATAATGAACAAATATTTATTCTTAATAATTCTCGTTATCTCAAGCTGTAAAAAGGTTAATGATGATTGTAACCTTTTTGAATACCCACAAGCTCCAGGAATAGAGTGGTTTGAATCTGTGAAGGGATCGGAAAAAGAATCCCACGGACACTTCATTATAACTTGTACTGATGGTGGTTACCTTCAAGTTGGAGAGACAGGATTAATGTCTCATTCATCCAAAATTCTTGTAGTGAAAACTGATAAAAAAGGAAATGTGATATGGAAACAAGAATTTGGAACAAGTGGAGTAAATCTTGGAAATTCAGCTCTTGAAACTACCGACAGCTATTTAGTATGTGGTGCTTTAGATGGGAACAGTGCGCTTATCAAATTAGAGAAAAATACAGGTAAAAAAAAAGTCTCATACGTTATTGATAATGGGGGAGCTGACGCTTTTGAGCATCTGATCGAAACTTCAAATGGTTTCCTTGGTGTGGGATATGTTCATGCCCAAGACCTCACAAATACTTTCTTCACGGAAGGTGAAGGATATATTACTTTTCTAGATTCATTAGGTTTAGTGTTATACGGATTAAACATCAGCGCTAACTTATCACAGGCTTATAGAATCCACAGTTTTGGCAATCATTTTTATATCTCAGGATTAACACAAAACGCTCAAGAATACGGCCTTCTCAAAATCGATAGTTTAGGAGGCATTCTTTGGTCTAAAAGATACGGAGGAACAGCTGATGACCATTGTTTTGGTATGGATATTGAACCTGACGACGGATCTATTTTTCTTACCGGCCATACCTTAAGCGAAACAGAAAATTGGGATACATATACCATGAAGATAGATTCCTCTGGAAATCTGCGTTGGGAAAGTAGGGCAGGAAACCCTAGAGGTTTTAACCCAAAGTTTATACACGATGAAGCATGGGACGTAAAGAGCACAGGAGACGGAGGATGCATAATAGTTGCAGGGACAGGAGATGAATACAATAGTTACGTGAGACGATGCGGGAGCGATGGTGATGATTCAAACACTTGGCATATTTATTTAGTAAAATTTGATGCTAACGGCTTAGTAGAATGGCAAAAAACATATGGCAGCGAGGACGGTATTGACTGGGCTGGAGAAGCCTTAGATTTAACCCCAGACGGAGGAGCTATTATAGGGTTTGATAATGGGGGATTTGGCTATTTGAAAATTGAAGCCTTTTAATTTTTAAATGATTAATTAAAACTAATAAATTTTAGATGTTCCACTTGTTTAAGTATGTTTCAAAGTATTAGATTGAAACCCTAAATAGGGAGTAATTGGCAGATTTTATTTGCCGAATAATATAGAACATCAATGCTGAAAATGATGTTATTGCTAAAAGATCTGAAAGAATTTTTTAAAGCTATTTTCTGCTTAGTTAAATCTATGGCTCTATGATAAAGAAAAGTATTTCACTCCTAATTTTATGTGCTCAATTCGCTTCTTTAAATGATTTAAAAGCGCAGCCACAAAATGACCAATTAGGTGCGTGGTATATGTATTTCTTCGATACCAACTTTAATGACAGCCCTTGGGGTTTTCAAGGTGATATACAGCACCGCAATTGGAATATTGCTGGTGATTTAGAGCAATTACTATTACGCGGTGGTTTGACTTATTCACCTAAAACGGCGAAGATAAAATTCACTTTGGGTTATGGCAACATTAAAACAGGAGTATATGGCGAGGATAATTCAACATCAACAGAAAGCAGGATTTATCAAGAAGCATTATTTCCAGTCAAATTTGGAAACCGATTTCATACCAACCATCGCTTTCGTTACGAGCAGAGGTTGATTGAAAATCAAAATTTAAGGACTCGGTATAGGTATAACTTTTTCGTGAATATAGCATTGAATAGGCCAGAAATGAAAAGAAACACAATTTATCTAGCCTGTTACAATGAGCTTTTCATTAATGGACAAAAAATCATTAGCAACCCAAATACTGTTGAATATTTTGATAGAAATAGGTTCTATGCTGCTTTAGGTTATGTTATTCGAAATGGACTAAAGGTTCAATTGGGTGTTATGAACCAAACTACGGATACTTATGGCAAGAATCAAATACAACTTAGTCTTCATCACTCTTTTAAAAGATAACACCTCCCTAGACCTATTGCTCTATTTTTAACTTTAACTATAGAAGAATTTTATTATTTTCAAGCAAGTAAGAAGTATAAATTTTTAGATAAACTATGATAACAAAAGAACAAGTAGTTACCGCGCAAAGTGAGTGGGGTGCTGGTGTAGTAAGAATTGGATCATTAAAAAATAATAGAAAGGAATGTGAGTCTTTTACGAGCGATTTCCTCGACAAACTTTATTCATTTGAAAATGGTCCAGTTTTATTCAAGCCTACTAAATGTGCAATAGAACAATTCAGACCAACTAAGGCGGAAGCTGAATCTTATTTTATTGCTGGAGACGATCGCGCTTGTAAAGAAGATAAAGGCTTTGCAATTAACCCATGGACCAAGGTTCGTTTTGAAAACTCTAACATCATTCTCGAGGAAAATCGTGCCATTGCCATGGGCAATTACTATTTCACAGATCTCAATGGGGACGAGGCTAAAGTGGAATATACTTTTGGATATAAATTGTCAGGCGGTCAGTTGAAAATTGACCTGCACCACTCTTCTTTTCCTTATTCAATTTAATTGAAAAAGTAACGGATATATTTCCGTTGATATCTTATGCAGGGTACGAAAGGCTATTTAATGCTCTTTGTACCCTGTCTTTTTGCAGCTTAATCGAGAAAATAATGCCTGTGCTTAGATAAACATCTCATTAAATGCAACACAGTTGCATTTAATAAAATATTGCTATTTTCACCTTTGTAAAATTTAAGGAGAAGACATGTTCATATCGCGCAACAGACTGGTCTCGGATGTAATTGGAGCATCGGCAAGTGCCCTTTGTTTTATTCATTGTTTAGCAACGCCATTTTTATTTGTCGCCAAAGCCTGTTCGGCAGCCTGCTGTTCTCATGAAGGGGTCCCATCATGGTGGAAGACCGTTGATTACATTTTCTTGTTTATTTCTTTCATTGCCATTTACTACACTTCAAAATCATCAACGATGAATTGGATTAAATATATACTTTGGTCAGCGTGGACTTTATTATTTGTCGGTCTTTTGAATGAAATATTACAATTATTACCGCTTCCAGAATCATTTATTTACTTCCCTGCTGTAACATTGATTTCAGTACATCTTTATAATTTAAAGTTTCATAGGAATCATAAAGAAAACTGCTGCGTATAATCTTTGGAAGGGCGAAGTACTTACTCTGACTTTAATTAAATTACCGTAACTTCTATTCTAGTAATCATTAACTGTTGATTATTATCAGGAAGTTATTAGATAAATAGATTTCTCAACAGATTGACCAAAACTGTAATCGTAGAATTGTATGAGTACCATATCTTTTAAAAATAAATACCTTATAATCTGCAGTATAATTGTCTTGGTCAAAACTCACGCAGTAGGTCAAGGTTTAAGTGATATTTCCTTTGGAACAGATTCTACTTTTGACGTAATCACTTGGAATGTAGAGTGGTTTCCTAAAAATGGATTGAACACTGTTGATTCCGTAAATAAAATTATCCGAGCACTGAATGCAGATATAATAGGGCTGCAGGAAATAGATGATACGAGCCTATGCAGACAAATGATTAATGACATCCCCGGCTACGAACTCTTTATGGATGACGAGTGGTTCGGTGGACTCGCCTATGTGTATAATTCAAATTCTGTAACCGTTCATTCCATCTATAAAATTTACGACACAGCACCGTATTGGAATACATTCCCTAGATCGCCATTAGTTATTGAGTTAACTCATAATGGAGAGCATTACATCGTAATAAATAATCACTATAAATGCTGCGGTGACGGCATTCTAGATATGGGGAATACTTCTGATGAAGAGTATAGGCGTTACCAGGCCAATACACTTTTAAAACAGTATATCACCTCCAACTTTGATACCAATAACGTTCTTGTCATTGGCGATTTGAATGATTTAATCAACGAGCCGAGTGCAAATAATGTTTTTGACATGTTTATCAACGATTCCAGCGCCTACTATTTTGCGGATTCTGATATTGCCTCAGGCCCCTCATCTAGCTGGTCTTTTCCAAATTGGCCGTCACATCTAGATCATATATTGATTACAAATGAGCTGTTTCAAGCATTTGCTCATCCCCATTCCCAAATTCAAACCATTAAAGTCGACGACTATTTTTCCGCCGGTTTTCCCGATTATGATTACTATGTTTCAGATCACAGACCCGTTGGTATCAAGATTAAGCATAATTCAAAAGACATTGGTGTCATCGCTGCGAATAAATCTCATTTAAAGATATCACCAAACCCCTCCAGCGAATGGATACAAATAGATTTAACTGCTTTTAGCGGAGTAACAACGATTACTATTAGTGATATTAATGGAAAGATTATTCATTTGGCAAAATATCAAGGAGGACAGCTGCTTGATTATCACTTCAAAGGTTTACCTGGATTATATTTTTTAAGTGCCGAATCAGGTAAATTGAAGTCAAGAGTAAAGTGGTTGAAACGCTATTAATCCTTCAAGGGTAAAAAATCCTAATGTATTGTTAGATGGGTGAATATTTATTCAAAACTCTAAAATATAAAGGATCAAACTTATCTAATCCTTACCTTTTATCTTCTTAGCAGTCATATTCTTCTAGGATGGTTGGCAGTTCCAACTTCAATATGCTCATTGATGCTATCCAAGATAATCGCTTTACCATTCAAGTGATAAAGCATGACTAAATTTATTCCCTTGTACTTTATTAAATGCTTCACTTGTGAACATATAATTGTTACGTTCTAATCATTGAATAGCATAAATAGAGGCAATCATTATACTATATTGGAGTTGATTAATTCCTTTAGATGAATCAATGAAAAAATTTACACTCTATTTAATTACCCTAATCGCTTTAATGACATCATGTAAGGAGAATAAAGGAGTAGAGAATCCTCAAGGTAAGAACCTGTTGCTTATTGGTAACAGCTTCTTTCGGCCATACGCAGAAAAACTGAATGCTATTGCACTAGCAACTGATTTTGAAAATCATAATAGTACCATCATTTTTAGAGGCGGTAGTAACGGGAGAGCTATAAATTTTTGGAGGGATTCAACAACCTCTGAACATAAGGCTATCAAAGCAGCCCTTGACCAAGGTAATATTGATATATTCGGAATGACTTCAGGTCATGATACTAATGATTATACGGAAGGGTTCAGCGCGTGGATAGCTTATGCATTGCAAAACAATCCAGACCTCACTGTTTTTATATCTATTTCCACCATTGATTATCCAGATTATTGGGATACAACTGCATTGCAATATGGTTTCAACACCATTGAGGAATTATACGACCATTATGTGACCGATAGAATTCATGAAAACATCGTAGATTCATTACGATTGGAGTTTCCGAATACTACAATTTTTACGATTCCAACAGGCTGGGCAACGTTCCAATTACATGAAATGTGGAAAGACTCACTACTCTTGGACAACATCAACAGAATGGGCCCACTTTCAACCTCCATTTTTACTGATACAAAGGGCCACCAAGGCAATATTGTAAGAGAAACAGGGGGGCTAATTTGGATGAATAGTATTTATAATTATGACTTGTCATCTAGTACGTACAATACAGGTTTCCAAACGGACCTGCATGATGTAGCTATACAGATTGTAAATAATCATGACTCAAATTACAAGCAATAGATATTTATGCGAAACATTACATTTTTTTTGGGTATAATTCTCGCTTTGAATGCAGTAAATGGTCAATCTATTGTCCATCCTGGAAATAATGAAGCGTTTATTCAAAATGAAATTGCTGAAGTTCACATTCAACTGCATCCTAACGACCTAATCAGTTTGCTTAATGATAGTTTATATAGCGATTATCATTTCCCTGCCACCTTTGAATATTTTTCTTCGAACTATTCTGATACCATTCAAAATGTAGGGTTTCGTGTTAGGGGGAATACTTCTAGAAATGCCCACAAGAAAGGATTTAAGGTGTCCTTCAACGAATATACTTCTGGTCAAAAGTTTAAGGGAATAGAAAAGATGAATCTTATAGGTCAACATAACGACCCTTCATTACTACGTTATTGGATGAGCTTAACCACGTTGACCAATAACGCTCTGGTAAGCTCCAGAGCTAGTTTTGTAAAACTGTATATAAACAGCCAGTACAAAGGGGTTTATTTAAATGTGGAACATATAGACGATGAATTTCTTCAAAAGAGGTTCCCGGGAGATGATGAAGGTAACTTATACAAATGCACTTGGGGAGCCGATCTCAAATATGAAGGAAACAATCCTTCCGATTACTATGGTCCTTATGAGCTAAAGACTAATAAATCTACGAATGATTATTCTGAATTAATTCAATTCATAAATACTCTCAATAACGTTAGTGCCACGGATTTCCCCTGCTTTATTGAGGATAATTTTGAAGTGAATCTGTACCTAAAAACCCTCGCAGCTGAAATCTTAATTGGACATTGGGACGGTTATGCCTACAACAACAATAACTACTATCTGTATCAAAAACCTTCAGACGGGAAATTCGTCTTTATAGAGTATGATATGGACAATACCTTTGGTATTGATTGGACCGGTATTGACTGGTCAAACAGAGATTTAAACTCTTGGCACAACACGAACAGACCTCTCATTGAACGCTTACTTTCTTACCCGTTTTACAAGGATGTATTTAATTCTTATCTGGATAATATGCTATTCGGTTTAAATACCTCATCTTGGTATAGTAATCTTCAACAAAAACAATTAGAAATCAGCAATGCCGTTCAATCGGACCCTTATTATTCTTTGGATTATGGGTTCCAATATACTGATTTTTTGCATGCAATAGATTCTAGCTATGGAGCACATGTAAAAAAGGGTGTTGCGGAATACCTTAATGGGCGGATCAATAGTGGCCTAAATCAGATTCAGATTACAGGAAATCAAAACCACCCCTGCTTAAGTTCAATAGAGGACTTGAAGCGTCCGGGTAAAAAATTGGTGAAAGTCGTTGACTTCTACGGCAGAGAAACTACATTCAAAGCAAATGTTCCCTTAATTTACATTTATAGTGACGGCACCGTTGAAAAAGTTGTTTTTGTCAATGAATAAATTCCCCCTTACCGATTAGAATAAACTGCTATTAAAAATTCCTTTCGCAATGTTATCCGTATTGGCTTTGTCAAAGCTTAATAATTGAGTGGCGCGCAAATCAAGAACTATTTAAAATGACCCCTAATCGGAAGCGTAACATTTATTTTAGTATTGCTCTCGGCCTAATCACGATGCTGATTACAAATGTCTCAGGGCAAACCATAACAAATGAAGGAGCTACGCCTTTTGATTTTCAATCAAACCTAAAAAGGCTTCAAAAAGGTTCTATTTCCTCTTTATCATTAGCTTTAATGGATTCTGTTCCAATAGTGACCTTTATGCTGGAAAAAATAGACGAGCGTGACCAACGTAGAAATCCATCAGGGTATTTAAATCCCAAATTCTTCAAGGCAATTACAAGGCAAAATATTCAAGAGGTTACCAAAAATTACGTTCTGTTAGTGGTGATTGACAAGTTTGGTCAGCGAAGAGCCGTGACTTTGACACTTGATGGCGTACCTATTGAAAGCATATTACTTAACGATCAATTATACTATACCGGTAGTATTACTCATGAAGTAGAATCAAGAAGGTATTCGCCTTCTATTCCCTATTTCTATGACCGAATTTCTCATGAATTTGTGTTCTCGACCATTTTTAAGATCATAAGTCCTCAAGAAAACAACCCTTTGGAGGATCTACATTTTCATGATGATGAAACAACAAATATCTGCCGTGTTGCCGTGAGTTCACAGGGACGTTTTAGCGACGCCCGAATTAATCAGGTAAATAGCCCAAGTATTACTTCTGAAAGATTCGTTCTAACCTCACCATTTTTCAATGAATTATCCGACCCAAGTGATGAGTTTGATTATAAGAAACGTGGTGACAGTTTGACCATTTATCTGAACCGGGATAAATCTTTACAACTACTCGGTTATGATACTTTGTTTGGGGCCGCAACGCTTAGACTAATGCCTTTAAAGCCTGGAACTTTCATCGTCTCGCAGCAATATAAAAGCACATTTAAAATCAACGGTGATGGTGATTTTTACGATCTTAAATCACCAGCGTATACGTCAGCATGGAAGAAGCTAACACTTGAATATGATCTCTTTGATATTGCCAAATATATTGACGAGGAGCAATCTACAATGTCTAAAATTACCGCGAAGAATTTCAGGAAATTAGTCAAAACACACTGCGGGAATTACCATTACCAATTTGTAAAACAAATTCGTAAGAATGAAGAAATCGCAATATATTATTCAATAAGTCAAATCGTCCTAAAAATCGACTATCAACCCTTTGATAGTGAGGAATTTTTTACCAATTACGTAGTTTTCGAGCTTGACCGTTGTCGCTAAGTTCAATATTAGCCTCCTCTTCTTCCGAACCGATTCGCTACATTTGATACTTATTGAAGAACACATTCATTGTACTCTTCTCCAAACCGAAGTAAGTAAAACATGAAAATCATTGCTGGACCTTGCGTCATTGAAAGTGAAAAGTTGCTGCGTGAAGTAGCGCAGGAACTTGTTCGTATTAGAGCAACCTATGATGATTTGGAGGTATACTTTAAAGCAAGTTTTGACAAAGCCAACAGAACGAGCCTTAGCAGTTTTAGAGGTCCTGGTATTGAACAAGGCGTAGCCATGCTGGAAAACATTCGGGAGGAGTTTGGCCTGCCCATTACCACAGATTTTCATACAGCCGAGCAAATTGTTGAATACGGACATCGTGTTGATATCGTTCAAATTCCTGCGTTTTTATGTCGCCAGACAGACATGCTGATTGCAGCTGGCAACACTGGTAAAATTGTAAATATCAAGAAGGCACAATTTCTCAATGCAGAAAAAATGAAGTTTGTTGTAGACAAAGTAAAGTCTACAGGAAATCAGAAGGTATGGCTTACAGAACGAGGTACCCTATATGGTCCTCGTGAGTTAGTTGTTGATTTTAGAAACATCCAAAAGTTAAGTGCATGGACTGATCATGTTGTGATGGACTGTACACATGCCGCTCAAGAAACGCATGGCAATAATGGTAAAACTGATGGTAATCGGGCCTACGTTCCCTATTTCGCACAAACGGCGAAGCTTTGGGGGGCTAATGCCTATTTCTTGGAAACCCACCCCAATCCCGATCAAGGTCTCTCTGACGGGCCCAATATGCTCGCGCTTTCTGATTTGGATGCACTTGTTAAATCGCTGTTATGATTCAATGGATTATTTCAGATTGCGACGGTGTCCTAACCGATGGAAGATTGTATTATGATCAAGAAGGTGAGGTACTTAAGGTTTTTAATGTCAAGGACGGTACTGCCATTAAAGCGATAAAAGCTTTGGGTATTAAATTTGGTGTTATAAGCGGCAGGAGTTCTAAGGCACTCCAAAAACGCTCTGATGAACTGGGATTTGATTTTTGTTATATGGGCGTGGTAAATAAAGCCGCCGTAATCAGCGAATTACGGCGAGAACATCAAATTCCCAAAAACAAGATATTATTTGTTGGAGACGATGTGAATGATTGTTCCGCAAGGGAAGAATGTGGACTGCTCTTTGCCGTAAATGACGCGACAGAAGAGCTCAAAGAAATAGCCGATATTACACTTAGAACCAAAGGAGGGTTGGGTGTATTCCAAGAAGTTTTAAAGAAGATACATGAGCATCAATAAACTCACCATTCAATCTATAGAGGCACAAGCTCAATCGCTATTGGATATGGCGCGGAAAGATAATAACGACTATGAGGCTGCCGTGAAGCTTATCATGTCTTGTAAAGGTAAGTTGGTTTTCACAGGTATGGGCAAAAGCGGAATTATTGCACGTAAACTATCAGCCACATATTCAAGCACAGGCGTTGCCTCTTTTTATGTTCACCCCGGTGAAGCTTATCATGGTGATCTTGGAATGATTGAGGAGAATGATGTCATCTTTGCCTTCTCCAACTCTGGCGAAACTCCTGAATTGATTAATCTTTTAAAGTTCAGCAGGACAAAGGCTATCATTGCCGTTTCACAATCAAAAAGTAGCAATATTGGGCAATACGCGACCATACATTTAGAATGTAAAGTAGACAAGGAAATCTGCCCCTTGAACCTAGCTCCAACGACTAGTACAACTGCTGCTCTAGTTATGGGAGATGCCATTTGTGCAAGTATCATGGAGCGTTCAAAATTCTCTGAAAAAGACTTTGCGCAATTTCATCCCGGAGGCACTTTAGGAAGAAATCTATTGACCAAAGCACAAGATATAATGAACACAAAAGTACCGTTTGTTCAGAAATCGGATACGCTTCATGAAATCTTACTTAAGGTGTCTGAAGGAAGGTTGGGTTTAACATGTGTTGGAAGCGCTACTAATGTTGTAGGAGTCATTACTGACGGAGATCTAAGACGAGCTATAGCGCGCTCAGACAAAGCGAATAGCTTAACCGCGGAACAGATTGCAACGACTAAGCCCGTCTTTTTGAAAGAAAAAGCCGGTTTAGCAGAAATGCATGCAGTTTTTCAAGAAAGGAAAATTGTTTCTATTCTAATAGGTTCACCGACTAATCTAAAGGGTGTTGTTCAATTTTATGACCTTCAAAAATGTAATTGAAATTAAGGCCCCAGTTCCGTCTAAGAGTCTCTATGGCACAAGTTATATAAGAAGGTGCATTATACTCAGATTTAACTTGTGAAAGAAAAAGGTAGATAAATTCATTTGCAAATACGATAAAACTATTTCTAATAGAACCGTTCGGTTTTAATCTTACTAAAGAACTTCTTTACGCCGCAAACTAAATGGGTAGATGAGGGTTTTATTCTTGAACTAAGCATACAATCGTGGCTGCTAAAGAAACCATTTACATTGTTGGAGCTGGAATTAGCGGATTAATTGCCGCCTATGAACTCGAAAAAGCTGGATACGCGCCTGTGATATTGGAAAAATCAGATAGTATTGGAGGACGAGTGCAGACGGTGAGCGTAAATGGTTTTGACTTGGACCTTGGTTTTCAAGTCCTTCTAAGCTCCTATCCACTAGTCAATAAATACCTTGACATGAGTGCGCTGCGATTAAAAAAGTTAAAATCTGCATCACAGATTTATATCAACGGAAAGCGCTACCTCATTGGAGACGGATTAAGAAACATTGGATTGCTATTACCAACTTTAATGGCAGATATTGGATCATTGAATGATAAATGGAAGGTGTTCAAACTGAAGATGCGATTAAAGAAAAAATCAATTGATGCCATTTTTACAAGTCCTGAAACCACTACAAAAGAATATTTGAGGACACAGGGATTTTCCAAAAAGATTATAGATCGATTCTTTCGTCCTTTCTTTTCAGGCATATTCCTAGAATCCGAATTACGTACTTCCAGTAGAATGTTTGAATTTGTGTATAAGATGTTCGGGGAAGGCTTTGCCTCAATACCCGAATTGGGTATTGGAGCAATAAGTACACAACTCAAAGAGAAGTTGAAATGTAGTGAATTCCAATTTGGACAAGAAGTAAAACAGGTGACCAATACGCACATCATACTGAAAAATGGTGAAAAGCTTACGCACGGCGGGGTCATTATTACTGTAAATGCATCTGCCCTTGTTCCCAACATGAACGATCAAGCCATTCAATGGAAGTCTTGTACCTGTCTCTATTTTGAAGTAGATTTCACCAATATTCCAGAAGGGACCATTGCACTTGTTGGGGAACAAGGGAAATTGGCCAACAGCATGTATGCGTACCAGGACATTTCCGGAAGGCGATTGCTGTCTGTAACCACACTAAAAGTCACTGAAAAGACCGAGCAAGAACTTACCGAAGCCATTGCAGCGGAAGTCAAACATTACTGCGGTATTCAACAAATAAAGCACATTACAAATTTCAATATTACCAAAGCTTTACCAGATTTAACGCATCTCAAAATGACGGCAGAGCCGAGTGAAAGCCAACTTACCGATCATATTTTCGTGGCTGGAGACATTCTCTTTAATGGTTCTCTGAATGCCGCCATGGAAAGTGGGCGATTAGCTGCCGATGGACTCATTCAAAAGAAAAATGGAATCATGATGTGATTTGGATAGTTCCTAGTATTTTTAGGAATCTATATGATGCAAAAACTCTTGTATTTTCATCAGAATTTGCTCAAAATTCAAAACGCATAACTTGAAAAGAAACATACTTTTTAGCGCTTTTATACTTAGTACAATTGCACAAGCACAAGTATTAGACTCGGTAGGCATACAGCTTGATTCCTACGAAACGGTAACTGTTATTGGAGTGGGAGATATTATGTTGGGAACCAATTTTCCCAATGCCTCTTATTTGCCGCCCAATCAAGGTAAAAATATCTTAAGCGGCGTGGATTCTATTTTGCGCCAAGCAGATATTACTTTTGGCAACCTTGAGGGCGTGATTTTATCTGGAGAAGGTGAGGTTAAGAACTGTAGAGATCCTAAATTCTGTTATGCTTTTAAAATGCCGGACAGCTATATAGATCACTTTGTTCATGCTGGATTTGATGTTCTGAGTCTAGCGAATAATCATTCAAACGATTTTGGCACTCCGGGTAAACGCAATACTCAACGCATCTTAAATGAGTCCGGGATTGCTTTTGCAGGTCTAATAGAATGTCCTACTACTACATTTAAAAAAGATGGCACCACTTATGGATTCATGGCCTTTTCTCCAAATAGGGGAACGGTGCGCATAAATAATTACGAATATGCGCGTAGGCAAATAGCAAGACTAGATAGCGCATGCGATATAGTCATTGTATCTTTTCACGGCGGAGCAGAAGGCGCAGCAAATACGCATCTAACCAAGAAAACAGAAATCTACCTCGGTGAGAATCGTGGAAACCCATACGAATTTGCAAGAATGGCGATTGATGCAGGTGCCGATGTCATTTTTGGCCACGGCCCGCATATAACCCGAGCCATGGACTTGTATAAGGGCAGGTTCATTGCTTACAGTTTAGGGAACTTTGCCACGTATGCACGTTTCAACCTCAGCGGAGCCAACGGCCTCTGTCCTATTGTTGAATTGAATTTAGCTAAAGATGGTAAGTTTACATCTGGAAAAATCCATTCTTGCAAACAACAAGGAGAAGGAGGTCCAATAATTGACCCAAATAAAGAAGTTCTTCGAGAGATTATTGCTTTAAATCAAATAGACTTACCAGAATCTAACTTAAAAGTTGGAAAGGATGGTTCTTTGGTTTTTTTTGATTTAGACTAAACTCTGTGGTCTAAGTCCTGCTCACCGGAATAGTTTTCTTTGAAAGCCCTGAGAAGCGTCCTTCCATAATGGCGGTTGCGGCGCTTCGCTGTTTTTTTATTGGCACGCTTGACTGTACGTTTATCTTTCACAAGATCCTCTAGGTCCTTGGCTTGGTCTATTTTTTCAAAATCTTGAATTTGGGTGCGCCTCATGGTTAACGGTTTCCTATCAACTATTACATAGTACCTTTGTTAATGTTCAAAACCAACTAAAAAATTGGACCATGGCCCAACTAGAATGGCAAACCGTTAAGAATTACGAGGAAATTACTTTTAAGCAATGGAACGGCGTTGCGCGTATTGCATTTAACCGACCGGAAGTGAGGAATGCGTTTACTCCAAAAACTGTAGATGAGCTTCTCGAGGCACTTGTTTTTTGTCACGAAAGCCAAGAGATTGGTGTGGTACTCCTAACCGGCGAAGGGCCTTCACGTAGAGATGGCGGCTGGGCCTTCTGCTCAGGCGGAGATCAACGCATTCGATCAACAACCGGATATAAAGGTGAAAACGGGATCAATCGCTTCAATATCCTCGACGTTCAGCGCCAGATACGATTCATGAACAAGGTGGTCATAGCCGTAGTACCTGGATGGGCCGTAGGTGGTGGACACAGTCTGCACGTAGTGTGTGATATGACTATAGCTTCCAAAGAACACGCCATCTTCAAACAAACAGATGTAGATGTAGCAAGCTTTGACGGTGGTTTTGGTTCTGCATACTTGGCACGCCAAGTGGGACAAAAACGCGCTCGCGAAATCTTCTTTCTCGGCGCTGAATATTCCGCTCAGGAAGCGTACGAGATGGGGATGGTAAATAAAGTCGTTCCGCATGAAAAATTGGAGCAGGTGGCTTACGAATGGGCACAGGAAATTATGACCAAGAGTCCTACTGCTATCAAAATGCTAAAATTCGGTTTCAATCTTATAGACGACGGTCTGGTAGGTCAGCAAATATATGCTGGTGAAGCTACTCGACTGGCCTACGGAACGAAGGAAGCCATGGAGGGACGAAATGCTTTTTTAGAAAAGCGTCCTAGAGACTTTTCCAAATTTCCGAAATTTCCTTAATCCTAAATCTGTATAATAATATGAATACAGAACGGCACATAGGTGATGATATCAAGCAGCGGAAAACAGCGAAAGTTTTGGCAGACATACCCTGGAAGCCAAGTTTAAATTATTCAGAACAAGAAGAGCTTATTAGGGACCTTTTAGAACTAGCTGCATGTGCGCCTTACCACTATAAAAGCGCCGCTAAATACCATACTTCTGGACTAGAAAGTCCACTGCCCTTTAGAGCTTATACGTTGACCAGTGAGACCTGCCGTAAGCTCGCTGATCAATTGCTATCTATGAATCCACCACCTGGGAAAATCTCTAATATGTTATGGGCTGCAGAAGTCTTGATAATGATTACTTGGCTTCCTGATGTGTTTGGAGACCAACCGCAAGAACGTGAAATGGAACCGCTCCCCTTTACAGGAAACATTAGAAACATGGAGCATATTGCTGCGAGTAGTGCTGCCATTCAAAATATTTTAATTGGTGCAACCCAAAAGGGATTCCCAAATTATTGGTCATCTGGAGGTGTATTACGTCAAAAGCCGGCGCGTCGATTATTAAGCGTACCGTTAGAAGAAATGTTATTGGGCTGCTTATTCATTTTCCCTAAAGATGCATACGAAAGAGGCGTAGAGATTAAGGCCGGGAAGCTCCATAAAGAAGGAAAAAATATTCAAACATGGTCAAAATCAGTTACCTTATGAGCATGAGAAAATGGTTAGTCCCCCTATTGGTTTTAATAGTAATCGCCTCTTGTAAAAAAAGTAACTCTGAACCAGAAATTAAGAAAATCATGCCATTAGGCGCTTCACGCGTTCAAGGAAGCCCTCCTGCATACATTAGTTACCGGTATAATCTATGGAAAAAACTCCGACTAAACGGCTACAACGTAAATTTCATTGGCGGGGAAGTGGACAGTGAGATCTATCCTCTTGTTAATGAAAAGGAATTTGATCCACATCATGAGGGTCATAGCGGCTGGACATCAGGTCAACTTCTAGCGGATCTTCCCAATTGGACCTCAAGATTAGACACCCCTGATTTAGTGTTATATAGTTCCCCGGGAGCCAATGACATTATTGATGGATTTAGCTATGAAAGCGCTATAGAAAATGTGGTAGATATTGTTAAAGGGCTGCAAAGTTTCAATCCTGAAGTAACCATTGTTTTGGAAAAAATGGCCCCAGGACACAGTTTAGTCATGATGATTGGTCCATTAGGTAGGAGTCACGGGCGTCTACTGAATGATATTGACAGTCTTGCCTCCTCTTTGACCACAATATCCTCAGAGGTCTTAGTTATAGACATGGCTACAGGATTTACAGACAGCATGCTTGCTGATCCCATTCACTACAACCAAGACGGAGCAACATTTATTGCGAATCGTTATTATTCACTTCTAGAAACCCTTATGGATTAGTCAACTATAAATGAACAGAACCTCCAATTCATACAACTTGGAACCTTACCAGTACGCATGAGGATACAGCGGCATAGTTTCCGAGCAGTATGAGGTCATTGGTGAAGTAAGTACTTGGTTTCATATTGATCTCAAAGGGAAAAGAGCCAACTGGCTGTTGTAGGAGTTTTTTGATGAATTTGACTTCAACTTAAAGTATTAAAAAGACGATATCTTTGAATCCATGACGCTGAATAAATACCTTCACTCTTTTTCTCAGGAAATCAGCGGTATTGACCCTCCTGATAAATTCACTTATCCCTTCTTCTATACACCTCATCCATTGGTTGAATTAGCGGCTAATCAGCTCAAAATCTACCTAGAACAAGCCAACCTCATACACAATTTTGGCCTAGGAAAGAATCAAAACCTGATTGAACAAGGTAAAATGTTTGGTGTTCTTGTTGTCCGCAATAAAGCTGGTAAATTAGGCTGGCTTGCTGCTTATTCCGGGAAACTAAGTAAGGATATAAAAGAATACTTTGTTCCACCAATTTGCGATATTCATGCAGCGCAATCCTTTTATAAAAAAGGGGAAATAGAACTCAATGAAATGACCGCAAAAATTGTTGCTTTGGAAAATGACTCGCGACGATTGGAAGCGATTAGAAAGCTTGAAAACCGACTTTCTGAAATCAAGGAATTACTCCGTAAGGGACGAGCAGATTTAAAAGACGCTAAAAAAGCACGACAGAAGTATCGGGAAACGGTAAGAAAAACTTTGAAGCCAAAGGAATTTGAAGAAGTCAAAGAAAGATTGGCCAAAGAGAGTATCAGAGGTCAACTGATGTTCAAGCAAAGCAGCAAAAAATGGATTATTGAACAAGAAGAATTGGAGGGGAAATTAAGAGACTTCTCTGAGAAAATCAAAATACTCAAAAATGAAAGACGTGCCAAATCCAATGCATTACAACGTAAAATATTTGACCAATATATTTTTCTCAATGCACGCAAAGAAAAACAAGTTTTAAGTGACTGCTTTCCAGACTTTGACCTAAGGCATCCCCCAAGCGGTTCCGGGGATTGTGCTGCTCCCAAACTATTGCAATATGCTTTTAAAAACAACCTTCACCCCGTTTGTATGGGTGAGTTTTGGTGGGGAGCAGCACCGGCAAAGGAAGTTCGTAAACACGGATATTTTTATCCTTCATGTGCGTCCCGTTGCAGACCTATTTTAGGACATATGCTTAAAGGTCTTGAGGTAGAAGAAAACCCCTTACTTACCAAAGGTGACGATAAACCTATGCCTATCGTCTATGAAGATGAGGATTTGGTTGTCGTAGACAAACCTGCTGGGCTTTTAAGTGTTCCCGGAGTAGAAATAGAAGACTCAGCACTCAGCCGAATTAAAGATAAATACCCCAATGCTACAGGACCAATCTTAGTGCACCGGCTTGATATGAGCACTTCGGGACTACTCATATTCACATTAAACCCGAAAGCAAATAAACTCATGCAACGGCAATTCATAAAAAGGCAAGTTGAAAAAACTTATGTTGCTGAAGTTATTGGTACTATAGCGAATAGTGAAGGATGCATCAACCTTCCCCTAGCTCCAGATTATTTTGATTTACCTCGTCAAATGGTTTGTCGGGAAAACGGAAAGCCTTCACAAACAAAATGGAGAGTTTTGGGCAGTAAAGACGGTAAGACAAGATTAGCACTAAAACCGATTACCGGCAGAACACATCAACTTAGGGTGCATTGTGCACATCCCAAGGGGCTCGGGCTACCTATGATAGGAGACGAACTATATGGTATTGCAGGAGAACGATTACATCTTCACGCTCAGCAGCTTGAATTCACCCATCCTACTAAAAAAGAACGAATTTCTCTAACTACGCCAATTCCTTTTTGACACGGGTTAAAGTGAAAATAAATTTGTTTACATTTCGATCTAATAATTACTTAAAAAAAACATGAAAATTTTAACAGCCTTCAAAATCATTGCATTTTCTTCTCTAGTAACACTAGCTTCATGCTCATCTACACAAGATTATTCAGGAACCTATAGCGGTGACCTTATTATGGTAACCTCAATGACCGGCCTCCCAGATCAAACAATGGTTGTGCCCGCGACCTTTGATGTCTTTCAATCAGATGGTACTTATCATATAGCTGATGGATCCAACTCGAGTGGCGCTGTTGGCTATGCATTAGAAGGTAGTGGTTCTTCATATAGTGTCTCGTTTTCTGACTCAAATGGTACTGATTTTACCATGTTTCTCGAATTTTCTGCTGATGCTTTAACTATAAATTATACCATAGAAGACACTCAGCAAGGAACCACTTTTACGACATCCTTTTCTGGTGTATTAGATAAGGTTGAATAAAATAATTGGTTTTTTAATAAATAGCATTTTAGGATTAATCTAAAAAATATTGTTCTTAAATAACTGATATAGTTGTTTAAACTGTATTTGAAGTTTTTAAACGTTACCCACAGCAGTGATACAAGAACACTTAGCTAAATCAAATAAATACTTTACTGCAGCTCTAATTATTGCCTTGTGTTGCTCGGCAAAATTAGTGGCTCAAGTTGACCATTGGGAGCAATTGGTAGGAGAGTCCAATCTATGGAAATATCGCTTAGGTAATAGTGAGCCTGCTTTTGATTGGATGAGTCCATCCTTCAATGACGCAGGATGGCAAGCTGCTTCAGGTGGTATAGGATATGGTGATGGTGATGACCAAACTATAATTGCAAATTGTTCATCACTCTATATGCGACGTTCATTTACAATTAGTCAAAAACAGGATATAGAAGCGCTCATTTTCCATGCCGATTACGACGATGGATTTGTAGCCTACCTGAACGGTTTTGAAATAGCACAAGGCAATATTGACACCGTAACTCCTCCATTCAATTATTCACCTGTACAATGGCGAGAAGCTCAAATGTATCAAGGAGGAGACGCCGTTACTTATGTGGTAGAAGACAGTATTTGGAAAACTGCACTTCAAAATGGCACCAATGTGTTGGCTATTCAAACTGTAAATAACAACGGAACTAGCAGCTCAGATATGACCGCTAGGTATTGGTTGCATTGTGGTTTGAACACATCAACTCAAGCTTACAGCGCACCGGCTGCATGGTTTAATTATGAGACATTCGAAAGTGATATTGCGGTACTCAGAATTAATACTTGGGAGGAAAATATAGTCGATGACCCCTCTATTCGCGGTGAAATGGAAATCATCTGGAACGACTCCTCTAACACCAACGCTTCGTATGGACCTGCACTGCACTTGAAATCTAATATAGAGATTGAAAAGCGCGGAAGATGGTCACAGTTTGTTTATCCCAAAAACGGTTACGCCATAGAGACAAAAGACGAAAATTGGGAAGACACAGATGTCAGTCCGTTAGGAATGCCTGAAGAAGAAGACTGGATTTTACACGGCCCTTATGGTGACCGAAGTTTTATGAGAAATGTACTCGCCATGTACATGGCCAATAAACAAGGTAACTATGCCTCTAGAACTGAATATGTTGAGCTTTTTATTAATGGGGATTACGAAGGGATTTACGTGTTGATGGAAAAGATAAAACGCGGTCCTGATAGAGTGGATATTGCCAAATTAAACCCGAACGAAATTACCGGAGATGATATTACCGGAGGATATATTTTCAAGACTGATTGGGAGCCTGTAGATTGGCGATCTAGCTTCAGTATGCTTTCTGATACAACGAGGATTCCCTACACCTACACCTACCCTAAGCGGAAGAATATTGTCTGGCAGCAAGAACAATACATTCAAGAATACGTGGACGATTGGGAACATTCCTTGCAGAATACAAGCATACCCTTCAACGGTAAATATTGGCACGAATACATGGATTTAAATTCATTTGTAGACTTCTTTCTCATGATGGAAGTCACCAAGGATATAGATGCATACCGGGCGAGCAGCTATTATCACAAGAAAAAAGACAGCAACGGCGGGAAGGTTCATGCCGGACCCATTTGGGATTTCAATTTTGCATTTGGATTAGTTGATTATTGTGGAGGATACCTTCCAACCGGCTACATGTTTTCAGGCAACTGGTGTTCAGGAACCAATCCAGCATGGTGGGAAGATTTGGTATATACTCCACAATTTGCAGATGCCGTGAATTGCCGCTGGAAAGAGCTAAGAGCAGGCGTATGGGACAAAGACAGTTTAAGACATTTTATTGCTACCAATAGAATACTTCTAGGTAATGCCGTTTCAAGAAATCATATCAGGTGGCCACTTATGGGACAAAATCCCGCCGCAGTAAAGTATGTAGCCGGAACCTTTAACGGTGATGTGGCGCTCGTGGAAGATTGGCTGATGAACAGAATAGACTGGTTAGACGCCAATATGATAGGAAACGATTGTAGCCTGAGCATTGACAACCCTCTGCCCGTTTCAGAACTTCGTATATATCCTAATCCAAATACCGGTTTATTCCATATTTCAGCAGTAAATAAGCTTGCCGGTAAGTTCGTAATCCGTAATATAATGGGGCAAACTGTTTATCAAGGTGAACTTTTAGAGAGCGGTCAGAGCCGAGTGTTGATTGACCTGAATCATGTGCAATCAGGAGTCTATTTTATTGACCTTTTCAATGAAAGTAAACACCACATTGAAAAAGTAATCATCCAACATTAATCGGATTTCTTATAAATCAAAACACACTGTAATTTCGCGGCATGGGCAAAGATAAACTTCGCAAGTTTCGTGAAAACGAAGAGATGGACAATGTGGTGCAGCCTACCACGGAAGAGGCTATTAAAGGCCTTCACTTAAAAAATCATTGGGCCGAAAAGCAATTTAGAAACGGCCAAGGTATTATACTTGAGTTAGGCTGCGGAAAAGGTGAGTATACTTTGGAAATGGCTCGGAAAAGTTCGAGGAAAAACCATATTGGAGTCGATATCAAAGGCGCTCGACTTTGGAAAGGAGCAAAATCGGCAACTGAAGAAGGGCTAAAAAACGTTGCTTTCTTGCGGACAAGAATAGATTTTATAGAGAATTGTTTTGGTAAAAATGAAATAGAAGAAATCTGGATAACCTTCCCAGATCCTCAAATAAAATACAATCGCGCTAAACACCGCTTAACGCATCCTGCATACTTACTTAAGTATTCAAAGCTTTTGCAACCGGGCGGCACTGTAAACCTCAAGTGCGATAGCGAGTACTTGCATGGGTATACTCACGGCATCATTCAAATGCTTGGACTCGAAACTGAAGCGTCCTACCACGATATCTATGCACAAATTCAACCAAATGAAGGAATTCTATTTGATGTTATTACTCACTATGAAAGGATTTGGCTGAAACAGGGCAAGGCAATAACCTATCTAAGGTTTAAACTTGACGGTATAGAAAATGCCTTGAAACATTGGAAAAGCCGTGGCTAGTGCGTTTTTTGAAAAAGTCTATCAAGTGGTCCGCGTCATTCCGGAGGGTAAAGTGACTACTTACGGTCATATTGCACGGTTTTTAGGGGAATCAAGGAGTGCGCGCGTGGTAGGTTATGCCATGAATGCTTCACATAACGATTCCTCTATCCCAGCACACCGGGTAGTGAATCGTTCCGGAGTACTCACCGGAAAACACTTCTTTGCGGGTTCAACCCTCATGCAAGATCTTCTAGAGAGTGAGGGGATAAAGGTAATTGAAGATCGGGTTCAGTCTTTTGAAAATCACCTATGGGATCCCATAAAACATCTTAATCAAGAGGATTTTATTCAGGGCCTTACAGGCTGAATTTGTTTAACTCATTTTGAAGTGTATCAAAATACTGAGCCATATGAATGCCGTCCATTAGTGCGTGATCAACCTCTAACTGAAAAGGGAGTATATCTATGCCGTCTCGATTAAAAATTTTTCCAATAACCGTTCTAGGAATACTGTGTCCTCCACCTTTTTTCGGATGCGTAAATGAGGTGAATGAAATCCAAGGCAAGGTGGTTCCATATATCAAGTTAGTTCGGTCCGGTCTATGCGCTAAAGGCAATCCTTGAGCAGTCTTCTTGGTAATTTCCAATGCACGCGCAATAAAGTCCTTGGCATCATCCCCATCATGCCAAGGATAATAGGCAAAAGTAAAAGCAGAGGTGCCTTCTCTCATTACCGCACACCCCATATCAATGGTACTGTGCTCTACCACGCCGTCTTCATTTCTTCTTAGGCGCATGGGAAGACATTGGTTGGCTGCAGAAATAGTACAGAACAAAAGGGCATGATGAATGCTGATGGACTTTGATTTACAGATACGCACCAATTTCGTAGCATCCAATTCTACCGTTATGCCGACAAATGGTTCCTTAAAATCTTTGAAAAAGAAATAATTCTCCTTTCTCTCCCAATTTTCAATATCAAAGATACGTTCCATGGAAACGAAGATAAACGCTCCGCGCTATCTTTAGCAAATGAATCATCAAGTAATCAGAGAATTTGCCCTACGTTTTCCAAATGCCACAGAAGGATTTCCATTTGACGAATCTTCATTGGTTTTTAAAGTACATGGAAAGATTTTTGCCGTCTTGAACCTCGACTGTCAACCCCCAAGGATTAATCTTAAAAACTATCCTGAACGTAATATTGAGCGGCGTGAAACATACGAATGGATAATACCCGGTTACCATTCGAACAAGCAACATTGGAATACGGTTATAGCCGTTGAATATGCCTCATGGGGTCTCATAAAGGACATGATAACCACAAGCTACAAACTTGTTTGGCAAAAGCTATCAAAGAAAGTGCAAGAAGGAAGAGTATAGTGTATTTTAGCAGCCTATGAATAACATCCGTAATTTCTGTATCATCGCCCACATTGATCACGGTAAATCAACTTTGGCGGATCGCTTGTTGGACATTACTTCCGCGGTCAGTGAGCGTGAAAAACAAGACCAGCTTTTGGACGATATGGACTTAGAAAGAGAACGCGGCATTACGATTAAATCGCACGCCGTTCAGATGTACCATGAAAAAAACGGAGAGAAGTATACCATCAATCTAATTGATACTCCGGGACACGTAGATTTTTCCTATGAAGTTTCGCGATCTATCGCGGCTTGTGAAGGAGCACTCTTGATTGTTGATGCCGCTCAAGGTATCCAAGCCCAAACGATATCTAATCTTTATTTGGCCTTAGAGCACGACCTAGAGATTATTCCTATTCTTAATAAGATTGACCTTCCTTCTGCAAACCCAGAAGAGATTGGCGACCAGATTATTGATTTATTAGGCTGTGACCGCGAAGAGATATTGCACTGTTCAGCGAAGACAGGTCATGGTGTACAGGAAATTCTCAATGCCATAATTGAGCGTATTCCAGCGCCTGAAGGAAATCCAAATGGTCCGCTTCAAGCATTGATTTTTGACAGTCATTTCAACCCATTCAGAGGTATTGAGGCCATTTATAAAGTCGTCAATGGCTCTATCAAGAAAAGTCAACGGGTAAAATTTATGTCTACTGGCAAGCAGTACGATGCTGATGAAATCGGTGTAAATTTGATCAAGCAGAACCCAACGAAGGAGATTAAAACTGGAGATGTTGGCTACATCATTTCCGGAATTAAAGATGCCAAAGAGGTAAAAGTTGGTGATACTATTACCGCAGTTGAAAACCCGGCATCTTCGCCAATCGAGGGATTTGAAGAAGTAAAACCGATGGTATTTGCCGGCATTTACCCCGTGGATACTGAAGAGTTTGAGGAGCTTCGTGCTTCATTAGAAAAGCTCCAGCTTAACGATGCGTCTCTAACTTTTGAAGCAGAGACCTCAGTCGCACTTGGCTTTGGTTTCCGGTGTGGATTCCTTGGAATGCTGCACATGGAAATCATCCAAGAACGATTGGAGCGCGAATTCAACATGACAGTAATTACTACCGTTCCTAACGTAAGCTATAAAGCCTACATGAAAAGCGAACCTGAAAAGGCCATTTGGGTTCAAAACCCAACTGACTTCCCAGATCCAACAAAAATGGACTACATGGAAGAGCCTTTCATTAAAGCTCAAATCATTACTAGTGCGGACTTTGTAGGTCCTGTGATGAACCTCTGTATTGGAAAGCGTGGTCAATTGACCAATCAAACGTACCTCACCAGCAATCGTGTGGAGCTAAGTTTCGATATGCCGCTGGCCGAAATTGTATTTGATTTCTACGACCGGTTGAAAACCATCTCAAAAGGGTATGCTTCTTTCGACTACCACCCTATTGGCTACCGTGAAAGTATACTTGTTAAGGTAGATGTCATGCTTAATGGCGACCCTGTTGATGCGTTGAGTGCATTGATTCATAAAGACAACGCATATGACATCGGTAAAAAAATGTGTGTGAAGTTGAAAGAATTGATACCACGTCAACAATTCATGATTGCCATTCAAGCTGGAATAGGCAACAAGATTATTGCCCGTGAAACTTTAAGCCCCCTTCGGAAGGACGTTACCGCTAAATGTTACGGCGGTGATATCTCACGAAAGCGCAAGCTTCTTGAAAAACAAAAGGCGGGTAAGAAACGTATGCGACAGCTCGGAAACGTAGAGATTCCGCAAAGTGCATTTCTTGCCGTTCTTAAACTGAATGATTAAAACTAATTGCATCAGCAATGCAGCTGGGTTTAGAATCTTACTTATTACTGCTTAGAGAAGCGAGCAAGTAGTCGCGATTCATTCGCGCAATATTTTCTAGAGAGATGCCCTTGGGACACTCTACCTCACAGGCACCTGTATTAGTACAATTACCAAATCCCTCTAAATCCATTTGATTCACCATATTCAATACCCGCTCTTTAGCCTCAGGTTGTCCTTGCGGAAGCAAGGAGAACTGACTGATTTTCGCAGAAGCAAATAACATTGCCGAAGAATTCTTACAAGTAGCCACACATGCCCCACAACCAATACAAGTTGCTGCATCAAAGGCCTTATCTGCGTCCTCTTTTGGTACGGGAATGGCGTTAGCATCAATGGTATTACCTGAAGTATTTACTGAGATGAATCCTCCTGCCCGTTGGATGCGATCAAATGCAGAACGATCCACCATCAAATCTTTAACAATCGGAAATGCCTTTGCACGGAACGGCTCAATGTAAATTGTATCGCCATCCTTGAACTCTCGCATGTGTAGTTGACAGGTAGTAATCTTTCTACTGGGACCGTGTGCTTCACCGTTGATGAAGAGCGAACACATCCCACAGATTCCTTCACGACAATCATGATCAAAAACCACAGGCTCAATACCTTGATCAATCAACTGCTCGTTTAAGTAATCTAGCATTTCTAAAAAACTCATGTCTTCCTCAACTCCCGCAATTGGGTACGATTTCATTTCACCCTTTGTTTGAGGTCCTTCCTGTCTCCAGATCTTTAATGTTAAATCCATAGTCTGAATTATTTGTATGAACGTGTCTTCAGTTCTACATTCTCAAAAGTCAATTCTTCTTTGTGTAAGTTGGCTTCAGCAGGAACTCCTGTAAATTCCCAAGCACTTACAAATGTGAATTTTTCATCATCGCGCAGCGCTTCACCTTCTTCACTTTGGTATTCTTCGCGGAAATGACCTCCACAACTCTCGTTACGTTCTAGCGCATCTTTGGCCATCAACTCGCCCAACTCCATCAAATCTGCAACGCGTCCCGCCTTATCTAGCTCTGGATTCATTCCATTGGCTGAACCTAATACGCGAACGTTCGCATAAAACTCCTCGCGCAACGCTTTGATATCTGAAATAGCCTGCTTCAATCCTTTTTCATTTCTAGCCATACCCACTTCATTCCACATAATCTTCCCAAGACGTTTATGGAAATAGTCAACGGATTTAGTACCGTTATTGTTGATGAACTTATCGGTTCGTTCACGAACTAATTTTTCAGCTTCTTCAAATTCTTTTGAATCCGTAGATATTGTACCTGTACGTATATCCTTACTCAAGAATTCTCCGACAGTATAGGGTGCCACGAAATAGCCGTCTGCCAATCCTTGCATTAATGCAGAAGCACCTAATCTATTTGCACCATGATCAGAAAAATTAGCCTCGCCGAGTGCAAAACATCCTGGAATGGTGGTCATTAAATTATAATCGACCCAAAGCCCACCCATGGTATAGTGCACCGCCGGGTAGATCATCATGGGTTCTTTATACGGATTTGATGCCGTAATTTTTTCGTACATCTGGAATAGATTACCGTATTTGGCCTCAACCACTTTCTCTCCTAACGCTTTGATATCTGCATCTGATGCATTTTTAACACCTTTTACATGCGCCTCTTCCGCACCGTAGCGCATAATTGCAGCGGCAAAATCTAAGTATACTGCTTCACCAGTTTTATTAACACCGTAACCGGCATCACAACGCTCTTTGGCGGCACGGGAAGCTACATCTCTAGGGACTAAATTCCCAAACGCAGGGTAGCGTCGCTCTAGGTAGTAATCTCTATGTTCTTCGGCGATATCGTTTGGATGAAGTGTACCCGAACGAATGCCCTCAGCGTCTTCTTTCTGGGCCGGAACCCAAATACGACCGTCGTTGCGCAACGATTCAGACATTAAGGTCAACTTACTTTGGTTTTCACCACTAACTGGAATACAGGTTGGATGAATCTGTGTAAAACAAGGGTTTGCCATGTAAGCCCCTTTTCGGTGTGCCTTCCACGCCGCAGTTACGTTTGAACCCATTGCATTGGTGGATAGGAAAAATACGTTTCCATAGCCTCCGGTACATAGCAATACAGCGTGCGCACTGTGGCGCTCAAACTCACCCGTAACCAAGTTTTTCGCGATGATTCCACGAGCCTTACCGTCTACTACAACCAGCTCCTGCATCTCGTGGCGGGCGTACATTTTAACACGACCTTTTGCAATCTGACGGTTCAAGGCTGAATAAGCACCTAACAATAACTGTTGACCCGTCTGACCTTTTGCATAGAACGTTCGGCTTACTTGAACCCCGCCAAAAGATCGGTTATCTAATAACCCACCGTAATCACGAGCAAAAGGAACACCTTGAGCAACACATTGGTCAATAATGTTTCGGCTTACCTCTGCTAAACGGTGAACGTTCGCTTCTCTTGATCGGTAATCTCCACCTTTTATCGTATCATAAAACAGACGATAAACCGAATCACCGTCATTTTGGTAATTCTTTGCTGCGTTAATTCCTCCTTGTGCCGCAATAGAGTGTGCACGACGTGGAGAATCTTGGAAACAGAATGCTTTTACATTGTAACCCATCTCAGCCAAAGAGGCAGCCGCTGAAGAACCGGCTAGACCTGTACCTACTACGATTACATCAATCAGTCTTTTATTCGCTGGTGATACCAAAGGGATTTCACCTTTATGTTTGGTCCACTTATCAGCTAACACGCCAGCTGGAATTTTAGAATCTAATGCCATATCGGTAAATGAATTATAAGTTTTGACCCGGTTGCGCGACGTACAAGAAAACAGCTACGGCTATAAATCCTGCAGGAATTAACCATGCAAAAGCAGTCATCACATTCTTAATAATTGGAGTGTATTTGGGATGATTTACACCCAAGGTTTGAAAAGCACTTTGAGCACCGTGACTCAGGTGAAATGCCAAACCTATGATTGCTACCACATAAAACGTAGCGTACCACCATTGCTCAAAAGCAGTTACCGTTAAAGTCCAAAGGTCTTTGTTACCATTACTATCTTTTCCTAGTACTCCAAAGTGCATCTCATACCAAAAGCTTTTCATATGAACAATAATGAAGAAAAGGGTTAGAATACCTAGTAATGCCATTTTTCTTGAAGCCCAAGAGGCATTCACAGATTGCTTTTCTTTAACATAACCAACGGGACGCGCTGCGCGGTTTTGCCTTGCCAGCATAATGCCATCAACGGTATGCAAAAGAATACTGATGTAGGTTAAATAAGAAAGGATTTTCACCAGCGGAAAAGTAGTCATAAAATGACCGTAAGCATTGAACGCTAAGCGACCCTCTTCTCCTAAGACAAATAGTTGGAGATTACCAAATAAGTGCCCGACTAAAAACGTACACAAAAACAATCCTGTAACAGCCATCCAATACTTACGAGCCAAGGATGAGCCGAAAAGACCTTTAGAAGTTGATGACATAAGCAATTTTATAGTTTAAGAGCCGTATTTTAGCTTTTCAAATTTACAACACAGACTTTTGTCTGAATCGTAATGAGGATGAAAATCACAATAGAACGTTTCTAAATTAACATAGTTAGAGCCTATCATGAGATACCACCAATTAAATAGTCAGCTTTTTGTTGAAAACCGTAAAAAGTTTACTTCTCTTCTAAAGCGAAATTCATTGGCCATTTTCACTTCGAATGATATTTATCCTTCAAGCGCAGATGGTCACCTCCCCTTTAAGCAGCATAGTGATATTCTATATCTCAGTGGGGCAGATCAGGAGGAAAGCATTCTCGTGCTATTTCCCGATGCGCACAAAGAAAGTCTCCGTGAAGTTCTTTTTCTAAAGGAAACAAATGAGCTTATTGCTGTTTGGGAAGGTGCTAAATTCAGTGAAGAGCAAGTCTTCAATATAAGCGGTATTAAAACAGTGTTTTGGCTGTCCGAATTCGAGCGTGTATTCAATGAAATGGCGATAAATGCTGAACGAATATATCTAAACGGCAACGAACACACAAGAGCTCGTGTAGAGACTGAATTAAGACAGGATCGCATGAATACATGGATTAAAGAGCATTACCAGGCACATGAATTTGAGCGAAGTCAACCCATTTTACACCGTATTCGTGGTACAAAAACAATGCTTGAATTAGAGGTCATGCGCAAGGCTGCGGAGATTACCATAAAAGGCTACAAGCGTATTTTGAAATTCATGAAACCCGGTGTTTGGGAATATGAATTGGAAGCGGAATTCATGCATGAATTCTTAATCAACCGCAGTCGTGGATTTGCTTATACCCCAATTATAGCCTCGGGGAATAATGCTAACGTGTTGCATTATATTGAGAATAACGACCAATGTAAAGACGGCGATCTTGTCCTTTTTGATGTAGGCGCTGAATATGGAAATTATACGTGTGATGTAACACGTTGTTTTCCAGTAAATGGGAAATTCACCAAGCGTCAGACAGAGGTATATAATGCAGTATTGCGGGTTCATGAAGGTGCCATTACACTGCTTCGCCCGGGAATTCTTTTGGATGATTACCACAATAAGGTAGGTGATTTGATGACCGATGAGTTATTAAAACTAGGCCTGATTACTAAAAACCAGGTAGCCAATGAAGATCCCGCATGGCCTGCTTATAAAAAGTACTTTATGCACGGTACAAGTCACTATTTAGGAATAGACGTGCACGATTACGGTTTATGGACCATTCCTGTTGAAGAAGGGATGGTATTCACCGTAGAACCTGGTATCTACATTCCTGAAGAAGGTCTTGGAATTCGTATTGAAGACGACATTGTAGTAACCAAGGAAGGACACGAAAATTTGACTCGTGACATTCCGAAAACAGTGGAAGAAATCGAGACGTTCATGGCACAATAATGTTTTGTATTGAATACAAAGGCGCACTAGTTTATTATCAAATATCGGGAACACCTTCTTTATTTCCCCCACTCTTATTGCTGCATGGCTTTCTTGAGGACAGCAGAATGTGGGACGGTATGATTTCTAGTCTTGAATCCAGGGGACTAGTAGTTCGCGTTGATTTACCCGGACACGGTAAAAGTGGTTGTTTTGATAGTACGCACACCATGGAAGAAATGGCGGCAACAGTCTTTGCAATCATTAAACACCTTGAAATCCATAAACCAATTATTCTCGGACACAGTATGGGCGGGTATGTTGCATTAGCTTATGCGCAAAACTATACGCAAATAGGAGGATTGGGATTATTTTTCTCTACCCCATACGCGGACAGTGCAGCACGGCAGATGATGCGTGAACGATCAGAAAAACTCGTAACATACCACAAAGAGTCCTTTATAAGAGCCGCTATTACTCAACTATTCAGTAAAAATTTAAGACCCATTTATGCTGATAAAATTTCTCAGCAAATTGAATATAGTCTTGAAATAAGTATGAAAGGTATAATTGCAGCAATCAGAGGTATCAAAATTCGCTCTGATAAAACAAATATTTTGGATCAGCCACCGCATGCATTAAGCCCGAACAAAATTGGTGTTTTTGTTGGTCAGACGGATACTATTATCCCATTCGAAAAAACTAAAGAATGGATAGCTCTTCCGGGAATTGGCTTCAATTTTATTTCTCTCCACGGTCACATGGGACATATTTCCGACACTTTAAATTGTACTAATGCTGTAATCAAATGGTGGTCAATGTTCAAAAAAAACTAAGCGAAACTCCGCATAAAGAGACCTGCAATTAAATACTGTACAAACAAATTTTCGATTACACGACCCCTTGATCTAACATCGCATCGGCAACCTTCACAAATCCAGCAATGTTTGCTCCACTCACATAATCGACGGTTCCATCTTCCCTAGTACCATATTGCACGCATGCAGCGTGAATGTCCTTCATTATTTTACTTAGATGACCATCCACTTCTTCTCGAGTCCAATTCATCCTTAATGAGTTTTGACTCATTTCTAATCCTGAAGTGGCTACACCGCCTGCGTTAGAAGCTTTGCCCGGAGCAAATAAAACACTATTACTCTGAAAAATTTCTACTGCCTCAGGTGTGCATGGCATATTAGCCCCTTCCGCAAGGGCGTTGAGGCCGTTACCCACAAGCGTTTTAGCATCTACCCCGTGCAGCTCGTTCTGAGTAGCACATGGTAAAGCAACATCCGCCTTTACATTCCAAGGTGTACCTTCTTTAAAAGAAATGTTGTCAAATTCACCAGCTGCTTCATGAATACGGCCCCTACGAACATTTTTCAAATCCATGATGAATTTCAACTGTTCGCCGCTTAATCCTTCTTCACAGATAATATGACCCGAAGAATCTGACATCGTTATGACCTTTGCACCATAGTCTTGACATTTCTCAGCAGCGAACTGAGCAACATTCCCAGAACCGGAGATAATTACGCGTTTACCTTCAAAAGTATCTGATTTAGTTGCGAGCATTTCTTTTGTAAAATACACCGTTCCATAACCTGTTGCCTCTGGTCGTATCAATGAACCTCCCCAGCTAAGACTCTTACCAGTTAATACTCCAGTAAATTCATTGCGAAGACGCTTATACTGGCCAAACATATAACCAATTTCACGACCTCCTACACCAATATCACCAGCAGGAATATCTGTATTAGGGCCAATATGACGGCTCAATTCTATCATAAAAGATTGGCAAAATCGCATGACCTCAGCATCTGATTTGCCCTTTGGGTTAAAATTTGCGCCTCCTTTACCGCCACCAAGGGGTAGTGTAGTGAGGGAGTTTTTGAAAATTTGTTCAAAGCCAAGGAACTTAAGAACACTTAGATTTACCGTAGGATGAAAACGCAATCCACCCTTAAAGGGACCTATTGCGCTATTAAACTCAACGCGATAACCTTTGTTCACGTGAACATTGCCTTTGTCGTCTGTCCATGGGACGCGGAACATTAATACACGTTCTGGCTCAACGATTCGTTCCAACAGGCTCTTGCCCTTGTACTTAGTATGGTTTTCTATAAATGGTATGACAGATTCTGCAACCTCAACCACAGACTGCATAAACTCAGGCTCATTAGGGTTGGCAGCATCCACTTTCTCTACAAAAGCATCTATCTGCGATTTATACGGAATTGACATAAATGGCTGTTAATTGATGATAGGTTTCTACAACAAATGTAGAATAAATGTTTACTCATAAATACTTTGAATCAGTAGTTTTTCGAGCATATGTACATAAGCTCATTCCTTAAACTACTGGGTACTTGATTTGAACTAAAATAATTTTTAAAATGAGTTAGTTACCTCTAAAAAGTTTATCGCGTTCACAAGAATTAGCCAAGGAATCACATTAAATGAAAGCTACTATCACTCTTGACTATATGTTTGTGTTGCTCTATTCTTATAGTTAATAAGCAGCAAAAAAGAGAGCTAAATTTCAAAGGAATGCAAAAGAAGTTATCAACATCATTGAAATGCGTGATAGCTATGTCTCTCTTGGCTTATAACTTATTCATTTGCTAAATCCGCAATTATTTTATCCTAGCTAAAACTTAATCACTATTTAACTCTAATCATCTGATATACAATAGATTTAACCCCCCTATATGCTGATTTGTTTCGATGATATAATGATTTTGAATGTAAGTAGTTTCCTTTAAAAACGGATTATCAAGAGATGTGTAATCGCAGTTATTAACATTAACTTTTAAAATTTAACGGCTTTGGTATAAAATAATAAAATCTAGTTTTTGGCACATTATGCATTTTTGTAATTGATGAAGATAGAATCAATTATATCAAAACGCTTACAAAAATCAGGAAAAGCATATTTATCCGGTTGGGGAACTTTTTATTTAAAAAAGCAATCTGTTCGTTGGGATTATATTACGAATACGGCGTTCCCCGCAGGTTTATATTTACACTTTAATCCTAATCCAGGATCAACTCAAGATTCACTAATTTCTGAAGTAATGAATTTAATGGGTGCTTCAATGGACGTTGCTAACCAATGGATTGCCAGAAAAATTAAAGATTGGCAAAATGAAATTGATAACCAAAACGTATTGATTTTACCTGGCTTAGGTTCATTTTCATCTCTAAATACATTCACTCCTGAAGCTCGGACTTTTGATGCCAAAAGCTTCGGTTTCGTTCCAATTATGATTCATAAACTTGAGGAACAGCGCGCTTTACAATCTAAGGTTATTGCAAGCTTAAAAATTCCAATTGAGGATACCCAAAATAAATTAAAAACATGGCAACGCGCAGCTGCTGCAGCAGCTGTTGCGGCATTGTTCAGTTTAGGAGTTATGCAAAGTTCCGTGTCGCAGCAAGTAGCAGGATGGTTCACCCAAATTGAAGAAACCAATTCCTCGGAGAACCAAAATTCAGAAATTGAGGCTTCTTTTCAAAAGGATTTTAACAGTACGCCTCCTACTCTAACCGAAAAGTCTATACCGGTAAATGAAAAGATTCATTCGAAAGGATATAGCATTATTGTTGGCTCTTTTAAAGAAAAAAATAATGCGGACAGGTATGCTGCAGATTTAGCTAACAATGGAATGGAAGTAATTATAATTCCTGGCTCCTTGAGAAAAGTTGGAATTGGATATTATAATTCAAGATCGGAGGCACTTAAAGCCATGAATACTATCAAGTCTTCCGTTAATTCACGTGCTTGGATTTACGCGTACTAAGCCCGCACAGGCGAGCCTCAAAATAAATCCAATTTATAATCATGAGCACTATAAAACATCCAAAGGATAGTCTAACAGTCATGACACAAATTGTCATGCCTAATGATACAAACCAGATGAACAACCTCTTTGGAGGGCAACTTTTAAGTTGGATGGACCGCTGCTGTGCAATTGCCGCTCATAGGCATTGCAAGCATCAAGTGGTTACCTCAACTATAAATAATGTTGCCTTCAAAAATGCCATCCCTCATGGATCTATCGTAACGATTGAAGCCAAAGTAAGTCGTGCATTTTCATCTTCAATGGAAATCATTGCAGACGTTTTTCTAGAAGAACAGCGACCCAACGGAGCTCGAATTAAAGCAAATGAGGGGATTTTTACTTTTGTGGCTGTCGATCAATTAGGGAATCCCATTAATGTCCCTAAGATTGAGCCAGAGACAGAACTTGAAACAGAACGTTATGCATCCGCGCTGCGCAGAAGGCAATTGGCATTGATAATCGCAGGAAAAATGGACCCGGAGGTGGCAACCGAACTTAAGGCTTTGTTCTATCCTGAAGAATCCCAGCAATAACGTTTTGGATTTCATTTACGTCTAGACTCAACATTGGATTAGTTGCATAAAAGGGTACGTTACCGTGCTTGCTCCGTGGTGAAGGCGCACTAGTAATCAAACAATGTTGATTTGTTCTAGCCGGCCAAGGTCCAAATCCTAAAGATGGATGCGTAGCTCCCCAGAGGCTAACTAACGGCACACCCATTAAAGCAGCAGCATGCATAAATCCGGTATCTCCGCTAACAACCAACTTTGACTCTTGAATAATTGCCATTCCCTCTTCTACCGAAGTTTGCGTTGCATTCTTACATTCTGGAAAAGTCGCTATGATTTCAAGTGCCGTTTGCTGATCCGCAGGACCGCCTAAAAGGACCGCCTTTTGCTGAGGTAAACTACTAATAATCCGAAGCCATTGTTGTTTATTCAATCGTTTTCCAGATTTAGTGCCGCCGATCACTAAAACCGGCTTATCCCTCCAGAGGGCTCGTACCTTAATATTAAATTTTATTTCTTTTGATTTTAGCACAACACCTGAGGCTTGAGCGTAGCGATGAACAACAGGAGTAAGCGCATAACGCTTATTTTTAGTTACAATCAATAGTACTCTGCGGACATAAGGCTTTTTGAATGTTTCCGTCGGAATCCCTAGTTTATTGGTAAACCTTTTTGATTGGGCTGTGCCTTGTAAATCAATTGCCCGGTCAAAATTATATACAGATCCATGAAGAATTTCTTCCATAGATTCTTCCCAGCATAATACGACATCTATACCATAAAGCAGAAGCGCCGTAGACTTAAAACGACTCTTCACTAAAAGAGTAATATGGTGGCCTGCCTCCTTTAATTCGCAAATTACTGGTGCAATAAGTAAAATATCACCTATTGAGGAAAACCGAATAACAAGAAGTCTATTCTTCATATAGGAAGTGTAACGTCAAATAACAACAAACTGCTATAAACAACCATAATAAGTGCTATCCCTTCAATGTACCACCTTGGTTTGGTAAAATAAAGAGCATTGGAAACTTGAAAACTAAGACCTAACATGGCTATAGCAACTGCGATACCCCCAACACCTTGCAATGCGCCAAAGGCCCCTAGGAGAAATAAGAATAACGATATTATTGTTCGCCGCTTGTTTTTTTGATTCGCTTTTCTATAAGAATATAGCACTTGATTGAGTGTCAAGATAAAAAGTAAAATTAGCGGAAACCAAATATTGATATAAGTGGGATAGTCTGAGAACCATTCAAAGGTAAAATCCACAACTCCATAAGTATTTAAAAAATAAGTTACCAATAAGGGAAAGACTAAACCCGTAAACCATTGAAGTAAGAATAACGGTCTCCAATCTATTGTTAGTAGCAAAATCAAGAGGGAACATATTCCAAAGTAATAGCCGTTTCCGTAACCAAAAACTAATACTATAGCGATTATACTCGCATGATTCAGCAACCAAACCGGATTCCTTTTCGTTCTGAAGTTTTCTGAGAGTTGCCATTGAATTTCTAGAAGAAAAGACCAAATCAAAAGTTCGAATACCTCATAAGATACAGACCATAGAAGGGTGAAAACAGAAAATACAAAATACCTTAAGTTAGTGCTTTTAAAAGCCCATCGTTCCCTGAACACAACATTTACAAGGCTCCCTGAAACAACCAATAAGGACAATAATAATATAACTTCGATGATCGAATGGTTTCTAGTAAATCCGATTACAACGGCAACCGCAACCGAAGTTAGTAATAGCTTGATCCCAGAATAACTATCAATCTTTCGAAATTGGCGAATGAGCATTACTTTTTCTGTATTATTTTAGCGCACTTAAACGTTCATGCTATGTTAAGAAATTTCTTTGAAGGGTTGGGAGATTTATTCCAAGCAACTTTTAAAATACTTCCAATTGCAGGTGATATTGTAAATAGAATATTTATGCTAATTATTGCAGGCGGACTATTATACTGGGTGATTCAAATGAGAAACCATAAAGCAAATGATGAAGCATAATGAAAAATGATTTAAAAAAGCCTCGGCAATAGCTGGAGCTTTTTTTACAAGTACCATATTGATTCGAAAATGAGCTTCAATTTAAAGATCAAAACCAATATCCTTACGATAGTTCATTCCCTCAAAGCTTACCTCATTTAAAGCAGCATAACTCTTGGACAAAGCTTCTTCTTTATTTAATCCAAAGCTAGTAAATGCCATCACTCGACCACCTGAGGTGATTATCTCTTTGAGAAGCCTCGTTCCTGCGTGATAAACGGTTGTCTGATCAAAATCGCGCAACCCATGAATCACTTTTCCTTTTTCATATGAACCAGGGTAACCACCGCTTACAGCCATTACGGTTGCAGCAGTTTGTGGATTAACGTTAACCTCTATCTCGTTAATTGTGCCGTTATTCATGGCAATAAATAAATCGATAATGTCCGTTTCAAGTCGAGGAATAATAACTTCTGTCTCCGGATCACCTAAGCGAACATTGTATTCAATTACCTTCGGACCTCTGTCGGTATTGATTAATCCAAAGAATATGAAACCTTGATAGGGTAAATCATCTTTTACCAATCCTTTAATGGTAGGTTCAATTATTTCTTTAATCGTACGATTACGTAGAGCATCGTCAAAAAATGGTATAGGACTAATAGCACCCATCCCTCCTGTATTCAACCCCGTATCACCTTCGCCGATTCGCTTATAATCTTTTGCCTCAGGTAATAAGGCGTATCCTCCATGACCATCCGCCAATGCAAATAAACTAAACTCTAAACCTGACAAGAATTCTTCTACAACTACACGAGTTGAAGCATCTCCAAACTTTGCATCAACAAGCATTCTTTTTAGTTCGCCTTTTGCTTCGTTGAGGTCTTCAATAATTAGCACTCCTTTACCAGCGGCCAAACCATCTGCTTTTAAAACGTACGGAGGATCCAGCGTTTCTAGAAAAGCTTGACCCTGCTCCAAAGTGTCTTTTGTAAAAGTTTCATAGGCTGCTGTTGGAATTTTGTGACGAAACATGAACTTCTTAGCAAAGTCTTTGGAGCCCTCCAACTTTGCAGCAGCTTGACGTGGGCCAACGACTATAAGTTCTGTCAATGTTGGATCTGCTTTAAGCCCGTCGTGAAGTCCCAAAACTAATGGTGCTTCAGGACCAATAACCACTATTCCTATGTCGTTCGCTTTTACAAAAGCTCCGACCTCAAAAGCATCCTCTATGTTCAAGCTTACATTTTCACCTAAACGAGCCGTGCCAGCATTTCCCGGAGCTATAAATAATTTTTCACAACGATTACTTTGTGATATTTTATGCGATAGCGCATGCTCCCGTCCACCGGAGCCTAAAACCAATATATTCATGACATGGAGATTTGGCGGCAAAAATAACCCGAAATAATGGGTTTATAAAAACCTTTACCATTATGACTCTCGATGGTAAAGCCAATAGGCAAACTCCTTCAATGGAATCAATTTTTTCTCATCAACACTTACTCTAGACAACGCCTCAAGCGATAAATTATAATACCTACTTATCTCTTCTTTTGCGAAGGTATCCACAGCCAATAAATTATACAATTCTAGGAAGCTATTAACTTTATGGTCATTGGGAGACATGGAACGGTAGCTCCCAAAATCAATACCTTGATATTGAGCTCTGCGTCTGGCCTCAATCCACAACAAGGTTTTTTTGTTGCTCAATATATCGCCTCCAACCTGCTTGCCAAACTTTTCTGGATCTCCATACACATCAAGGTAATCGTCCTTAATCTGAAAAGAGGTTCCCAATAACATTGCAAATTGATACAATGCATCTGCATCTTCTTTAGAAGCACCACCCACTAAGGCACCTATTTTGATCGCGCAACCTAATAACACAGAAGTTTTGTATTGAATCATTTTAATGTAAGCAGATACGCTCACCTCGTCCATGGCTTCAAAATCAATATCCATTTGCTGACCCTCGCAAACCTCAATAGCAGTAGTAGAAAACGTATCTAAAACTTCAGGTAAAATAGCGGGATCGCATTTGGCAATGTATTGATAAGCTTTTACCAGCATTGCGTCTCCAGATAATATTCCCACGTTTTCATTCCACTTGGCGTGAACAGTAGTTTTTCCTCGGCGTAAAGGAGCCGAATCCATTATATCGTCGTGAATAAGCGAGAAATTATGAAACAGTTCTATTGCCATTGCTTGAGGCATTGCTTTTGAAACATCACCGTAAATACCCGCTCCCATTAATGAAAGAATAGGACGTAAACGCTTTCCCCCTAATTGTAAAATATAGTGCATTGGATTATACAGCATCTCTGGTTTAGTTCCCAAATTCAATTGATTCACCTCTTTTTGGAAGAGAGCTTGTAGAATAGCAAGTTGTTTCATGTTATTTTAACAATTTCAAAAGGTACTTTCCATAGCCACTCTTCACGAGAGGCTTGGCAATTTGCTTGAGTTGATTCGAATCTATAAACCCTTGTTCAAAAGCTATTTCTTCTATACACCCTACTTTTAATCCTTGTCGTTCCTCGATTACCTCAACGAAATGACCAGCTTGTTGAAGGCTTGTAAAAGTTCCAGTATCCAACCAAGCCGTTCCTCGATCCAACACTCCTACCTCCAACTCACCCAATTCTAAATACTTTTTATTGACGTCTGTAATTTCTAGTTCTCCTCTTGGAGAAGGTTTCAAATTTTTGGCAATATCTACTACTCGATTATCGTAGAAGTACAGGCCCGGTACTGCATAATCACTTTTAGGAAATTCTGGCTTTTCCTCAATAGAAAGCGCTTTCATACCCTCGTCAAATTCTACTACGCCATAGCGCTCAGGATCGCTCACTCTATAAGCAAAAACTACTCCCCCTCTAGGATTTTTGCTTGCTTTGAGCACATTTGTCATGGTAGAACCGTAGAATATATTATCACCCAGAATCAAGGCAACGCTATCCTCGCCGATAAAATCTTCACCTAGAATAAATGCTTGCGCCAAACCTTCTGGATTTTCTTGAATGGTATAATAAAACGTACAACCCAAACGAGAACCGTCGCCTAAGAGTTTTTTAAACAAAGGAGCGTCTTGAGGAGTGGTAATAATCAAAATCTCATTGATACCGGCCTGCATAAGAGTGCTTAACGGATAATAAATCATTGGCTTATCGTAAACAGGCATCATTTGCTTGCTTACTGCCAATGTTAATGGATGTAATCGAGTACCGGAGCCACCGGCAAGAATAATTCCCTTCATGGTTTAATTTTTTTCTATATCGGTATCACTGTCAACTTCTAAATCATTAATATCAAGGATATTATCACTTAAGTCACTTTTAACCAACCAATTGTTTACGGTAAGCAAAAATGAAGGTAGTAATATTAAGTTGCTCAACATGGCCACAAGCAATGTAATAGAAGTCAAAAGTCCCAAAGCTTGAGTTCCTCCGAATCCGGAAGTCATAAATACTGAAAACCCACAGAACAGGACAATTGAGGTATAAAACATACTTAAACCTGTCTCTATAATAGAACTTTTAACCGCCCATTTTATATTCCAATTGTTCGCTTTTAACTCTTGTTTATACTTTGCTAAGAAATGCAAGCTATCGTCGACGGATATACCAAAAGCAATACTAAAAACCAAAATGGTTGACGGCTTTAACGGTATACCAAAATATCCCATAATACCTGCCGTAAATAACATGGGAATTAAGTTGGGAATCAAACTTACTATAACCATTCTCCAACTCATAAATAGCACAGCCATAATTATGGAAATGGCAACAATTGCAATACTCAAGGACAGAATTAAGTTCTTAATTAAATAGGTCGTTGAACGAATGAACTTAATGGAGGCTCCTGTTACAATTACATCGAATCGGTTGTCCGGGAAAACACTCGCAACCATTTGATTCACTTTCGTGGTCAATGCTTTCATTTCAGGCGTACCAATATCTGCCATTTGCACCGTAATTCTTGCCTTTTGACCATTTGGAGTAACCATAGAATTGGCAAGCCCGGTTTGATCCTTAGAATTTCTAGGAATGTACGCTAAAAGCCATTGCTGCTCACTGCGCGTAGGTAATTCATAGAGATCAGGATTTCCAAACATGACTCCTTGTTTTGCAAATTTTACAGCATCTACTAACGAAACCGCGCGACTCAATTCGGGTAAGGTAGCTAGCGAATCTTGGAGCTGCTCAATACGACGTAGCGTGCTTAATTTTTCCACACCACCTTCACGCTTAGTATCAATGATGATATCCATTGGTATCACACCGCCAAACTTACTTTCGAAATATTTAACATCTTTATAGATGTTCAAATCCCTATTAAAGTCGGCCGTTAAATTTCCTGCAGTTTCAATTTTAGTGACCCCGTAGATACTAAATCCAACTATAACAAGAGTGATTCCATAGACCACGGCACGCTTCTTCTCTGCAGTATGATTCAAAAAATCCAAAAAACCCACTAGCCATCCTATATCAAAATGGCTCATGTGGCGCTCCTTTGGAGGTCGCGTATAAGCATAAAAAATCGGAATTAAAATCATAGAAATAAAGAAAACTACCATGATACTTAGGGAGCTAATTAGGCCGAATTCTTCTAAGCTTTGACTATTGGTCAGCATAAATGCCGCAAAGCCCAAAGCAGTGGTAGTATTTGTTATCAATGCGATATATCCAACCTTCTTAATCACATTTTCAATAGCCAAACTCTTGTTGCCGTGTTTCTTATACTCTTGATGGTATTTATTAATCAAATAGATGCAATTCGGTACACCAATTACAATTATCAGCGGCGGTATCAATGAGGTCAATATGCTTATACCGTGCCCACACATAGCCATGATACCAAGTGAATAAGTTACACCAAGGAGAACTACCAAGAAAGAAATAGCAGTCGCCCTGACGCTCTTGAGAAACAAAAAGAAAATCACAATAGTGACAAGTAAGGTAAGACTTATTGTTCTGTAAATTTCTTTTTCTAGGTTGCTGGCGTTAGCAATTCTAAGCCATGGTAAGCCACTCATATGTAAATTACGCCCCGTAGCTTTTTCCCAATTAAGAATTTGTTTTTTTGCCCCCTCGATAATACTCACAATACTTTCATTGTACAAACGTGTTTCATCAATGCGTAATATCATCATGTATGTATCGCCTTGATAAAGCCCTCCTTTATAAAAAGGCCATGATTTAACCTTAGCCTCAAGAGCAATTTCTTCCTCAACGTTGGCAGGAAGCTTATCAAAGAGAATAAATGGCTTTAATTTTTCTGTGATTGTATCTACCTCAAGACCATAAGCCTCTGTTAAACTTTGGACATCTGTAATACCGTCAACTAACTTGAGACTATCCACTAAACTTAACCATTCCTTCAGGTGCTCACGCTCAAAGAAATCTGAATCTTCCATTGCAATAACTATGGTGTTGGAAGCCTGACCAAACTCTTCAACAAGAATATTGTACTCAATGCTCACAGAATCCGTTTCGGGCATGAGCTTCGCAAATTCATAGCCCATTTCTACCTTGCTGCCCGTATAGCCCATAAAAACTGCAGAAAGTCCCAAAAAAACCAACCAAGCAAGTTTATTTTTTAGAATGAGTTTTATGATTGCGTTCCAGAACATCAATTATTACTCTATGATTTCCCAGCCTTTGGCCAATAACGGTTCAGCCTTCTTGTACTTTATATTTTGAACTTCGCCCGTCGCTGTGTTGCGTATAGATACAACATCATTTCTACCATAACTTTTACCCGTCCTTACAATTGGAGTAGGCTTACGAGGTGACCCTGCAGGTGTCGATTGGCCTAGATTTTGACTCTGCTGCGAAACGCCACTGTCATTTCTACCTTCTTGTAGTTTAGGCTGCTTTGGCACATTTGCTGGAGCCCTACGAACCTGAGAAGGATTGTTCTCTGGTAAATTACCACGGAATAAAAAACTCACTATTTCCTGATTCACCTTACTTACCAAACCTTTGAAAAGCTCAAAAGATTCAAATTTATAGATCAATAGCGGATCTTTTTGCTCATATACTGCACCTTGTACACTTTGACGCAAATCATCCATGGCACGGAGATGATTCTTCCATTCTTCGTCCATGATAGCAATTGAAATACCCTTTTCCACGTCTGAAATTAAACTACGGCCCTCCGATTCTATCACATCATGCAATACGCTAGTAACCTGCATAGCTTTTCTGCCGTCTGTAATCGGAACTAAGATTTTATCAAAACTGTTCTTCGGGTCGTCATAGACTTGTTTGAAGATGGGCATTGCCGCAGTAGAAATTCGCGTACTTTTTTTGTTATAGAACTTAGTAGATTGTTTAAATAGGTTATTACAAACCGTTTCAAAATCACCACCAACAAATTCTTCCGCAATCATATCTGGCTCAAAAGCAAAGGTGCGGAAGAAATCCAATTTGAAATTTTCAAAATCTTTTGATGGCTGATATGCCTCTACCAAATCGGCTAATGTATCGAACATCATATTGGCAATGTCTACCTTAATTCGCTGTCCTTTCAGAGCGTTAGATCGACGTTTATAAATAACCGTACGCTGGCTGTTCATCACATCATCGTACTCCAATAATCGTTTTCGCGTACCGAAGTTGTTTTCCTCTACTTTTTTCTGCGCACGCTCAATACTCTTCGAAACCATGCTGTGCTGAATCACCTCGCCCTCTTCCAAGCCTAGTCGGTCCATCAGACCGGCAATACGCTCAGAATTGAAAAGACGCATAAGCTTGTCCTCTAATGAAACAAAAAACTGCGAGGAACCCACATCTCCTTGACGTCCAGCACGACCTCTGAGCTGACGGTCCACACGGCGGCTGTCGTGGCGTTCTGTACCTATGATAGCCAATCCACCCGAAGCCTTAGCTTCATCGGTCAGCTTTATATCCGTTCCACGTCCGGCCATGTTCGTTGCAATAGTCACCATTCCTGGCTTACCTGCTTCAGCTACAACTTCAGCTTCTTTTTGGTGCATCTTGGCATTTAACACCTGATGAGGAACCTTTCTAATTTTCAATGCGCGGCTCAATAGTTCTGAAATCTCAACCGAAGTAGTACCAACAAGAATAGGTCGACCTGCCTCTCTGAGCTGGAAAATCTCCTCAATTACAGCATTGTACTTTTCGCGATTTGTTTTGTACACATAATCCTCACGATCGTCGCGCGCAATTTGACGATTGGTTGGAATAACAACCACTTCGAGTTTATAAATTTCCCAGAATTCGCCCGCTTCTGTTTCTGCCGTTCCCGTCATTCCGGCAAGCTTGTGGTACATCCGGAAGTAATTCTGCAAAGTAATGGTCGCATAGGTCTGCGAGGCGGCCTCTATTTTAACATTTTCCTTTGCTTCAATAGCCTGATGCAAACCGTCTGAATAACGACGACCTTCCATGACACGACCCGTTTGCTCATCCACAATCTTTACTTTGTTATCCATTATGACGTACTCCGTATCCTTTTCAAAAAGTGCATAGGCTTTTAAGAGCTGATTGACAGTATGAATGCGTTCGCTTTTCACGCCATAATCGCGCATAATTTCATCTTTCTTTTCTGCTTTCGTCTCTGCAGAAACATCTAGATGTTCTAAAGCACTTAATTCGGCAGTAATATCAGGCATTACAAAGAAATCTTTTGCTGTACTCTTGGAAATTAAGTCGATTCCTTTTCCAGTTAAGTCTATTTGATTGTTCTTTTCTTCAATTGTGAAAAACAAGTCCTCATCAATGAGCTTCATTTTTTTACCCTGCTCTTGTAGGTACACGCTTTCTGTTTTTTGGAGCAGGGTTTTCATTCCCTCTTGGGAGAGGAATTTAATTAAAGGTTTTGACTTAGGCAGTCCACGATAGGCGCGTAGAAGCTTAACTCCGCCTTCATCCGTTTCACCGTCTGCAATCATTCTTTTCGCGTCGGTCAATTCCTTTTGAACCAAGTTCTTTTGAGCAGTTATTAGAGATTCTACGAATCCTTTGAGCTCATTAAACTCATGCTGGTCACCTTTTGGTGTTGGACCAGAAATAATTAAGGGTGTTCTTGCATCATCAATAAGAACGCTATCTACCTCATCTACAATAGCAAAATGATGCCCTCTAGTTTGCACACGGTCTTCGTCTCTGCGAGCCATGTTGTCGCGCAAATAATCAAACCCAAATTCATTATTGGTTCCGTAGGTAATATCGCTGTAATACGCCATACGACGGGCTTCGGAATTAGGCTGGTATTTATCAATACAATCAATGGTTAAGCCGTGAAAATTGAATAATGGGGCCATCCATTCACAATCGCGTTTGGCGAGGTAATCATTGACAGTAACGACGTGCACGCCTCTACCGGCAAGTGCATTTAAATAAACAGGCAGGGTTGCAACAAGGGTTTTCCCTTCTCCTGTTTGCATCTCCGCAATTTTCCCCTCGTGCAGTACGGTACCACCAATGAGCTGTACATCATAATGGACCATATTCCATTTAATGTCTCCACCTGCTGCCTTCCATGAATTTGCAAATACCACCTGATCGTCTTCTATGGTGATATGATGAAGCTTTGAGGCTAGGTCCCGATCCAATGCCGTTGCTGTTGCCCGTACCTCGCCCGCCATAAATCGTTTTGCAGTTTCTCTTACGACAGCAAATGCCTCAGGATGTACCTCCAAAAGAACGCGCTCAATTTCATTCAATACTTCCGCATCTAGCGCCTCAATCTGTTCGTACAGTGGTTCTTGCACATCATAATTCTCCGTAGCCTGAATCTGCTCAAATAAAGAAGTCTTTTGCGCTTCAAGGCTTGATGTAGCAGTTTCTATTGCCGACCTAAAATTCAAAGTCTTTTGACGTAGGGCATCATTAGAAAGTGACTCTATATTATCTGTGTATGAATTTACAGCATCAACAAAGGGTTGAAGCTTTTTTAAATCGCGGTCGCTTTTGGAGCCGACTAGTTTTGATATAAATTTCAGCATTGGGCTGGATTTAACTTAAAATGGTCCACAAAAATAATAGGTATCCAAGGTTGTACAAGATGCTTTTACGCTAAAAAAACGCCAAATAACACATATTGAATAAAAATTGAACACCATGATAGTGCAGAAGCGGAAGTTAAGCCAAAAAATAGTAGTTGTACTGAAGGTTCATTAAAAGAAAAAAAGGGGAATTTGGAAGTATTTCCTAATGTTAAAAATCGATTCAATAACACTGCGAAAATCCTGCCAAATAGCCCCTAGAACCTATCACAGAAGCATGTAAAAAAAGAACCACCAATCTTCACATACAAATTCAAATATAATTGGTTTTGGAGTAAGTGTCCAAATAACACTAAGTTTATTTTTTAACCTAAAGCATTTTATACCTTGCTTCCGAGGCACATTCTTTATTTTTGCAGCCATAAAACGTCTAACTATGTCCGATTCTAATAAAATATCTACCACCGCTGCCCCAAAACCAGTTGGATTATATCCACATGCAAGGAGAGTTGGGGACCTGTTATTTTTGTCCGGTGTAGGCCCACGTACAGTTGGGAGTGATGCTAATGATAGTGGCGTTTTAGGTTTAGAATTAGACCACAATGGAAATTTTAAATCCTTTGACTTTGAAGCACAAGTACATAGTGTTTTTGCGAATGTGAAAGCAATTTTAGAAGCAAGCGGCTCTTCTTGGGAAAAACTTGTAGATATAACCGTATTCCTTGTGGATATGAAGCGTGACTTTCACACATTCAATACTATTTACGCTGAATACTTCAAAAAAAATCAACCGTGTAGAACTACCGTTGAAATCAACAGTCTACCCACTCCTATAGCAATCGAACTTAAGTGCGTTGCCACTGTATAGAAACCCAATGAGCACATTCCCCGAATATTCACATTTAGATTTAGCTGCTGTACACAAAAACGTTCTTGAGCGCTGGAGGGCAGAAAACGTATTTGAACAAACGCTCTCGAAACGTCAAGGAGCTGAACCTTGGATTTTCTTTGAAGGCCCACCAAGCGCCAACGGTTTGCCAGGTATTCATCACGTGATGGGGCGTTGCCTTAAGGACGTCTTCTGTCGGTACAAAACGCAACAAGGCTATTTAGTTAATCGCAAAGCGGGATGGGATACACACGGACTTCCGGTTGAATTGGGGGTAGAAAAAGAATTAGGAATCACCAAAGAAGATATTGGCAACAAAATTTCCATATTCGATTACAATAATGCATGTAGAAAAGCCGTAATGCGTTACACGGACATCTGGAAAGAACTTACCAATCAGATGGGGTACTGGGTGGACTTGGACAATCCCTATGTAACCTACGATGCTAAATACATGGAGAGCGTATGGTGGCTTCTCGCTGAACTGTATAAGAAAGGACTTATTTACAAGGGATATACGATTCAACCTTATTCACCGAAGGCCGGAACGGGTTTAAGTTCGCACGAGCTCAATCAACCCGGATGCTATAGGAATGTAAAAGACCACTCGGTTATTGCACAATTCAAGATGATTTCATCTGAGAAAACAAGGGCGCTCTTTGACACAGAGGATGCACAATTCTTAGCTTGGACCACTACACCTTGGACCTTGCCATCCAATACTGCGCTAACCGTTGGTCCAAAGATTGAATATTCCTTAGTAAAGACCTTCAATCAATATACTTTTGAGCCCGTTAATATCATTGCAGCATCGGCATTACTGGGTAAACTTTTTGGTAAAAAATTCGCGGAGGGCGATACTAATTCGTATCAAAACGGCGACAAAAAAATTCCCTTCGAAGTACTAAAAAGTTTTCAAGGAAAAGACCTTGTGGGTATTCGGTACGAGCAACTTTTGCCCTACGCTTTACCTCATGAAAGACCAGAAGATGCTTTTCAGATCATTCCAGGGGATTTCGTTACAACGGAAGACGGAACAGGGATTGTTCACACTGCTCCGACCTTTGGTGCAGAGGATGCCAAAGTGGCTGCTGATGCTGGGGTGCCACCTCTATTGGTACTCGACGAGAATAATGAGTTAGTTCCACTAGTAGATTTACGAGGAAAATTCAGATCGGAATTAGCAGACCCAATATTTGGCTTGGGCAACGAATACATCAAATCAGAATACCTTACAGACAACGAAAAAGAAACAGCATTCCGCGAGCAAAAAGAAAAACTTAAGCCAATCATCCCCGAGCTCAAGACTTATTTGAGCGTTGATGAACGCATTGCCTTAAAACTAAAGTTAGAAAACAAAGCGTTCAAGATTGAGAAGTACGAACACAGCTATCCACATTGTTGGCGTACGGACAAACCTGTCTTGTACTACCCGCTTGATAGCTGGTTTATAAAATCTACCTCCAAAAAGGACCAGATGATTGCTTTGAACAAAACCATCAACTGGAAACCTGCTTCATCAGGAACTGGACGCTTTGGGAATTGGCTCGAAAATTTAAACGATTGGAACCTAAGTCGTTCCAGATTTTGGGGTATCCCATTACCCATATGGAGCACTGAAGATGGCGACCATCACATCTGCATTGGAAGCGTAGAGATGCTTCAATCGGAAATACGCAAGTCCATAGATGCTGGAAATATGGACCACAATCCGCTCGAAGGTTTTGTTGCTGGTGATATGAGTGCGTCTAACTATGATAAGATTGACCTTCATCGTCACATCATGGATAAAGTCATTTTGACAAGTCCTAAGGGCAAGGTAATGCGCCGTGAAAGTGACTTGATTGACGTTTGGTTTGATAGCGGTTCAATGCCCTATGCTCAATGGCACTATCCTTTTGAAAACAGGGACAAAGTGGATGGCCATGGGGCGTTTCCAGCCAACTTCATTGCTGAAGGGGTAGATCAAACGCGCGGTTGGTTTTTCACACTGCACGCCATCTCGTCAATGATATTCAATAAAGTGGCCTATAAAAACGTAATCTCAAACGGTCTTGTTTTAGATAAAAATGGCATGAAAATGTCCAAACGATTGGGCAATGCTGTGGACCCTTTTGAGACTATGGAAAAATACGGAGCGGATACGCTTCGTTGGTATATGCTCACCAATGCCTCACCTTGGGATAACCTAAGATTTGATGTGGATGGCCTAGAGGAAGTTCGTCGTAAATTCTTCGGCACATTGCACAATACATACGCCTTCTTTGCACTCTACGCCAATGTAGATGATTTTCAATTCAAAGAAGCAGCCATTCCGGCATCGATGCGACCAGAAATGGATCAATGGATTTTATCCGAATTAAATTCCTTGATAGCACAAGTAGTTGATAGCATGGAAGCCTTTGAACCTACCCGCGCTTTCCGACCAATTCAAGAATTTACCGTCGAAAAACTTTCTAATTGGTATGTTAGACTCGGTCGTCGCAGATTTTGGAAAGGTGAATATGAGGCTGATAAAATAAGCGCTTACCAAACTTTATGGACCTGTTTAGAAACATTGAGTCGTCTAATGGCGCCGTTAGCGCCATTTTATGCAGACCGATTGTATCATGACCTTCACAACGGTGTGGTTTTAGAAAAAGAAAATAGCGTTCATTTAACGGAATATCCTTCTAGTAATGAATCGCTCATCAATAAGGAACTAGAACATAAAATAAACACCGCAAGGAAACTAACTTCATTAGTTTTAAGTATCCGTAAAAAGGAAAATTTAAAAGTTAGACAGCCTCTTGCGAGAGTTCTTGTTCCCGCTTTAAATGATGATGACACCAAAATATTAGAAAGCATACAGGATCTTTTACTTGCAGAAGTCAACGTGAAAACCATTGAAATCATAGCTCCAGATGCTGGGGTCTTTATCAAAAAAGTACGGCCCAATTTTAAGGCGCTGGGACCTAAAGTTGGCCGTCACATGAAAGCCGTGAAGGCTTTTATTGAAGGCATGGAGCCCGGTGCAATAGATGATTTTGAAAGCAAAGGAGCAATCTCCTTTGAAGATCAAGGTCAACTGGTCACCATAGACATCGCTGATTGTGAAGTAGTAACAGAAGACATTCCGGGAATGCTGGTTGCAACCGGTGATGGTTTAACCGTTGCATTAGACGCCGAATTGACGGAGGAATTACGCAATGAAGGATTGGCAAGAGAATTGGTGAACAGACTTCAAAATTTGCGTAAATCATCAGGATTAGATGTTATGGACAGAATTTCTGTTACGATTCAATCTGAAGAAACCTTCTCGTCGAATCTAGAAAATTTCGAAACATATATAAAAGACGAAGTGCTAGCAGATTGTATATTATGGAGCGAAACCTCTGAAAACGAAACAGAAGTAGAAGGGTATAATATTTATATTTCCATTTCAAAGATTTATTAAATTCGTGCTTCCTCAACCTATACAGTAAACTAATTTGAACATGTCGGATAAAGCAAAAACCAGATATAATGATTCAGAATTAGCAGAATTCAGAGCAATCATTGAAAAAAAAATAGTAAAAGCTGAAGAAGATTTAGCGCTTCTAAGAGAGCAATTTGCAAATGATATGAATAATGGTACAGACGATACCTCTCCTCAGTTTAAATCATTTGAAGAGGGCTCTATCACCATGAGTAAAGAAAGAAACTCTCAATTAGCTTCACGGCAGGAGAAATTTATTCGCGATTTAAAAAATGCCATCGTGCGTATTGAAAATAAAACTTATGGGATATGCAGAGTTACCGGTAAACTTATTGAAGCAGATAGACTTAAATTAGTTCCTCACGCGACACTAAGCATGGAAGCTAAACTTAATCAGCGTTGAGAAAAGCAACTTCAATTGTTCTAGCCGTACTGCTAATTGACCAATTGGTAAAGCTTTGGATAAAGAGCACTATGTATCTTGGTCAAAGCTTTGAAATCACCTCTTGGTTTCATATTCATTTTACCGAAAACCCGGGAATGGCTTTTGGATTAGAGCTCGGGGGCGTTACAGGAAAATTAGTTTTGACGATTTTCAGAATTATCGCCATAGTTGGCCTGACTTTTTGGCTTCGCTCAAATATTAAATCGGGTGCCCCCCAAACAGCTATTTGGGGGATAAGTCTCATTTTGGCGGGGGCGATTGGTAATGTTTTAGACAGTTTGTATTACGGTCTTATTTTTTCAGATTCATTGGGAAAGATTGCAGAATTTATGCCTGAAACAGGAGGTTACGCTCCGGCATTACAAGGTAAAGTGGTGGATATGCTCTACTTCCCGCTCTATGAAGGAAATCTTCCAGAATGGCTGCCTATTTGGGGCGGTAAATACTTTACCTTTTTTAGGCCTATATTCAATATTGCAGATACCGCAATATCTACTGGTGTAGGCCTTCTATTTATCTTTCAACGTAGTGTTTTTAGGTAATGGGGCAGTGGCTCGACTTCACCTTCGGCGACCAATCTTGTCGTTTATATTTTGACGGTTCAATGCATGTGAATGCTTTGAATACTTTATTTATTTCTGACCTTCATCTTGGCAAAAGCGGTCAATTACGAAAAGAAGGAATCCCAACTCCTGTTGCGGTTCATAAAAAAGGAATGCAAAGATTAAAAGAGGCTATAAAAAGGCATCCTTATTCCAATGTGGTATTTCTTGGGGACCTTTTTGATGGGTATCAAAATAGAGAAACTATAGATCTAAAGAGTCTTATTGAAAAAGAATACCACCGTACTTTTACTTTAGTCAGAGGGAATCACGACCATGATGTACCAGATTGGAGTGACTTAAATATCACTGATGTATTAGAAATTGGAAACTTTATCTGTATCCATGAACCGCCAGGCACTAATTTCAAAAACAACAGGCCCTTCCGATGGGCTACAGCAAAAACAGTCTTCCCAGAACTATCAAGGGAAAAAGTTCTTCTGTGTGGCCATCTTCATCCTGGTGCTACACTAAAGGGGAAAGGAAAATTCAGAGTAAAAATCAAAGCATTTTTCTTCAACGATTGGATAGCTATCCTGCCTGCTTTTGGAGCATTGACTGGACACCATCCTTTGGGCGAGGCGGGCCATTATTTCGGAATATTTGAAAACCAAATTAAATCACTCGGTAATTGGTCAGAATAATCGTTTTTTAACCCTCTTTTAACCAATTATTTTCCGCAATATGCGTTCTTTTGACCTTGATTAAAAACCATATTTATGCAGACGACTCCTGATATCATCGCATTAAATGAAAGCATTAAAAATGAAAGTTCATTTATAACCCTCATTCAAAATGAACTGAGTAAAGTAATCATTGGCCAACAAGGCATGGTCGAAGGTCTTTTAATTGGATTGTTAGCCGACGGTCATGTTTTATTAGAAGGTGTACCTGGTTTAGCAAAAACACTTGCCATTAATAGTCTAAGTCAGACTATTGGCGCTTCATTCTCTCGGGTACAGTTTACCCCAGATTTGTTACCGTCAGATATCATAGGTACACAGATTTACAACATGAGTGAACATCTTTTTGAAACTAAAAAAGGCCCGGTATTTAGCAACTTTGTCCTTGCAGATGAAATCAATAGAGCTCCTGCAAAAGTTCAAAGTGCACTACTTGAAGCAATGCAAGAAAGGCAAGTGACTCTAGGTGATAAAAGCTACTCATTGCCTAAGCCTTTTTTGGTAATGGCTACTCAAAACCCGGTTGAACAAGAAGGGACTTATCCTCTCCCTGAAGCGCAAATGGACCGATTCCTGTTGAAAATCACATTGACCTATCCTGAAAGAGATAATGAAAGAACCATAATGCGTAATCAGCTTCGCAGCAACACGGAATCATTAAATTCCGTGATCAGTACCGAGCAAATTCTAAAGGCGCGTGCAGCTATTGATAGTATCTATATGGATGAAAAGATTGAATCTTACATCCTTGATATTGTTTTTGCAACTCGATTTCCAGAGGAATTTGCCATCCCTAGCTTGAGTAATAAAATTAGTTTTGGTGCCTCACCACGTGGTTCTATAGCATTAGCAAAGGCGGCAAAATGCCATGCATTCCTTAGACATCGGGGCTTTGTTATTCCAGAAGATGTCCGAGCTGTAGCCCCCTCCGTTTTGCGACATAGGATTGGTTTAACCTATGAGGCAGAAGCGGAAGAAATCACCCAAGACGATATAGTTACCGAGGTGCTCAACACCTTAATGGTTCCCTAGAATTCCTCTGATTTGGACGCAATTACCTTATTACAACAAGTTCGTCGCATAGAAATTAAAACGCGCCGATTAAGCGATCAGCTCTTTTCCGGAGAATATCAAAGTTCATTCAAAGGAAGAGGTATGAGCTTTACCGAAGTTCGTCCTTACCAAAGTGGTGATGATGTCCGGAGCATAGATTGGAATGTCACTGCTAGAAAACGTGCACCCTACATTAAAGTATTTGAGGAAGAACGCGAATTAACCTTGTTTTTAGTAATCGACATCAGCAAGAGTATACAGTACGGAACAAGCGAGCGTAGCAAGCGCGATTCATTAACTGAAATAGCCGCGACTTTAGCTTTTAGTGCTATGGGTAATAATGATAAAATTGGCATCATACTCTTTGCTGGAGAGGTTGAAAAGGTGATTCCACCTAAAAAAGGTAAAAAGCATGTCATGCGAATAATTCAGACCCTTTTGGAATGGAAGCCTCAATCTTCCGGAACGAATATTGACCTAGCAATAGAACATTTATTGAAAATTCAAAAGCGGCACAGTAATGTGTTTATAATGAGCGATTTTATTGGCAATTTGCCCGATAAAAGTTTTAAAATCGCGGCAAAACGCTATGATTTGTGTGCAATTCACAGTTTTGACGAAAAAGAAATTTCATTGCCCTCTTTGGGTATGGTCCCAATACAGGATCTTGAAACTGGTACCGTGCGTTGGATAAATTCAAACAGCAGAGAATTACGAAATAAACTATTTAAGCGATTTGAATATAAAAACACGCAACTGAGCACCCTTGCTAAGCAGTCCGGTGCCGGCTTAATCTCAGTAGAGATGAATGAAGATTATGTTCCTCCACTATTGAACTACTTAAAATCTAAGTCGCGATAATGGTTAGAACTATAGTATTTATCCTTATTCTATCCTCAAATTGGCTTGTTGGTCAAGAACAACGTGCTGTGGATCATGCTGTATTACATGCGTATTGTGATACCTCAAATTATTACGTTGGTGATCTAATAAAGTATACCATAGAGCACACAAGCAGCGCAGATTCATTCGAGCTTGATTCCATTCAGGAATTGACGTTAATTTCATTGCAAACCGATACTTTGAAACAAAGTATTCAATATAGTATTTCCTTTCTTGCGCTTGATTCGGGAACGTTCACCTTACCCTTTGCAGAAGTGCGAATTGGTGCCAATTTGTATAAAAATGACTCCGTAGTTGTACAAGTGAATATTATTCCTGAGGCGCAAGGGGTATTACGTGCAGAAGATAGAGCATTAGCAACCGTTCCATTTAGTTTATTGGGTTGGGTCAATCATTATAAAATTCATCTAGGGCTTGGCGCTCTTGCCTTATTAATACTCTTTGCAATTGTTCGATATTTTCAACGTAAACCTTCCCCCTCTGAAAAACCTTTAGCTGTTTCTTCAAAAGATTGGTTTGGTGACACGATGAGAGAACTGGCAAGGCTCAAAGAAGAAAAACTTTGGGAACAAGATGCGAAAGATTACTATGTACAAATTGGCGACATACTTAGACTGTATCTAAGCGAGCAATGTGGTTTACCTCTGACCGAACAAACTACTGCCGAGAGTCTCTCTATGCTTCAAAATAAATGGAAAGAAGAATGGCTACAGAGTTATGAATTTATAATGACTCGAGCAGATTTTGTAAAATTTGCAAAAGGTCAGATGACCGTTCAAGACCATCTAGACTGCCTGAGCCGAGCGGAAGAATTGGTGGTTAATTTCAAACCTAAATCTGACCAAGATGAGTGATTGGAATTTTAGCGACCCATTGTGGATTTACGGCCTGATAGCAATACCTATTGCCATTATAATGATGGTGATATTGCGTTCCAAACGGATGAATCATTATGGGTACTCTCAAATAGAAGGGATAGGGAAATATTGGGTTGCATCGTTAAAAAACTATACGGGTATTTTATCATGGTTAGCCGTAGGTTCTATTTGTATCGCCTTGGCTCGCCCACAGACAACACAAGTCAACCAACAACCATCACAAACCCTAGGTATTGATATGATGTTGGCGTTAGATATAAGCACGTCCATGTTGGCAAAAGACCTAAAACCAAATAGACTAGAAGCATTAAAGGAAGTTGCTACAGACTATGTGATTAGAAGGAATATGGATAGGATTGGCCTAGTGATTTACGCAGGAGAATCATATAGCCCCGTTCCTTTAACTACTGATCATAGCTTACTTAATGAACAAATTAGGTCATTGCAATATGATATGCTTGATGGTGGTACAGCAATTGGCATGGGACTTAGTACTGCAGCAAATAGACTAGCAGAAAGCACAGCTAAAAGTAAAATCATCATCCTTCTCACAGATGGTGAGAATAATGCTGGGTTAGTAGATCCTATTCAAGCAGGCGAATTATGTGCAAGTTTGGGCATCAAAGTATATACAATTGGCCTAGGCACCAATGGGATTGCTTCGATGCCCGTGGGTATTGACCCGAATACTAAAAAATTTGTTTACCGTCCTGTGCAAGTTACCATAGACGAATCGCTACTTAAAAGAATAGCTGAGATGACCAATGGTCAATATTTTAGAGCTACGGACAGGGAAAGCTTGGAGAATATTTATGAAATTATTGACAGTCTAGAAAAAAGTGAAATTGAAGGATTTCAATTTTACAGATATGATGAACATTATTCCGTTTTTGTGTGGATAGCAATAGCTTTCATAGCATTTGAATTGTTATTAAATTTTGTAGTCTTAAAATCTGCTTTTTAATGGATTTCAAGTGGCAATTTCCAGAATTATTAATCGTTGGACCGGTGCTATTTACAACGCTGACTATCTGTTCTTTTCTATTTCATAATTGGAGAAAAAAGGTCTGGAAAATCTTGGGCTTAGCGTATTCATCTGCTAAACTTGAGAGGTCATTTGCATCTATAAGGTTCTTCACTAAATACGCCCTGCTTGCTCTATCTCTGTTATTTCTTGGGCTGAGTCTAGCAAACCTTCAAATGGGTGGTCAAAAGCAAAAGGTAAATCGCAAGGGTACGGATGTAGTATTTGCACTTGATGTGAGCCGCTCTATGTTGGCGGAAGATATTGCCCCTAATAGATTAGACAAGGCAAAGCTGCTCATTTCAAGAACACTTGGCCAGCTGAGCGGTGATCGTGTTGGTCTAATTGCATATGCCGGAAGTGCATATCCTGCCCTGCCAATTACAACAGATTATGTGTCAGCAAAAATGGCTTTGGATGCTGCTAATCCAAATGCAATTCCATCGCAAGGAACAAACCTGGCTGCAGCCCTCGAATATGCCTTTGGTTACTTTAATCCAGCATCCCCAGCGGGCAGGTTAATAATTGTCTTTACCGACGGAGAAGATCATGAAGAATTGACGGGGCTTGAACTTCCAGAATTTCCTGTACAAATTCTCTTTGTAGGGCTGGGCACGCAAACCGGCGGTCCCATTCCAATTCAGAAAACCAAATCGGGAACTATTTACAAAAAGGATAAAAAAGGCGAAGTAGTCATTACAAGAAGAGATGAAAAAATATTGTCCAATCTCATGGAAGAAATCGGTGCAAAATATATAGACGGAAACAGAACTGATGAGGCAATTAAACTTGTACAAGATTTTATACTAACGGGCGAGCAAGCGGCTATTTCAGAGGAAATCGCAATTGACTATGAGCCACAGTTTCAATGGTTTCTTTTTCCCGCGTTACTCTTCCTTTTACTTTATACACTCTTACCTAATAAAATAGGTAATCCAACCAAATACGGTACCTTAATCGTGCTATTGGCCTGTTCATCGTTAAAGGCACAGAATGCCGACACCCTTAAATCAAGTCCAACAATTAAAGAAGGCAGTGCTCACGATTATTACAACAGTATCAAACAAGGGAATAAATTAGCCGAAGGGGATAATTCATCTATCGCATCCCAAGAATTTCTGAATGCCACAGCAATTAACCCAGAAGGCTTTGAAGGATGGTATAACCTGGGGTCTTCCCTACTTAAGGAAGGGAAAACTGATGACGCAAAAAATGCATTAAAAGAATCGTTGCGCCACACAAAAAGCAAGAATAAAAAAAGTGATGCCTTATACAATTTAGGGGACGCTGCATTTGATCAGGAAGCTTACGAAGAAGCCGTGAATTATTACAAAGAAAGCATCCTACAAAATCCATCTAGAACAGATGCCCAATACAACTACAATAGGGCATACGAAAAACTCATGCAGCAGCAAAAGCAACAAAATCAAGAAGACCAAAGCGAAAACCAAGAACAAGAGGAAAAGGAAGATTCAAAAACGGACAAGAACGATTCACAAGACCAAAATCCTGATGATAATAATGCTAGTGACAAGGAAAATCAGCAAGGTCAAAATAAAGGTGAAGATGAACCATACCAAGAGCAGGATAAAGGTAAGCAGGGTGACCCTAAAGACAACCAGAAAGGTAAAGAGCCTAAAGATGATGGGGAATCTAAAGGCAAGTTAAGCCCTGAAGAAATCAAAGGCCTTTTGGAAGCAATACAACGGGCAGAAGAGAAAACGGCGCAAAAAGCAAATTCTAAGAAGGCAAAAGGCAAAAAGAAAAGCAGTGAAAAAGATTGGTAACTTATTATTGATTGCAGCACTTTTTCTTAGTGTGTGCGCCAATGGGCAAAACATAGCACTTACCGCAAAGTGTTCAAGAACTGCTGTGGATCTCAATGAAACCTTTAGAATCACGTTTACAACAAATGCAAGAAGAGGGGAAATTACTCCCCCAAACTTTGAACAATTCATAGTGGTCAGCGGACCTTATCAATCAAGTCAAACTCAAATAATAAATGGTAGGGTTTCGTCCAATAGATCCTTATCCTATGATGTTGTTGCTCAACAAAAAGGAGAGTTTGTGCTTCCTGCAGCCTTCATAATAGTAGATGGAAAACGAATAGAAAGCAATAAGCTTAAAATTACCGTCAAGGAAGGATTAAAAAGGAAAAACAATATCCAGCAGCAGGCAGAGGAAAGTTTTAATGTGACTATTCTCTCCTCAAAGAAAGCCGTTTATGTCGGAGAGCCCATTATACTGAAATTCCGAGCGACTCTTTTTGATCCGGTAAGAAATTTAGACATTATTCAATCCCCCAACTTTGAGAATGTACTTCAACAGCAGCTGGATTCAAAGGAGGAGAGTTATAGAGAGGTTGTGGGAAACAAGGTTGCTACCATATATGATTTTGATAAGCGACTTATTCTGCCCAATACCCCTGGAGTTCTGGCAGGACAAGAACTAAAAATAAGAGGTCAGGTTCAAGTGCCAACCGGGCAAAGAGATTTCTTCAATATGCCTCTAATGAAGTATGTTCCTCAAGTTGCTTCTGCGAAAATACCGGCGATAAAAATCAAATCACTTCCAGATGGTGCCCCATCCCATTTTACCGGGGGCGTTGGATCCTTAAATCTATTTAGAGAAATAAGTAGGCGCGAGGTAAGCGGAGATGAAAGTATAACCATAAAACTTAGAATTGAGGGTAAAGGAAACTTAAACATAACCGAAGTGCCTGAGTTAAGCAACTTAGAAGGCTTTGATATCTATGACCCTAAATTCAACGAAAATATCCGTTTTAGTGAGCGCGGAATCACTGGTTACAAAGAATACGAATACCTGCTTGTTCCTCAGTACCGCGGTAGCTTTGTATTGCCAGAAATCAAATGGACTTACTTTGATTTAAAGACAGATAAATACAAAACTGTTACTATAACAGAAGATACTTTAACCGTTCGTAACCCGAATTTAGCTGCATCTAAACCAAATTCCAATTTGTCGATGGTCCCTGAACAGGAAACTTCTATCCTGAATGAAGACATACACTATTTACAAAACATTGACTTCAAAAGTGATCATAATACCCTCATTAAGAATGGGACGCTCATATTGTTAGCGATTTTAGGGTTGTGTTGGCTATGGCAGCTTGCACCAAAACGAACCCACTTAAAAAACTCAAATTGGAGAAAAATTAAATCAAGAGAAGTGCAAAAAGCTTTTAGTTCTATGGACCAAAAGAGGTATGGAAAAATGCTAAACGCCATAGAATTTGGACTTGTTGAAAAAGGATTGAATTTAGAAAACATTACTAAAGCCAACCTACAGAAAACCTACGGTAATCCAATTGGAAATGAAATTTTTATGCTCATTGAAAATTGTAATCTTGCTCAATATGCTCCGTTGAGCTCATCTAATGACGATTCTAATATGAACGCTTTTATCGAAATATGGAAGACCATCTAACCACCATTGCGGATAGTGCTAGAGCCCTTTATGATAGAGGTTTATATAGAGCTGCTCTTGAAAAATATGATACCTTAGTTCAATTACAATTTCATGAAAGTTCTCTGTATTTCAATTTGGGTAATTGCTATACCAGATTAGGCGAGCTTGGTGAAGCCAAAGTAAATTTTGAAAGAGCAATTTTGTATGACCCTATAAATCAAAGCGCAAGGCATAATCTTGATTGGGTAAATTTGAGAATTTCTGAGCGTATTCTACAGCCCCAAGAAGAACTTTTACATTGGATTAGTGAGACTATGCGCAGTATACTTCAGCCAAATTATTGGACTATTCTAAGCGGCTGTTTTATCATCTTATCCGTTTTTTTGTTGATTTTAAGAAGGACTAAAATGGTAGCGTTTACTTGGAGATGGCCCTTTACAACAACCTCTTTGGCTATGATACTGCTTATAATCGCTCAAATAAGTATTCCCGAGTCGCAGCGTGCCATTGTAACAGAACGAAATAGCATAGGCTATAGTGAGCCATCTAATCAAAGTAACCAAGTCGTAGTGCTGAATGAAGGTGGTTCTGGTATTTTAATCAAAGAAGAAAACAATTGGTCTCTAATTAAATTTGGCAATGGACGAATTGCTTGGTTTTATAAAGAAGAGTGGGAGAATATTCTGCCTTAATTCGACTTAACCAACCGGGTAGATAAGTTTTAATGGAAATCTTGACAAATACGGACTTTTAAAAAGGATCTGGAAAGGCGGACCATATTCTTTATTACGCTTCAGAGGTTTTTTTCTGATATATAATTGAATTTTTCTAAACCTAAAGATGTCGGGTCGCTACTCGGAATCTCCAACCCCGCTAACTCAAAAACTACCGTATCTAGATTCCTCAAGAATTTTCAGTTTTGCTAAAAGAGCTTTTTAAAAATGCAAAGATGACGAATATCCGTTATTTAAAATTGTTTAATATTCTAAAGATTATGCTTAAAGCCCTTTGCTTGAAGTTCTATAAGATTATCTTCGCGGGTTATCAAATTTGCTCCAGAGCCCTCTTTGACATAACCAATTACACTTAGATTAGGATTGGCTTTAATCTTAACGTGATCTTCAATAGGAACGGTAAAGAGTAATTCGTAATCCTCTCCTCCATTTAAGGCAACAGTCGTTGTATTCATATTAAATTCTTCACATAATGTATAAATACTCGGATCTATTGGAATTTTGTTTTCATATACATTAAACTGATGTTTGGATGCTTTACTTAAGTGAATAATTTCTGAACTAAGACCATCACTAATATCAATCATAGAAGTTGGGTGTACCTTAAGATTATGAAGTAGCTCAACTATATCTTTTCTTGCTTCTGGCTTTAACTGTCTCTCTAAAATATACTCATGGCCGCCTAATTCAGGCTGCATATCGGGGTTTTCAATAAAAACTTCTTTCTCCCGTTCCAAAATTTGGAGACCCATATAAGCGCCTCCAATATCACCACTTACTACAATTAAATCATTATCTTTTGCCCCGCTTCGCATCGTCGCTTTTCCTTTTTCTACCCGACCCGTAGCTGTAATACTGATCATCAATCCAGATGTTGAAGACGTTGTATCTCCACCTATCAAATCTACATTGTAGCGCTCACAAGCCAGATTAATGCCTTCATAAATCTCTTCAAGTGCCTCTACGGAAAATCGATTAGATACGGCAATACCAACAGTTATATGCTCAGCAGTTCCGTTCATAGCATAAATATCGCTAAGGTTAACAACTATGCTCTTGTAACCCAAGTGCTTTAACGGCATGTAACTTAAGTCAAAATGAACTCCTTCCACGAGTAGGTCTGTCGTAATGGCAGTAAAATATGCTCCTTGATCTATCAGTCCAGCATCATCACCAATGGCTAGAGCAGTATTCATAAGTTTTGATTTGGAATTTTTAACGAGATGATCAATTAGTCCAAACTCGCCTAATTCAGATATGGGTGTCCGCTGAGGGTTATTAGAGTCAAACATAAGTTAAAGTTATAACCTTATTAGTATTGATTGTGATTCGAAAGCCGGATATGCATTAACTTTGTTGCACTTTTTAGAATTAGTCTAAGTCAATATGGTTAAAATATCCACAAAAGCCAAAGATAAGTTATCTGCTCTAATGGCTGAAGAAGGCAAGAGTCTCGCGTCCAGCTATGTCAGTGTTGGCGTTGAAAGCGGTGGTTGCTCCGGATTATCTTATAAAATGGAATTTTCATCTGAAATACCTGAGAATGCTGAACTCTATGAGGACAATGGAGTTAAAGTAGTAATTGATAAAAAAAGCCTTCTTTATCTCATTGGAACAACCTTAGAATACACAGGTGGTTTAAATGGTAAAGGTTTCAGTTTTAATAACCCAAACGCGACGCGCACCTGTGGGTGCGGAGAGAGCTTTGCAGTATAATACCATATGAACGACGAAATCATAGACGAGATTACCGCATCTGAATATAAATACGGATTCACAACAGAAATCGAAAGCGAAACAGTACCCCCTGGTTTAAATGAAGATGTGATTCGTTTAATCAGTTCAAAAAAGAATGAACCCAAATGGATGCTTGAATGGCGATTAGACGCATTTCAGACATGGTTAAAAATGGTAGAGCCTAATTGGCCCAACGTTAATTACCAAAAGCCTGATTTTCAGACCATATCCTATTACAGTGCGCCCAAGCAAAAGAAAGCTTTAGACAGTTTAGATGAAGTTGATCCTGAATTACTGAAGACTTTTGAAAAATTGGGAATCAGCTTGGACGAACAAAAACGGCTTAGTGGGGTAGCGATGGATGTAGTAGTAGATTCAGTATCTGTAGCTACCACCTTCAAAGAAACGTTGGCTGAAAAAGGCATCATTTTCTGCTCTATGAGTGAAGCCATTCAGGAGCACCCTGAGCTGGTGCGTAAGCATTTAGGAACTGTGGTGCCTAAGCGCGATAATTTCTACGCGGCCTTGAACAGCGCCGTATTCACCGACGGTTCCTTCTGTTACATCCCAAAAGGCGTTCACTGTCCAATGGAATTAAGCACCTACTTCCGGATTAATGAAGCAGGCACCGGACAATTTGAACGTACTCTTCTAGTAGCCGATGAAGGTTCGTATGTAAGTTACCTCGAAGGATGTACTGCACCTTCTCGAGATGAAAACCAGCTTCATGCGGCAGTCGTTGAACTCGTTGCAATGGAAAAGGCAGAAATCAAGTATAGTACGGTACAAAATTGGTTTCCAGGGGATGCCGAAGGCAAAGGTGGTGTTTTCAACTTTGTGACGAAGCGCGGTATCTGTGAACGAAATTCCAAGATCAGCTGGACGCAAGTAGAAACAGGTTCTGCAGTGACTTGGAAATACCCATCGTGTATCCTCAAAGGAGACAATAGTGTGGGTGAGTTCTACAGCGTTGCGGTAACTAACAATTTCCAGCAGGCTGATACCGGAACGAAAATGATTCACCTGGGGAAAAACACCAAGAGTACGATCATATCCAAAGGTATCAGTGCAGGCAGGAGCCAGAATAGCTACAGAGGTCTTGTTCGCGTAGGTGCGCGCGCTGAAAATGCCAGAAACTTCAGCCAGTGCGATTCGCTTTTGATGGGTGACAAGTGTGGTGCACACACCTTCCCATACATCGAAGCGCAACACCCAAGTGCTCAAATTGAGCACGAGGCGACCACTTCGAAGATTGGTGAGGATCAGATTTTCTACTGTAACCAAAGAGGAATTGGTACAGAAGAAGCTATTGCCCTAATTGTAAATGGATACTGTAAAGAAGTATTGAACCAGCTTCCAATGGAGTTTGCGGTGGAAGCACAAAAACTATTGGAAGTCTCTCTAGAAGGCTCAGTAGGATAAGCCATGATTAAAATCAAAAATTTAAAAGCACGCGTAGAGGAAAAAGAAATTCTCTGCGGTATTAATTTGGAAATTAACCCGGGTGAAGTTCACGCTATTATGGGGCCTAACGGTTCAGGAAAATCTACCTTAAGCAGTATTATAGCTGGTAGAGAAGATTATGACATTAGTGGTGGTTCAATAGATTTTGAAGGTGAAAATTTATTGAGCCTATCACCTGAGGAACGAGCACATAAAGGTATTTTCCTGAGTTTTCAATATCCTGTAGAAATACCTGGGGTTACGGTAAGTAACTTTATTAAAACTGCCATCAACGAAAGTCGTAAAAGCCGCGGGGAAGAACCCATGGAAGCGAGAAAAATGCTTGCAATGATGCGTGAAAAAACTGTTTTGCTTGAAATGGATAAGAGTTATCTGAGCCGAAGTTTAAATGAGGGGTTTTCCGGTGGAGAAAAAAAGCGCAATGAGATTTTTCAAATGGCAATGCTTCAACCGAAATTAGCTATTCTAGATGAGACTGATTCTGGTTTAGATATAGACGCCCTTAGGATTGTAGCAAACGGTGTGAATAAACTTCGCAGCAAAAAAAATGCTGTGATGATCATTACTCATTACCAGAGACTATTGAATTACGTAGAGCCAGACTTTGTGCACGTGTTGTACAATGGTAAAATTGTTAAGAGCGGCGATAAGAACTTGGCCCTCGAATTAGAAGCAAAAGGATACGACTGGATTAAGGCAGAAAACACATGACAGATTTAGCACAAGATTTACTCTCTTCATTTGTTGTTGCTGAAGCTGGTTTGAACGGAGCCAAGAATTTGGGTGTGGTCAACATGCGCAAAGAAGCATTAGATCGTTTTGAGGCTACTGGATTCCCTACCACACGAGATGAAGAATGGAAATACACAAACCTCAAGCCATTACTAAAGCACGACTATAAAATCATGCTTAAGAGCGAGAGCGCTGTATCGTTTGGAGACATCAAACAGTATCTGCTCAGCGATTTAGATACGTACAAGATAGTATTCATCAACGGTAAATACAGCTCTTGGTTAAGCGAATCGACACACCAGAGCTATGACATTTGCACCTTTGCAGCTGCCTTGAATAAATATCCGGATATTATTAAAAAATACTTAGGCAAAGCTGCTCCTGCAGGAGAAACTTTCGTAGATCTAAACATGGCATTTGCCGATGACGGGGCGTATATCCGAGTAAAGGCGAATCAAACGGTAGACAAGCCAATTGAGATTCTCTACATAACTACAGATGAAAACGGCGCTTCATTCTCACAGAATCGGAATCTCATTATTGTAGAGCAAAACGCGGAGGTACAGATTATGGAGCGTCACCAAAATATAGACGAAGCTGAGAGCTTTACAAATTTTGTGAGCGAAGTATTTGCTGCTCGGGATGCTCGTGTGAGCTATTACAAGGTACAGAACGACAGCGACAAATCGTCATTGGTGGATAATACCCACGTAAAGCAGACAACCGGTTCTAATGTGCATGTAGGCACGTACAGTTTCGGAGGAAAATTAGTCCGCAATAACCTACACTTCTACTCTTGCGGAGAACACGCTGAAAGTCACATGGACGGTATCACCATTATTGGTAACGAACAAACAGTGGACCATCATACCTTGGTAGACCACAAGGAGCCTAATTGCTACAGCCGTGAGCTGTATAAGGGCATCTATCTCGGCAAGAGTCACGGTATATTTAATGGCAAAGTATTCGTTCGTCAAAAGGCACAGAAGACCAATGCCTTCCAACAAAACGATAATATACTTTTGAGCGATAAAGCGAAGGTGGATACGAAACCTCAGTTGGAGATTTTTGCAGATGATGTACGTTGTTCTCACGGATGTACCGTAGGACAATTGGACAAAAATGCATTGTTCTACTTGCGTTCTCGTGGTATACCAAAGCGCGAAGCTGAAGGCCTTATGACATATGCATTCGCTTCAGATGCTTTAGAATATGTCAAGATTCCTCAGTTAGAGAAGCGACTTAACGGCGTCATCGCTAAAAAGCTCGGTATCAACCTAGAGTTCTCACTATAATGAGCTATGATGTACAAAGCATACGCCAGCAATTCCCCATTCTGAATCAGAAGATCCACGGAAGGCCGTTGGTGTATTTAGACAATGCTGCTACTGCCCAAAAGCCTATTGCCGTCATTGATGCCATTTCAAATTATTATTTGAACTACAACGCTAACGTGCATCGCGGTGTACACACCTTGAGCCAGCGCGCTACCGATGCTATAGAAGCTGTGCGCGAAGAGGTACGTGCACACATCAATGCAGAAGAATCCGCAGAAATAATTTTTACTCAAGGTATTACTGACAGCATCAATACTATAGCATTTGGTATGGGTGCAGTAGTGTCAAAAGAGCAAAATATAGTAATCACAGCCATTGAGCACCACAGCAATATTGTGCCTTGGCAAATGCTTTGCAAGCGAACAGGCGCAGAGCTTCGTCACTTACCAATGAATGAACACGGTGAGTTAGTTTTAGAGGGTATTGAAGAAATTATTGATGAAAATACCGCAATGGTTGCATTCAATCACATTTCTAATGCACTTGGCACAATTAATCCGGTGGAGGCCATTTTAGAGCATGCCGAGAAAGTGGGTGCTTGGACATTGATAGACGGCGCTCAAAGTGGACCCCACGCCAAAGTAGATGTGCGCGCGTGGAACGTCGACTTCTTTACACTAAGCAGTCATAAAATGTACGGTCCTACAGGCCTTGGTGTGCTATATGGAAAGCGTGAAAAGCTCGAAGTCCTGCCTCCTTTTCAAGGCGGTGGAGAAATGATTGCCACAGTGACTCTCGAGGAAAGTACCTATGCTGGGCTGCCACATAAATTCGAAGCGGGCACACCACATATCGAAGGAATTATTGGTTTTGGGGCCGCGCTTAAGTACATCAATGAAATAGGGATTAAAGCAATTGCGGCCCACGAGAAAAAATTGCTCAAATATTCAACAGTGGAGTGTTCAAAGATTGACGGCTTCAAAGTTATTGGCGATTCTAAGAATAAGGCAAGCGTGCTGAGCTTTATCGTAGATGGGACGCACCCTTACGATATAGGTGTATTATTGGATCAACAAGGAGTAGCGGTGCGTACTGGACAACATTGTACACAACCCATCATGGATGCATTCTGCATTGACGGGACGGTAAGAGCCAGTTTTGCGATGTATAATACCAAAAAGGAAATTGACCTTTTTAAGGCTGCCCTCGAAAAGTCCATAACGATGCTACGCTAATGACAACAATTAAACAAAGACAAGAAGAATTGGTGAAGGAATTTGAATTCTTCGACGAGTGGATGGATAAATACCACCACATCATTGAAATGGGGAAAAGTCTGAACGCGTTGCCGGAACAAAAGAAAAATGATAACCTTTTAGTTCAAGGCTGCCAAAGTAAAGTATGGCTACACGCTGAGAAGAGCGGCGAAAATATCTTGTTTCAGGCAGATGCAGATGCGATTATCGCCAAGGGTATCATTGCGATGCTGATTGATGTCTTCAACAATCAACCAGCTAAAGAAGTGGCAGTTGCAAATCTTGGTTTCATAGAGGAGATTGGGCTTAAAGATCATTTGAGTCCCACGCGAGCAAACGGCCTAATGAGCATGATTAAACAAATGAAGTTTTACGCGTTAGCTTTAACCGACTAATAAAAATATACGGTGAGTGAAGAGTTGACAAATAGTGAAATGCAAAAAATCGGCGAGGAAGTGGTAAACGTACTTTGTAATATATTCGACCCTGAAATTCCCGTAGATATTTACCAACTAGGATTAATCTACGATGTGCGCGTGAGTACTGAGCGTAATGTTCATATCTTGATGACGTTGACTTCGCCAAATTGTCCCGTAGCAGAAAGCTTACCACAAGAAGTCAAGGAAAAGTCTAGAGCTTTGGATAGCGTAAATGACGTCGAAGTAGAAATTACTTTCGACCCTGCGTGGGACAAGAGTATGATGAGCGAAGAGGCAAAACTTGAGCTCGGAATTCTTTAATTACAATAATTCTTCAAAATTTTCCCAAAAAGAGAACCTTCTAACGTTTAATCCGTTTAGGATGACGTTACTTTGTTATTCATTATGCAAAGAATCGAGTGATTTTTTGTGAATTAGAAAAATATCCGCCAAATGAAAATTGGAATAGACGCCATTTCATACTACGTACCCAACCACTACCTTCCTATTGAAGATCTCGCGAATTCCAGAAATATCGAATACGCTAAATTGAACAGAGGCTTAGGCCTAACCGCTATGTCCTTCCCGGATGTCGACGAAGATGCCGCCTCGATGGGAGCTAATGCCGTACTCGACATGTTTCATAGAGAATCTTTAAATCCATCAAAGGTCGGCAGACTGTACCTCGGCACAGAAAGTGCCCTTGATAGCGCTAAACCAACAGCTACATACATATTAGACTTGGTTGAGCGAGAATTGGCCAAGAAGCACGGCGAACGCTGTTTAAAAAATGTTGATGCTGTAGACATGACCTTTGCGTGTATTGGCGCCGTAGACGCATTGGAGAATGCATGCCTTTACATACAGCAAAATCCAGATAAGAAAGCGATAATTATAGCGGCAGATTTAGCCAAATACGAATTAGGCTCAACTGGAGAATATACCCAAGGTGCAGGAGCTGTGGCATTGCTTGTAAGTGCAGATCCGGCGATTATAGCATTGGATTCAGAGATTGGTGTTGCTACCAAAGGAGAGCATGATTTCTTTAAACCTCGTAGAACACATACCAAAGCCTCTGTACTCGTTCAAGCTGCTTCTTTATTAGGCGTTAAATTGAGTGAAGAGCAAGCGTTTGCAAAGCTCTTAGAAGCAGAAGGTTTCTGGGGAGGAAACAGCATGATCCGCAGCTATGTTGAGGAGCCCGTTTTTGACGGACAGTATAGCAATAGTGCTTATGTAAGTCGTATTCAAGAGGCATTCACACACTTTGAAAGCAAGATGGATTTAAATCCTGCACTGGATTGGGACCGTGTTGTTATGCACTTGCCTTATGCCTTCCAAGGGCGCAGAATGTTGGTAAATTTCTACCTGAATTGGATGAAGGCTAATGGGAAATGGGATGAAATTGTAACTGCGATGGGCAGTGACAAACCCACCGATAAAGACCTGGAGAAAACTTGGGTAAAAGCGTTTAGTAAGAGTGATTACTACCGCGCTTATGTAACTAAAGCATTGGCTCCGGCTGAACGTGCTTCAAGCTTAATTGGAAATATGTACACGGCTTCCATCTTCATGGGATTGCTAAGCACGCTTTGTGATGCTGCAGACAATGGAGAGAATATCGAAGGTAACTGTATCGGTTTCATAGGCTACGGTTCAGGAAGCAAGGCGAAGGTGTTCCAAGGGCACGTGCAGCCCGGATGGTCGAAAGTTGCAAATCTTAATCTGTTTGGTAGCTTAGATAATCGTACCGCCGTTGATTTCATAACCTACGAAAACTGGCACAACGAGCGTTTAAATGGGCCTATTCTTCCCTCAAAAACCGGCTTCGTTTTTGACGGCCTCAGAACAGCAGAAAACCAAGAATTTTTCAGAGATTATAAAAAACAGTAATCCGTCAGTTATGGCCAAGGAGGAGATCTTAAATAAAGTAGCGCAGAGCCCATTAATTACCTTCAATCTTGAAGACTACCTTCCTGAGAACCTGGAGCATTTAGACGTCTCGCAATTTCTTGATGAGAATTACTTATTACGCGAAAAAGAATTTAGAGCTTCGTTAAAGGAATTTGATTTCTCATCATTCCTTAACGCTGTGGTACGTATTTATTGTTCGAAGGAAGCTATACTCCCGGTTTGGGCTTCTATTTTAGTCGCTTCCAAGCTTAGTGATCACAATATTCGGAGTTTCTGGGCACCTACAGAAGAAGCCTTTTTTTCCCAATATTACCGATGGAAATTGGCTCAAATAAATTGGTCAACCTTTGAAGGAAAACCAATGATTATCAAGGGTTGTGGCGATACTCGTATTCCACAAGATGCCTATATCCAAACGGCAGATGCCCTCAGAGGCATCGCAAAGAGAATTAGCTACGGCGAAGCGTGTTCCGCTGTACCCCTAAAATAACTAGAGAATTATAGCTAGCCCAATATTCTGGCTGTTCGCAGCTCCCAATTCTGGTACTAATACACCTGAATTCACTATTGAATTCAAGCCGAAGTAATAATACAAGTTAAACGGTCCTCGCCCAACCTTTAGGAAAGTGCCATATCGAACAGCACTGAAGCCACCAATATTGTAAAACTTCACGCGGTAGTCATCTGCTTTAATATACGCGTAAGAATCTACTCGATATCCGGCGATTGCACCAAGATAAAATCGATTATATCGTCCTTTGTTGTTGGCTGACGAACGGTACCTAAATTCTAAAATACCGTCTACATATTCTGCCGCTAACCTGTTTGAAAGGTAGATTTCATCGTCTAAGTTCTGAAGAGTCTGACTACCGTCCGCCGAAACATCAA
>CACMMX010000008.1 GCA_902614915.1 uncultured Cryomorphaceae bacterium
TTTCAATACTGCAATCTCCACCTACCCACTAACTCTTAGAAATAAAATAATCCCTAAATCGAACCGAGATAGGGATAATTAAGCTCATAAAATGAGCGATATTACATTTAATGTCTCTTTTATGAATCAAGAAGAGCTTTACTTCGCTACATTTACTGAACGAAGTTCACGTATCACCGTAACACGTACTTGGCCGGGGTAGGTCATCTCTGTTTGAATCTTTTGAGAAATATCGTAAGAGATTTGAGCAGCCATGGCGTCAGTCACTTTCTCACTCTCCACCATGACGCGAAGTTCACGACCTGCCTGTATAGCATACGCCTTGGTGACGCCGTCAAAGTCATAAGCAAGGTTTTCTAAATCTTTCAAGCGTTGAACATAACTATCTGCTACCATCCTTCGTGCACCTGGACGTGCGCCGGAAATGGCATCGCAAACCTGCACAATCGGTGAAATCATGGACGTCATCTCAATTTCGTCGTGGTGTGCACCAATGGCATTACATACATCCGGCTTTTCCCCAAACTTCTCTGCCCACTGCATTCCCAATAAAGCATGTGGTAAGTCGGTTTCTTCATGAGGCACTTTACCTATATCATGCAAAAGCCCGGCACGCTTGGCAAGTTTAGGATTTAAACCAAGTTCAGAAGCCATTATAGCACACAAATTAGCTACCTCACGCGAGTGTTGCAACAAATTCTGTCCATAAGAGCTCCTGTACTTCATACGCCCGACTGTCTTGATGAGTTCAGGGTTCAATCCATGAATACCTAGTTCAATGGCAGTGCGCTTACCTATATGTATAATCTCTTCCTCAATCTGCTTTCTCGTCTTTGCAACTACTTCCTCCACACGTGCAGGGTGAATTCGACCGTCACTCACTAGCTTGTGCATCGACAAACGTGCAATCTCTCTACGTACAGGATCGAAACAGCTCAATAGGATAGCCTCTGGGGTATCGTCTACAATAATCTCAACGCCAGTTGCGGCTTCAATGGCTCGGATATTTCTACCCTCTCGGCCAATGATTTTACCTTTAATGTCATCATTTTCAATATTGAATACACTCACAGCGTTTTCAATAGCATTTTCTGTAGCTACGCGTTGAATACTTTGAATAACAATCTTCTTAGCCTCTTGAGAAGCAGTTAAATTTGCTTCCTCCATGGTGTTCTGAATATATGCCTGCGCATCCAATTTAGCCTTGTCCTTGAGCGCCTGAATCATATGCTCTTTCGCCTCATCTTTGGTCATTCCCGTCATTGCTTCTAATTCAGCAATTTGCTTATTCTTAAGCTTTTCAACCTCTTTAGTTTTCGCGTCAAGGGATTCACGCTTTTTCTCGAGCATTTCTTTCATGCGCTCCAAATCACGCTGTTCGCGCTTAAAATCTTGGATACTTTTCTTCAAACGTTCGTCCTTCTCTCGGAAGGAATTTTGACGTTGCGCCAACTGTTGATCGCGCTTATTGACGGCGCGTTCATGCTCCTCTTTTAGGTTCAAAAATTTCTCTTTGGCTTTGAGGATGCGGTCTTTCTTTATTTGTTCAGCCTCTTTTTTGGCTTCTGCGATCATTAATGCCCCTCTCTTTTTCAAGGCATTCTGCCACAGTGCATATCCTAACCCCATTCCTAGGACCAATCCAATTACTGCAGCTACAATTTCTATTACCATATCATAAATGGTTAGTAGTTCCTAAAAAACCCACACCTGCTGCGGTTGTTGTCTAAACTCCTTTTAATCAGGATTTGTACCTACCTGAGTGCCTTGACCTTCCACTGGAGCGAACTCTCCTTCACAAGGATTGCGGCCTGCTCGTAACGCTCAGAGCTAGATGCATAACAACATGCTCGTTGAGTTTGACACAAAAAACAGCAAGTATGGGAAACTTATCCGTCCTGTAGCGCTGCATCTAATGCAACTTCTACCTCAGCAAGTGCTTTACTTGCCTGGGACTGCACGTCTTGAGATTGTCGAAAAGCCAGTTCTGCTCGTGATGCCAACTGCAAGGCACACATACTGAGTACATCTTGCTTATCCTGTACTGCGTAGCGCTCCTCAAAGCGCACTACAGCATCATTAATAGTCTTTACGGCACTTCGGATTTGCTCTTCCTCTTCCCTTTTTATGGTTAAAGGATAAGTTCTTCCAGCTATGGTCACTTTTATTTTTAGTGTCTCGCTCACGAGATTAGGCACTTAACAATTTCATACAACGGTCAATTTCCCGTATTAATTCCGCAATTTTTTTCTCACCATAGCTATCCCACGCGGGCGAACCACTTTGGACAGTCATTGCAAGATTGCGTTGCTGTAACTGCTCCTGAAAATCTGCATGTTCCAACTGCAAGGCCGATAGCACTTCTTGCAAATGAGCCACTTGATCTTCTAATTCACCTATTCTAGTTTTCAGTGCACCATTGAGTTCAACCACATCTGCAGCCTTTGAAACAATATGCTCTATTTGAAAACTTAAGTCAGATGACATTGGAAACAGTTTCACTCAAAGATACCATTTGTAACTTTGCTTCATGCAGAAAATTTTTCTTTTCATTGGTTTTTTGTTAACTCTTAATAGTGCTAATGCCCAAAAATTCGAGCCCAGTGCGCCATTGGACATCCCGCTTATCCTCAGCGGCACCTTTGCTGAATTGCGCAGTAATCACTTCCACGGCGGAATAGATATTAAAACACAAGGACGCAGCGGACTCAAAGTAAGCGCAGTAGCCGATGGGTATGTGAGCAGAATTTCTGTGAGCCCTTACGGATATGGCAATGCGCTTTATCTTCGCCACCCAGAAGGTTACACCACAGTTTATGGCCATTTGAATGCTTTCTACCCTGAGTTGGAACAATGGATTGAATATCAGTTACGCGTCCGCAGCAAAAACTACGGGAACCTCTACCCTCGCGCTAACCAATTTCCCGTGTCCCGTGGACAATTAGTTGCCTTTAGTGGCAATACAGGAGGATCTTTCGGGCCACATCTGCACTTTGAAATTAGAGATACCAAAACAGAAGAACCTGTCAATCCTTTGGAATTTGGAATTAAAGTCAAAGACAATAAAAAGCCTGACTTAAAAGGGCTCATGTGGACGGACCGCGACTTTAGGGGTTATGGGTCATTTACAAATGGAGACACTTTAAAAATGAACAAAACAAAAGGTTTTGACATCTTCACGACAGATCAACAAGACGGCGCCAACAATAACAACGGGGTATACTTGATAGAAGCCTCAGCTGACGGGCATGTATTTTTTAAAGCTCACTACAACCGAATCAATTTCAATACTTCACGATTCATTAATGCACACATTAATTACCCAATATATTCAGCTCAGCGTGTTCGATACACAAGACTCTACGAATTAGAAAACAACCCACTGAAAATAACCACTACCTATCCCATACTTAATCGTTCCTTTCAAGCCTCCAAAGGTTGGATTTCAGTGGCAGCAGACAGCATTGTTGAAATCAGTGTGAGTATTTTTGATTTTCAGAAAAACCAGCGCAACCTCATCTTTTACCTCAAAGGATCTCCAACATTAAACGATTATTCCGTATCAGAAGGTTTAGATTGGAGGAAAGATCAAGATTTGGCAATCGGCCCTATAAAAATACACATTCCTTCGGGTGCTTTGTATAATAAGGATGCTTTCAATCTGTTTAAAAAAGGTGACGATACTTATGTCATTGGTGAAGCGGTTGTGCCTTTACAAAAACACATGACCATGCACTGGGAGCTGGATAGTCTCCAACAAAATAAAGAAGGGTGGTTTGTTTGGGAATACGATAGTAGAGGAAAGAAAAGTGCCATTACCGGTAAACGTAATGGCGCTGTTTTGCAGTTCGCAACACGAAGTACAGGTTCTTACCAGCTCGACCAAGATGTCAAAAAGCCCAAGGTAAGCTTGATAAAAAGTGTGCCTGCTAAACGCAGCAACAGTACCTTCATGGAGATTCAATTGCGTGCTGAAGACGATAAGACAGGAATTGACCGTTATAGTGCTAGAATAGACGGTTCGTTTGCCAGAATTGATTTTGATTATAAAAAGGACTTGTTAAAAGTGATTGTACCGAAGGAATTGGCCGAAGGAAATCATAATTTGCGTATCGTTGTAATTGACGGTGTAGGAAACACAACTACCAAAGAATATATCATTACACTATGAGAGTAACATTACTCCTGTTCGGCCTCGCCTTGCTTTCTTCTGACCTTCACGGGCAAGAGGACAAACCAATACAATTGCACGGCATTGTGGTCTCCAACGATAGCCTCAAACAGTTGCTTCCCAATGTGCAAATCCTAGTAAAAAGTCGCGGACAAATGACAATAAGTGACTTGAACGGCTTCTTTTCACTAGTAGCCATGCCCGGTGATACCCTCTTTTTCCAACATATAGGATTTAAATTACAGAAGTTTTGGGTAGACGACACTTTGGATGGTGATGAATTTTTATCCCGTGTAGTTTTGGAATGGGATACAGAAATCCTCGACCCGGTCATCGTTTACCCATGGCCATCCAAAGAAAATTTCAAGGAAGAATTCTTAGCCATGGAAGTTCAGACCAATGAAATGGATATTGCACAACGCAACCTTGCTTTGGACCGACTACGCCAACGTGCAGTGGCAATGGGTTATGATGCCGCTGAAATGCAGGATTATTTAATTACCATGCAGAATCAGCAACTCTATAACGAAGGTCGTATTTACGGTAATGGTATGAATGCCACTGGAGCATCTGCCATCTTAGGCGCTCTGTCTAATCCTTTTGCCTGGCAGCAACTCTTTCAAAGTTTGAGGCGCTAATTGATGCGTAACCTTACCCTCATACTGTTGTGTTGTTCAAGCCTATTGTTAAAGGCACAAATCATGGATACCACAATTCTAAATGAAGTGAATGTTGTGGACGAACGCCCGCCGGACGAGCGTACCCGTGTTGAGGGAAAAGATATCAAATTCACCACGGGTGCTGAAGGGGGAGTTGAAGGTGTGCTCAAAACATTTGCTGGTGTAAGCAGTCGTAATGAAATGAGTTCGCAGTATAATGTACGCGGGGGTAATTTCGATGAAAACTTGGTCTATATAAACGGTTTCGAGGTTTTTCGTCCATTTTTAGCTCGTGCGGGTCAACAAGAAGGAATGAGCATTATTCATCCGCATTTGGTAGATAATATATTATTCAGTGCAGGAGGATTCTCCGCCCTATACGGAGATAAGCTCAGCTCTGTTTTAGACGTTCAATACAAAAGACCAGGCGAAGAATTAGATGCTACTTTCGAAAGCTCACTTACAGGCGTCAATCTGAGCGCCACCAAGGCAGGTATGGACTGGGAAATCTTAAGCGGTTTTCGTTACCGTAATAATGCGTTGTTATTGAATGCGACGGATATCCAAAGCGATTACTTCCCATCCAATGCTGACGGGCAAATTTTAGCAAGAAAGTCGTTTGGCAACCAGAGTTCCATCGAAATCTTTGGGCACCTCTCCCACAACCGCATGGACCAAGTACCTCAAAACAGGCAAACAAGTTTTGGTTCCTTAACGGAAGCGTTGCGCCTTACTGTTTATTTTGATGGACAAGATAATTTTGGCTATAATACCCAGTTTCTAGCGACCAAATACAACAAGCTGCTCAATAGCGGATTCAGAAGTTTTATCGTAACCGGATTCCATACTACGGAAAGTGAAATCACAGACGTCATTGGATATTACCGACTTAGCGAGCTCAACAATGATTTAGGCAGCGATGACTTTGGAGAGATTTCTCAGATTCGAGGCGTAGGTGCCTTTCAAGAATACAGAAGAAACTTCCTGGATGCATATATAATGAATGCTAAATACAATGAGGGTAGATACTTTATCCAAGGAAAGTTGAATTGGGGCACTACGATTCAACGAGAAAATATTTACGATCGCTACAAGGAATGGCAGCGTATTGATAGTGCTGGATACAGTCTACCACATCGCGAAAATTATTTGGACAGCGTAATTGATGGAAGATTATACAGTACTCCCATTGCAGATTTAGAACTATACACCTATTTAAGTGCCACCCAAATTTTGACTAATACTCGGTTAAAAGCCTTTATGAATTGGGAAGGGAAGTGGGTCACGGACCAAGGCACTTGGACCTATACCGCTGGACTAAGAACTCAATATGCTGTACTAAATGGTGAATTAAGAATTAGTCCAAGGCTTCGACTCTCTTACAAACCAAACCATCAGGGAACTAGCTTTTCTATTGCTGCAGGACTATACGACCAATACCCCTTCTACCGTGAATTACGACAAAAAGACGGGACACTCAATACAGAGGTACGGAGTCAAAATGCACTTCATTTGACTGCCCGTTCAGACAAAGATTTTGAATTATGGGGACGACCGTTTGTTTGGTCTTTTGAGACTTATTATAAAGACCTTAACAGATTAAATCTGTACGATATTGAAAACGTACGTATTAGATATGCTGCTCAGAATAATGCTATGGGCCGCATTTACGGTTTTGATAGCCGTATCAACGGCGAATTTGTTCAGGGAACCGACAGCTGGTTCACCTTTAGTTTATTCAAGGCAGAAGAGTACTCCTTGGTTGATTTTAGCCAAGGGTGGTTTCCGCGCCCTACAGATACTCGATTCAACTTTGCCGTATACTTTCAAGATTACTTACCTAACGATCCGAGTTCGCGGTTAAGCCTTACACTCATGGTAGGCGGTGGATTTCCTTTTGGACCGGACGGCCTTGGAGACGGCATCAGTGAACCTCGGGAACGTATATTCCTCTCCCCGCCTTACCGAAGAGCAGACATTGGTTTCATAAAAGTGCTCAAGTGGAAATGGCTCAAACAGTTTGAGGAAGTTTGGATTAGCGCAGAGATTTTTAACTTGTTGCAAGCTCGAAATACCGTAAGTTATTTATGGGTAAGGGATGTGAGTGCTGCGGGACAATATGCCGTACCTAATTATATGACTAATAGATTGTTCAACCTCAAAATACACATTGACTTATGAGGATAGTGGAAACGTGGAATACAAAGCAGTTTAAAACCACCATATATGCCTTGGACCGCTGGTACGTTATTGAGTTTGAAGCTGGACCCATGAAGCAAGCCTATAAACTAACGAAGGATAAGCATCCTACAACCGCTCAGGTTAAGAAAGTATTGAACGATACCTTTAACGAGGGAATCTACAAAAACTTTGAGCAGATGTACATCAACTACAAAGAAAATGGCTTGAAATAGTTTAATCCATTAAAGCTTCAAAATCCATTTCTAGTGTAGCACCCTTGTCCTTATTATACCAATCTTGGGCAAAAAGGAACCATTCTTTTTTATCAAATTCTGGCTGTCTATTCCACTCAGCGTGCGCTTTCATCAATAATGACGGACGAGGTCCCCAAGAACCTAGAACATTGAATTCGTGATTTAATCGGACTAATTTGGGAATTGAACGACAACCATTGGTCAAAAATTCTTCCATTAGGTCTGAATGCTCATTCCTTAAAATAACCCTAAGGTCTATTTCTAAAAATGAAGCCCATTTGGCAACAAATGGTAAATTATGAGCAACATCTCCGCACCATGTCTCACCAAAGACTAACCATTTTTCTCCTAGTTGAGTCTTTGATTTAATTTTATTCAAAAAAGAGAAACTAGGTTTGTATACCTTATTCCACCGCCTCATACGGGCAGCACTAAGTTTGGTATATTCAATGTAAGAGGGCTGGAGCATCCCTGAAGATCTACCTTCTTTTGCCATTAAAGTATTCAAAGCAAAATATTCTTCATATGTGAGGCCGTACGAAAAAGCTCCGCGTAATACTCTAGAAAGTTCAATTTTATTCATGGAATCTCATCTCTTAGCTTCATCTCCCTTCTGACCAAACAAGAAAAAATATGAAGGTTCACTTATTTCTTAAATTCCAAAAGTGTCTTACGAATGATGGCGACACAGTCCGTCATCTGTTCTTTAGTCATTACTAATGGAGGTGCAAAACGTATAATGTTACCATGAGTAGGTTTAGCAAGGAGACCATTTTCCTTAAGTGCCATGCATATTTCCCAAGCTGTCGAACTATCTGGAGTATCGTTGATTATAATAGCGTTCAATAAACCTTTACCTCTTACCTGATTTACCCAATTTGTTTTAGAAATTATTTCAGTCATTTGTTGGCGAAAATAATTGCCTAACTCAAAAGCGTTTTCACACAATTTTTCCTCTACTACAACCTCCAGTGAAGCTTTTGCAACGGCACATGCGAGGGGATTTCCCCCAAAAGTAGAACCATGCTCTCCTGGTTGAATACACAGCATAACTTCATCATTAGCTAGAACAGCACTCACCGGAAAAACCCCTCCCGAAAGTGCCTTTCCCAAAACAAGAATATCTGGCTTTGCATCTTCATAGTCAGTCGCAAGTAGTTTCCCAGTTCTTCCAATACCCGTTTGAACCTCGTCGGCAATAAAAAGAACATTATATTTTGTACATAAATCGCGTACTCCTTTTAAATAGCCCTCCTCTGGAACAACAACCCCAGCCTCACCTTGAATTGGCTCCACCATAAAAGCACAAACATTACGATCCATCAATTTAGATTCCAATGCCTCAAGATCATTATAAGCGATAAGTTCATAGCCAGGCATAAAAGGACCAAAGCCTTTGTATGAAATCGGATCGTCTGAACTGGAAACGGCAGCTAATGTCCTTCCCCAAAAATTACCTGTTGCAAAAATGATTTTTGCTTGATTATCAGGTATATTCTTTTTTAAGTAACCCCACTTCCGAGCTAACTTATTTGCAGTTTCTCCTCCTTCAACTCCGGTGTTCATAGGTAAAACTTTATCGTAGCCGAATAACTGTGTTATAAATTTTTCATAAGGACCTAAAACAGAATTATAAAAAGCTCGAGAAGTTAAGGTGAGAGTTTTTGCTTGACTAGTAAGAGCCTTAACAATTTTTGGGTGACAATGTCCTTGATTGACTGCACTATAAGCACTCAAGAAATCGTAATATTTCTTTCCTTCTACATCCCAAACGTATACGCCTTTTCCTTTTTCCAATACCACAGGAAGTGGATGATAATTGTGAGCACCGAAACGCTCTTCCAATTCCATTAGTGCATTAGAATCTCTTGCCATTAGGTTTGAATTTTGAATTCTCCTGCAAATATAGGCTTTAGCTTGTGTTGATTAACATATTTACCTTAACTTCAACGCGCTATTAATCACTTTTGTATGAAAAAAATTCTACTCTCTCTTTTAATGGTAGTCTCATTCGCTACAACATCTAGCGCTCAGTACTATCACATTGCTCCAGCAGCAGGCAATCCAAATGGTGTGAATCAAGAAGATTCCGAATATCCTGTGACAGGTGGCCTACCAGCTACTTGGTCATCGATTATGGGGTCTGCACAAATCGCAGGAACTTACACAGCTCCACAAAATCTTCCGTTTACATTTTTATTTAACGGTAATCCTGTCAGCACCTACAGAGTTTCCAATACGGGTATAGTAACCTTCTCTCAAAAAGCTTCTCTTGCTAATAATAGTGCAGGTGGTAGAGTAGCTTTAAATGGCGCAAGCGTTCCAGATTCTTCGGTTTGTGTTCTCGGATTGAATGGTCAAGGAACCAATGATGAAATCGCGATAAAAACCTTCGGTACGGCACCAAATCGTCAGCATTGGGTTATGTTTTCGTCGTTTAGTTTCACAGGAACGACGACCAATCACTGGACCTATTGGTCGGTTGTATTTGAAGAAACAACTAATAACATCTATATCGTTGATCAGCGCACGGCAAACTTTTCAGGTTCTGTTAATATAGGTGTAAGAATTGATGCTTCGAATGTTGATGAAATTACTGGGGTTACAAGTGCATCTACAAATTTACCAGATCCTTCAGACAATACGCATTACAGTTTCATTCAAGGTGTACAACCGGACTACGAAATGCAAGGTATAAGTGTAAATCTTAATAATTATTTACCATTGACCTCTGCCCCATTCACTGTTAGTGCGGACTTCGTAAATAATGGTGCAGTAACTATTACTAGCGCAGACCTCATGGTCAGTATAAATGGAGCAACTCCAACAACTACTGCTCTAACATCCCTTAATATTGCGTCCGCAAGTTCAGCTACCGTATCACAAAGTTCAGGCTGGACTCCGACTGCATCCGGACCTTATACGGTTGAGGCTTGGTTAACCAATCTAAACGGAGGTAATGTAGATAGTAATCCAGGAAATGATAAAGCCTCGAAATCGGTTCAAGTCGTATCTGCATTAACCACACGTTATCCATTATTCGAGACCTTTACCTCCTCTACTTGTCCTCCGTGTGCGCCGGCAAATACGCAAATGGAAAGTGTATTCGCCCAAAATCCTGGTGAGTACAGCTCCGTAAAGTACCAAGTGAGTTTCCCAGGATCAGGTGATCCTTACTACACCACTGAAGTCGGTAACCGAAGAGGTTTTTATAGTATAAATAGTGTTCCTCGAGTCGAAATTGATGGCGGTTGGGATCAAAACGGAAACAGTGTTACTCAGGCTGTATTTGATCAATTTCAGAATGTTCCTGCATTTGTGCAAATGGCAGCAACGTACAGTAGATTTTCGAAATCAATTGAAACAACCATTGATATCACACCATTAACTGATATAAATTCAAATAACCTGGCACTCTACGCTGTTATTTATGAAAGTACAACCTACAATAACGTTGGAACCAACGGCGAAACGGAATTTTTCAATGTAATGAAAAAGATGATGCCTTCCGATCAAGGTCAGAGTCTAGGTCCACTAACTCAAGGTACAACGGTGAGCAGAACCTTGAGTTATACCTTTAATGGTAATTATAGATTGCCGGCGAGCGCACAAGCACCAGCAAATCTAAATACAGAGCATACGGTTGAAAATTTCAATAACCTCGGTGTTATCGCATGGCTCCAAGACAAGAATACTAAGGAAATATTCCAAAGTGTTGATGCAACCTTTACCATTGGTCAACTTGAAAATGAATTAGCCGCAGCCATAAGCATTTATCCAAATCCTGCTACAGACTTTATTGCTGTTGAAGGAACCTTTGAAGGAACTATCAACGTTCAATTAGTAAGTCTATTAGGACAAGAAATAGAAGGATTTAATGGCAAATTAACTTCAGGTAGTACGTTACATATCCCAACTGAAGGACTCGCGAAAGGAACGTACTTAGTCGTAGTCAGTAAAGAAGGTACTACTCATGCTGAACCAGTTGTTATTCATTAACAGCCCAAAAGAATAAATATTAAAATAAAGGGCGGCCTATGGCCGCCCTTTTATATTATAAATGAATGAATTAGGTGTATTTTTGCCACCATGGTGAAAAGAAAAAAAAGGATTCCGAACTTGCAGCGAATTCAACTTACAGATATTGGAAACAAGGGCAAGGCAGTGGGTCGTGATAAGGAACGCATAGTCTTTGTTTCAGGCGGAGTACCTGGCGATACCGTAGATGTACAAATCACCAAAAAAAGACGCAATTACCTTGAAGGGAAGGTAGTCAAAATACATGAATACAGCCCTGATCGCGTGGAGCCTGTATGTCAAGACTTTGGAGTATGTGGTGGTTGTAAATGGCAGAATCTAGATTACTCAAAACAATTGGAATACAAAGAAAAAGAGGTTCGTGAAAACTTAAGGAAAATTGGTCATGTTACCCCCGAGGTATTTCAACCCATCTTAGGTAGTAAACAAACCTATTTCTATCGTAATAAATTGGAGTTCAGCTTCACTGACAATAAATGGCTCACTCAAGAACAACTAGATGGTGGTTTAGAATATCCCGAACGCCGCGGAGCTGGATTTCACATTCCAGGTTTCTGGGACAAGGTTTTGGATATAAATAAATGCCACCTACAATCTGAACCAAGCGATGCCATTCGAAATTTTGTGCGAGATTGGGCCATTAAAAGAGACTTACCCTTCTTCAATGCTCGAAGTCAAGAAGGATGGCTTAGGACCATGATGATTCGAATAGCAAGTACCGGAGAAATATTAGTGTTGCTTCAATTCAAATGTGAAATGGAAATAGAGCGCGAGGCTCTGCTATCTGACATTTCAGCCGCATTCCCAAAAATTACTACCCTTCAATACGTCATAAATGAAAAGCAAAATGACTCTATTTACGACCAAGAAGTCGTTACCTACAGTGGTCCAGGTTATATTCAGGAGGCCATGCCCAAATACAGCGGTAACGGTAAATTAAGGTTTAAAATAGGGCCCAAAAGCTTTTATCAAACAAACCCTTTACAGGCTCATGAACTCTATAAAGTGGTTCTAGATATGGCGGGTATTCAAAAGGAGGATGTCGTTTTTGACTTGTATACCGGTACGGGAACCATTGCTCTTTTCATAGCAGAAAGGGCCAAGGAAGTTATAGGTGTAGAATTAATACCAGAAGCTATATTGGATGCTAAAGCCAACGCTAAAAAAAATGGTATTAAAAATGTTTCCTTCTACGACGGTGATATGAAAGATATTTTTACCGACAAGTTTTTGGCCAAGCATGGAAAACCTAACATATTGGTTACAGACCCACCTCGTGAGGGCATGCATGCTAGGGTAGTTCAATCTCTGCTTTATCACGAAATACCAAAGATTGTATACGTCAGTTGTAATTCAGCCACACAAGCACGTGATTTAGGTATGTTAAAGGAAAAGTACACAATTAAGGAAAGTAAAGCGGTTGATATGTTTCCTCACACACACCATGTTGAAAACGTTGTTCAATTGGTGCTAAAGACGTAAATTCAGTCCATGAGTTCGAAAACACCAGAAATCTTAAGTTCAGAAGATATTCTTCATAAAATTCAGCGGTTAGCCTGGGAATTAAATGATAGACACAGTAAAGCTGAGCAACTATATGTAGTTGGTATTCAAGGAAATGGATATTGGCTTGCTCAGCAACTTGTAACAAAATTAAAGTCAATTAGTGACATTAATATAAACCTGTTTGAATTAGCCTTAGACAAGAACAATCCTAACCTTGCTGATGTAAAGATTTCATTACCTAGCGGCGCGCATGTTGCACTTGTGGATGATGTACTAAATAGCGGACGCACTCTTTTGTGGGCGGTCATAAAACTTATGGAATTCCATCCGCAACAATTGAGTACCACAGTTTTAGTTGATCGCAGTCATAAAAGGTATCCTGTTAAAGCAGATATCAAAGGAATAAGCCTTAGTACAACCTTACAAGAAACAGTACAACTAATCGTAGAAGCCGATAAGGGAGTAAAGGTGTGCCTACTTTAAAAGTTTCGCAAGATCAATTACGTTGATTCCAACGCCAACCACCCGGTGCTTAGACAGACTATAGAAGGGCCTGCGCTCAAATAAATGTTTGGCTATGAATTCCATTTTATCTTTATGGTTTTTAAGAAGAGGCCTATCCTCGTGATCTTCTAAACGGGACATCAGTTCTTGAAGAGGGACATCCAGAAATATTGTTTGTCCACTATCATTTAACATCTTCATATTGTTATAGAACACGGGAGTACCACCTCCAGTGGCAACAACTGCAGATTCAGGTAATGACTCTAGAATCTTTTTTAACGTTTCATGCTCTTGTTTTCTGAAATAAAGCTCACCATATTTTTCAATCGCCTCTTCAATACGCATACCCATCTGTTCTTCTACCTTATTGTCTAAGTCTACAAATGGACAATTGAGTTTTTGAGACAATTCTTTACCAAGAGTAGATTTTCCCGAAGCCATATAGCCGATTAAGAAAACTTTTTGTTCTTGCATAAGTTATAAAATTACAATGTTTGTTGAGTATAAGTTTAGACTGTTCAAAGTTCTTGTTTTTTTATTGAGCTACATTGTGAAAAATAATTTCATGGTTATATTTGCAGCCCGCAAAGCGGACTAAGGTTGATCTCTTAGCTCAGTTGGTAGAGCAATACACTTTTAATGTATGGGTCCAGGGTTCGAGCCCCTGAGGGATCACTAAAAAACATCAAAACCCCAGTATTTACTGGGGTTTTGTCGTTTTTGGTGTCCACTTTGGTGTCCATTATAGATTGTTTTCCTTTATGTAAATTAGGTGTTTATTAAAACTATAAAATTGAAGAGCACCTTACTAATTCTAACTTTAGCTATCAGTGCGACATGTTCCGCCCAAAATGTAAAACTAAATTCTGGTAGGATTTGCATTTCTAATGATAAGAGTTTCGATTATACCTATGAGGAAGTTATTGCTGATTTAAAAGGTACAGCATTAAGGAAGGCAGGTGTAAAGGAGCGCATAATGGAATTTGCTAACCTCACAATTACTGAAAAAGAACAGGAAATTCGCGAAGTATTCTATTCTAACTTTTTATCTACAATCAATGGAACTATTAAAAATTTTCAGGTCACCGATGTAAAACGAGGATATGATGAAGAGCTAGATTGTTATTTTCTAGATTTAAGTGCTAAGGCGAAAGTTAAAAAGTATAAAACCAAAACTGATCCAAAGTTCCAATTCACTGTTTTAGGTATTAAAAATGGCTACAAGAATAATGAAGGAATTCAGTTTACTGTGGAACCCTATTTAGATGCGTTCGTAACAATCTTCTATATTGGAGAAAAAGAAGCGTCTAGAATTTATCCATTTGAAGGCAACGATTCTTTTATTCCTATGGGCTCGCAAAAGATCTTTAATCAATTTGGGGCATATACTGACCAGATAGCAGAAACCGGTCGTATTTTAATTGTACTAACTAAAGAGAAAATACCCTTCGTCTGTTCTGAGGAAGATGAAAGTGGGTTTTACACTGTTACCTCAATAGATGAGATATTTAATTGGCTTTTATTGATTGAACCAGATCAAAGAACTCAATCTTACCATGAAATCGGGATTGTTGCCGATTAAAAGCTCCAATTTCTCCATGAACCTGCTACTTTTTCACTGGTATTGACCACAGGATCTTGCTCCTTCTCGTTGACATTGATAGATGTTACGGAAACCTTTGAATTTATATAGTCTGCTAAATCACCATAGGAAATATCCCCTTCACTTTCTTGAAGCTTTTCTAACAAATAGTAAGTAAATAAGCCATGACCTTCTTGGTGATAAGGGAGTGCTGATTGTTCACCGCTACTGGCCGAGAAGACGACAACATTCCCGTTCAATATTTCTTGCTTGGGTTTAACTCTCACACCCCGGGCAGCAACTAAACCGGCATTCCTTCCAGAACCGGTGAAACAAGCGTCTAAGAATACGGTTATTTTAGCACCTGTATTTCCGAGTTTCTTGAACAAATCATGCAGTTTAAAGGCGTAAGATAAATCTGTCCCAGATACATCGACAGGAATCAAATATGGCTCTTTTGTCTGCTCATCAGGAAATCCATGCCCGGCATAATAGACGATTAATTCCACTTGAGGACCAATTTTTTCCATCAACTTAATCACTTTGTTGAATTTCTGATTCATTGAACCAGCAGTTGCGTTGGTTATGTAATCTAAATTCTCCTCTTTTACGCCAAAAGTCTTCAGGCAATACTCTTTGAAGACTTTAGCATCATTTACCGCGTAATCTACATTTTGCTCTGCATTCAGAGACCTTTGATACGATTGGTAGTCTTCATTTCCGATGACAATAGCATATCGATTATCTACCTTAATGTTAGTGGGTATGTTTAGGTCCACTGCGGAGGACCCTACTTTGATCGAATTTGAACCTATTTGAGTTGCCGTCTTGGTTGAAGAATTTAGCTCAGGTAACTCAATTTCCGTAAAACTGTAATCGATTTCTGTAGTGGAGTATTTTTTTGAATCTCCAATGTCATATTGAAATGTTAGTCCGTTTTTTTTGTTGTGAAAGGTTAGAGAGGATAAAATAAATTTATCGTCACCAAGAATAAAATCGGAATCGTAAGTAATCCAGGGGCCATACAATTCTATATAATCTTTGTTACCACTGAGTATTTCGTCCTTAAACTGAGGCGCTCGATCAATTGGTACAGGTATAATAAAATCCCCCGCGGAATGTTGCATTAAAAACGTTTCATTTTCAGTATCATATCTTCCTATTTGTATCTTTTCCTTTTGCCACACATTTTTACGAAAATGCCCTTTTAACGAATCAACAACCTCTTTTTGATACTCCCTGATTTTTTGACTACGATTATCTTCTGTTACTCTTACTTGAAAAGCAGCTAATTTTTCAAACTCTCCTTTTTGTTGCCATTTATTAATCTTTTGTTCAACTAGACATTTGATTTGAGCAATCAGATCATAATTCGTTCTGATTATATTAGGAGCTCTAAACTCCTTGACAATGCACTTAGTTCCCACATCATTAACCCCTATTTTTCCTATCATGGATTCATTGAGTTCAATACTGTAGGATCCAATTATTAGGATGTTTCCCTCCAATTCCCATTTATCGTTGATTTTATGCCATTGCGACTCCTCTGCATATTTCCAAAGAGATTTGCCGTCCTCCAGTAATTTTCTTTGGTAAAGCGTCCCCGGTGCAAGAAAACATTCCCATGTTATTTCAGCATTTATAAGATCTTCTTCAGTCCATTGTTTAAAACCAGTGCAGGGAACCTGTGCTATAATTGTTGATGGACAGAGCAATAAAAGCGAGAGATAAAAAAAAGTAATACGAAAAAGATTTTTTTTCATGTTGATGTACTTAAACCACTCAAATTTATTGAAATCTAGTTAAGCGTTAGAAATTCAATTAAAAGTCATTTTTAAAAACTAACTACTAACAACAATTAGATAAACTTTTCAAGCTAAATTTGCATCTCATTTGCCCAGGTGGTGGAATTGGTAGACACGCCATCTTGAGGGGGTGGTGCGAGTATTCGCGTGCAAGTTCGAATCTTGTTCTGGGCACACTTAAACCCTGACCGCTATCGGTCAGGGTTTTCTATTGATTTTAATCACCTTATAAATCAAACCTTAAGCAAAGTAAAATGTTAAATAAACATGAAACTCCTTATTGTATCAATATTCCTACTATTCACATCACAATCTTGTGATGCTCAAAACAGCAGAAAAATGAGCAACGAAAAGAATTCCTTTGAGATAGTCAAATCCGAAGAAGAATGGCAGAAGCAACTCTCCTCTGAAGAATATTATATCCTTCGCCAGAAAGGAACAGAACGTCCATTTACTGGCGAATACAATATGCATTTTGAAAAAGGTGTATACATATGTCGCGGATGTAATACTCCCCTCTTTAAATCTGATTCCAAGTTTGATAGTCATTGTGGATGGCCTTCTTTTGATACCGAGATAGAAAGTGGTGCAATTATTAAGAAATTAGACAAAAGTCACGGAATGCTGCGGACTGAAATACTTTGTGCAAAATGTGGTGGACATTTGGGTCATGTTTTTAATGACGGCCCAACAGAAAGCGGTCTAAGATATTGTGTCAATAGTCTAAGTATTTCATTCGATAAAAAAGAATAGTAAAACTTCAATAGGTTTGAATTAGAATATTTTCAAAGAACCATTATTCAATTATTTCTGATTTGAATTGAAAAACTAAATATCGAGTATTGCAAATAGTAAGAACGTGTATATATTTGCATCCCTATCGGGCGATTAGCTCAGCTGGTTCAGAGCACCTGCCTTACAAGCAGGGGGTCACTGGTTCGAATCCAGTATCGCCCACTTAAAACAATAAAAACCCCAGTATTTACTGGGGTTTTTTCATTTTGGGTGTCCAAATGGGTGTCCATTTTATCTGACTAATGCGAGCAGCACTTGCAATGGTACTTTTTTGAAAATAAATATTGAGTAATATTACCTTATGAAAAGGAAAAAAAACGCTAATAGAAGACAATTTTTAAAGAATACTTCTTTGTCTTTATTAACCATGACAGTTTTGCCAACCATTATTAAGGGAGATAATTCGCGAGGTTTTTCAAAAAAAGAGAGTTTAAGCTTTAATTGCAATCCGTCTACTGAGGATGCATATGGACAAGGACCTTTCTACACATCAAACGCACCTAATATTCAGAATAACCTGCTTGCGGATATTAATGAAGTTGGCGAACGAATTATAATTAGCGGTCAAGTTTATAATCTTGACTGTTCAGAAATTATCCCAAATACAGAAATTGATATTTGGCATGCAAATGATGCAGGAGAATATGATAATTTAGGATATAACTTACGAGGAAAAACAATAACAAATAGTCAGGGTTTTTATTTTTTTGAGTCCATTAAACCAGGATTATATCTCAATGGATCTACATATAGACCATCACACATTCATTTTAGAATTACTCCCCCAGGATTTGGCACTTTAATTACTCAACTATACTTCCAAGGAGACCCGTATATCCCCATGGATGCTGCTGCCTCAATAAATAGTGGGTCGTACGACGCTACAAATCGTATCATTCCATTAGTTACAAATACTAATGGGGATCTTGAAGGGACATGGGATATTATCATTGATGGCAATGGAGTATCGCTTGAAACAAATAATATTCATCTTGATAAAGGAATGATATACAGTATAAGCCCCAATCCATTTACTAATCATATTGAAATAAACTATGGCGTTTTTACTACATCAAAAGTTGCCATCGCCGTATATAATATTCAAGGTGAAATAGTAGCGAAAATTGATAATGGTTTAATGGAGCCAGAGAAATATTCTGTTCATTGGAAACCTAATTATAATCTCCCGAAAGGACATTACTTTATAGCGATAATAATAAACGACTTACAGGTGCATTACCTTAAAGTTATTCGCCAATAAAAATATGATACGTAAAGAGTTATGCTCTATTGCTTAACTACATTACGATATATTGTACCATTATTTGTATGGATTAAAAGAATATAGATACCGGTGGGCTTGTCAGTCAAGTCGTAGCTTTCATTGGTCGGTCCTTCTTGAATGATTCGTCCCATGTTATCTATAATTTTAAAATAACCATCTACAACCTCGTCAATATTAACTTGCCCAGTCGTGGGGTTTGGAAACACCTTGAAATCTTTAGTCTGTGTATTATTTTCATTGATAGAAGTTGTCATACAACCAATTAGACCATTGATATCATAACGTGAAACAAATTGCCAAATCTCTTTATCAGCATTAATAGTCATATTTCCAAAACTTCCTGGCCAATCATGTCCTCCTCCTATGACTTTTAATTCTTCCACGTAGGCACAACCTGCTGCAGTAGACCAAGTATGCCGTTCAACACTTGGACTTACAGTGCTAACAGCAGCAATCGTATCACAATTGTTGTGTAATACCCAATATCTATGTGTTGCTGCAGCTGAGATATAATATTCTACACCGAAATATACGATTCCATTGTATGGAGAAGTGAAATCATTCGTACCAAGAATTGTTAAAACTCCAGTTTTATGAATCGGAGAGCAAAAACTATTTGGATTGGCTTGCATGGTTCTGGCTACTGGAGCTATGGCTGCTATTCTGTTATTAAGCTTACATCCAAGTTCAAAGGTCATATCGCCTCCTAAAGAATACCCACAAGCATATATTCTGTTTTGATCTATTTGATAATTACTGGCAATCGTGTCTATCAATGAACTAAAAAAGGGTACATCATCAAAAGTACCTGGAACTTTAGGAATCCAGTTAAACGAATTTCCGTCACTCGGGTCAGGACGCGCTTGAGGGTAAACAAGAATAAAGTCAGCTGTATCAGCAATGGTTCTCATGTCGGAAACCATTTGCCAATAGGTATTTGTACCTCCCCCTCCATGTAAATTAAACAGCAAAGGGAAATTGGTAGTTCCATCATAGCTTGCTGGAACATAAATGCTGTAATCCCTTGTTAAACCTTGGTGTACAATATTTCGACTAATAAACGTTTGAGAGTAACCAAGAGTAACAAAAGCTATTGTAACCAAAATGGAGTGGTATATTTTTTTCATGATTGTCGGAAAATAAATTCAAATTATAACTGAAACTAAAATTAAGCGGTTTTATTTAATTTTTCATGTTCACACCGCTAAAATGATTCTTTAAAATGTACCTAAACTCTCTACGTTTTATGTCCATTGGAATTAGCTCATTTTCCTCATCGCGAGCAATTAAGGTTTTGCCAAAATGAGCATTCATAGTGTTTTCTAATTCGTCCTTCCATTGAAGTATTTTAATTGAGCGATTATTATCAATGGCATAAACTTCCCAGGCTTGCTGGTCTTTGCTAAACAATGAGATCACCCAATGGCGCGCATATCTTTTAATGACAACATCCTTGTTAATTTGCAGCAACAAAGAATCCTTTCCCTGAGCAGCAACGATTAATCGCTTCTTCTCGATTATAATAGTATTCTTTTCTCCAAATGCAGGGTATTTACCTTGGATGGATTTAGGAAAAGAAGGAAGAGCTGGCCATTTGATGGGTTGAGGATCTTGATAATAGACTGTTTTACATGAAATAAAACTAACAGCAAAAAGGATAATTATTAAATTTTTCATAGTGAGCTATTATTAAAAATAATCCAAAACTAAAGGATTCTTGAGTCACTTAAAATGAAGATATTCATGTTGTTATTCATATCAAAACAAAATTTGCTATATAAAATAGAAACGTTCGTTTTTATATCTAACTTGAGATCATGAAAAAAATTTTAATTACAGCATTGATAGTATTCGCTAGCACTGAATGCTTTGCTCAAAAAATAGAAGTTAACAAAGACTCTGGATTAATAACCGTTGATGGTATTTCTTATGCCAAATTAATCAAAGAGAATGCCCCTGGTCAATTAGGATTAAATAAAAATTTTACAATTGCAAATTTAGCCGGTGAAGATTTACTATACTTTGTTTTTACTCAAGAGCCAGAAAGAAATAGATATGGTTATGAAACAGGCAAGACCCTCACTTACTACACGCTAAACTTTATAAATAGTGGAGGAATAGGTAAAAGAAATGGAACAATGCGAGCTAAAGGCGCGGCCAAACTGGTAGTTAAAAACGAGCTTATTATCGATAATCAAATTAATCCGGCTGCTGAAAAGAAGTTTTTACTCAAATACAGGAATCTATAATTGAGATAGTACTTAAAAGCCTCCTAATTAATCGCGCTTTTGATACTAAATTAATCTTGTTTTTATTGGTAGTATTCCTGCGTGCGTTGTGAACCAATGGTTCATTTAAAGCGTTTTTCCTTCATGTTTATATTGCTTTCCACTTTGCTTATGGTATCGACAAACTCAGTGCTATTTGATTTTAAGGCCAATGATTCACTTTCAAAATGGATGGTAGTAAACGACGGGGTTATGGGTGGACTTTCAAAAGGTGAATTGACAAAAACTCTCGAAGGGTATGGTAAATTCTCTGGAACCGTTTCCTTAGCCAACAATGGAGGTTTTACTTCAATTAGATGCAACCTCCAAAAAACAAAGGCTAGCGGGAACTCTAAAATTTCATTTCGTATCAAAGGAGACGGCAAGGATTACCAATTTAGAGTGCGCCACCATCCCGTAAGTTATGAGAGCTACATTTACAAATTCAGTACAACTGGAAAATGGCAAAGAGTTGAATTCTTAATGAATGAAATGCACCCAGAAAGAAGAGGTAAAAAGGTAAATTTACCAAACTTTAATAAGTCAGTGATTCATGAGTTTACATTCCTAATCGCAAATAAGCGCCATGAAGATTTTGAATTATTGATAGACGAGGTAAACCTCACATACGAAGAATAAACATTTGAGATTTCCATCAATACAGAATATAACCTGAATCGAATCATAAAATCATACTTTTGAATACCTAGTTTAGAACTGCTTTTGCAGATCTTTATTTATTTTAGTTAATATGTATATGTCAACTATGGGAAAATTCAGGTACCTACTTGTCTATACCTTACCGCTACTCGCCATAATTAGCTTCAATTCATACGGAATTTGGGCGTATCTACCTGTGCTAGAAGCTTTTGTTTTGATTCCAATAATTGAATTGATTACAAATCCCAATGCGATGAACTTAACGCAAGAAAATCGTCTTAAAGTTAAGGCCAACGAATTCTATCTGTGGATATTGCGTCTTTCTGTACCCGTTCAATTATTCTGTGGAATCTATATGCTTTACCACATTGATGCAGCATTGGATATTACCACTAAAATAGGCAGAATTTTATCATATGGAATATTATGCGGAGTTATGGGTATCAACATTGCGCATGAACTGGGACACAAACAAAATAGAATAGACCAATTCTTAGCTAAGGTTCTCCTGACTACAACGCTTTATACTCATTTTTATTTGGAACATAATTTTGGACATCATAAAAATGTTGGAACACCTGAAGATTCTTCAACTGCACGCAAAGGAGAATGGGTTTACCTCTTCTGGATAAGATCTATAGTTATGAGCTACGTAAATGCATGGCGTATTGGCATAAAGCGCAGTAAAAAAAATATGCTAAAAAATGAAATGGTGTATTATACATTAATTCAATTAACACTTCTTTTAGTAATATATATGTCATTTGGAGGTAGCGTACTACTCGGATTTGTTGGAGCAAGCATTACCGGCTGGCTTCTGCTAGAAACGGTTCAATACATAGAACATTATGGGCTTGTAAGGAAAAAATCGAGTACCTACAGATACGAAAATATGACACCTCGGCATAGCTGGAATTCTAATCATATATTAGGGCGAGCCATTTTGTTTGAATTAAGCAGGCACAGTGACCACCATTATTTGCCCAATAAAGAATATTCTCTTTTAGATCACCACGACGAAAGTCCTCAACTTCCTACAGGTTATCCAGGAATGATGCTGTTGAGTTTGATTCCCCCACTCTACATGCGCATTATACATGCAAGAATCTACAACTAAGAGTCTGGGTTTTGTAATACTTTATAACGATTGTGAATAGCAAGCATACCTACGCCAAAAGCAACACCTGTAAGAATTAAACCTTGACTTAATAAACCTTCCGCAGTAAAAGATAATTTCAATAAGACCGTGGAAATAACAAATGAGGAATTCCTAATAATTACTGGAAAATTATCTGTATATAGTAGAGATAAGAGTAAAATGATAACGTCAGATACAATTAAAAAATTATAAAATTCCTCAAAAAAGATATCATTTACAGCAATCATATTTGCTTGCTCAATGTGGTTAAATGTAGGCACCAACCAATCAACAAAACTTTGCACACCGAGAACGACGAAAATCACGAAAAGAATCAACGATAAGTAATGCTTAGACCTAACAAATTGCTTCAATTTTACACCCAACTCTTTCTGCTCTTGAGCCTCAAAATCAGCGTATTTCAAGGTGCCGCTCAGCTTATAAAACCAAAAGATTAACACGAAGAGAATAAATACACTCAATAAGTCCGCAGAAAAGGCAATGTTATGTAGACTCCTCCAAAAATTTTGTTGCAAATCAAGTTCGGCCATGTCTTTAAACAATCCTCTGATCAGTATTAACGCTATTACCTCATATTGCTTTGCGATATACAAAGTAGTGCTTCTTCTGAGGTAATATATCATCAAATACGCTTCGTAGACAAGTAGTATACTAAATGGAGTGTAAATGGCGCTAATTGGATCTTTCAAGAGACCTGCCTCCATCCCTCCCGGAATATAAACTCTAAAGAGATGAAGAATCAAGTGTACAATAAAGCTGAAAATAGCTGCATAGAGCATCCATTTACCCAAAGCCTTACGAAAATTGTATGTAAAAACAGGAATATTCATTTTCAATGTTTTAATAATCAACAAATTACATGCGATTAAGTTCGAAACGCTTCTAAAGGCATTCTTAATCATATAAAAATTTTAACCCTAGTATAGCTACCTTTGCGGAGCATAAAAACTGCAATTATGTTAAATGTTTCTAACGTTACTCTACAATTTGGCAAGCGTGTGTTATTCGAAGATGTCACGATTAAATTCCATGGTGAAAGATGCTACGGATTGATAGGAGCCAACGGAGCTGGTAAGTCTACATTTCTCAAAATATTAAGTGGAGAAATGAGCCCAGATTCAGGCGGTGTTAATCTTGAGAGCGGTAAACGTATGTCTGTACTCTCACAAAACCACTTTGCCTTTGATGAAGACAGCGTTTTGAATACTGTGATTCAGGGAAATGAACCTCTATGGAATCTGATTCAAAAAAAAGATGCCATTTACATGAAGACTGATTTCAATGAGGAAGACGGACTTATTGCCGCAGATCTGGAGGTGCAGTTTGAAGAAATGGATGGTTGGAATGCAGAAAGTGACGCAGGTACCTTACTCAGCGGCTTAGGAATTACACCTAATGATCACTATACACTCATGAAAGACATAGAGGGTGCCAAAAAAGTAAGAGTTCTCCTTGCTCAAGCCTTATTTGGAAATCCAGATATTCTCATTCTTGATGAGCCTACAAATGATTTAGATCTAAAGACGATTTCTTGGTTAGAGGATTTTTTAATTGACTTCAAAAACACCGTAATTATAGTAAGTCATGACCGTCACTTTTTAGATACAGTTTGTACTCATATTGCGGATATTGACTTTAAACGAATTAAACTATATCCAGGTAACTACAGTTTTTGGTATGAAAGCTCCCAATTGGCCCTTCGACAAAAGCAGGCAGCAAATAAAAAGGCAGAGGATAAGCGTAGAGAATTACAAGAATTTATTTCACGGTTCGCTGCCAATGCCTCCAAAAGTAAACAGGCTACTTCTAGAAAAAAGATATTGGATAAGATTAATATTGATGAAATTAAAGCGTCATCAAGAATGTATCCTGCAATTCTTTTTGAACAAGAACGGGATGCGGGCGATCAAATTTTGGAGGTTGATGGATTATCTGCTCATGACGAAAAAGGAAACATTCTGTTTGAAAACCTAAGCTTTAAACTTAGCCGTGGAGATAAAGTAGCGCTTCTGAGTGATGACCATCGAATGCTCACGGCACTTTATGAAATACTCGCAGGAAATAAACAACCAAGTGCAGGAACCTTTGCTTATGGACAAACTATAAAAAAGTCCTACCTCCCCAATGAAAATTCCGAATTCTTCGACACCAATGACAACCTAATGGTTTGGCTTAGAGATTTTAGTCCAGAAAATAAAGACGAAGTATTCGTTAGAGGATTCTTGGGCAAAATGCTCTTCTCGGGTAAAGAGGTATTCAAAAGTGCAAATGTACTATCTGGAGGTGAAAAAGTGCGTTGTATGCTTAGTAGAATGATGCTCCAACAAGCGAATTTACTTTTCTTTGATGAACCCACTAACCACCTAGACCTTGAGAGTATTCAAGCGCTTAATAATGGAATGAGAGATTTTAAAGGTACACTGGTATTCAGCTCTCATGATCATACCATTAATCAGACCGTAGCAAATAGAATTATTGAAATCTTCCCAAACGGCGTCATGGACAAAATGATGGAATACGACGAATACATTACGGACTCAAATATTAATAGTCAACGTGCGAAGCGCTACGCATAGATTGGATTTTACGAATCGTGATGAAAACAATTTAAAGGAATTAAAACTCCTCAACGATGATTTAAGGACATGCCATCAAAAGTAAACGTCAAAAGCCCAGCAAACCAAAGTTTGCGGGGCTTTTCTCTTGCAGTGACCGAGGAAGGATTCGAACCCTCAACCGTCTGATCCGTAGTCAGAAATTCTATCCAGTTGAACTACTCGGCCAACATTACACTTTACAGGTGGGCAAATATATATTAAATTCCTTGCCTGCCATGAGTCTATTTAGAATTTTTGAGGTTTATTTCTTTAAGATTTATCTCCTTAAAAAACTACTGAATCTCTACCGTCAATCCTACATCAAGAATTAAATCTGCTTTTTCGCGAAGCTGCTCGTAAGGTCCTGACATAATTTGACACTTACCTTTATAATGGGTAATCCAAGCACACTGTTCAGCTTGCTCCTCATTATGATTACAAACGGCGCAAAGAACATCTATAACGAAATCAAAAGAATTTTCATGGTCGTTAAATAAAACCAAGGATTGTTCTTGAGAAACAACAGCTTCTTGATTATGCTTTAACTTTTCTTCTGTACTCATATATCAAATTTAATGGAAGAAATTGAAGAAAAACAACTAAATACAACTAGTTTTCAAATAGACCATTGGTCCTGACGAATCTAACTTATTCTTTAAGACCAAACCTTCTTTTTAGAAGCATGACCTTACCCTTACCCGCTAGATTATATGTAAATGCAGGCTCATCTCCTTTGGCTCCAACACTTCTATCTTTAAGTTTCACATCTAATATAGATGCATTAAATTCTTCGTAGCTACTTCTCAAGCTCATCACTGTTCCCTTAAATCCAATGTAGAAGAAATCTGTTCCGTTATCCAAGTAAAGCGTAATTTCACTGCCTCTTCTGCGTTCCTTAATCTCAATCAAACAATCTACCTCTGCAAAGATGGGTATGTTATAAATATTCTGGATGTATACTTTACCATCTCCTCTAAAGCTTCGATATCGTCCACTGTACTCCAATTCAACACCGCTAATAACTAAGCTTTTTCTGAGCTTTTTGGGAAATTTACCTTCACTTTCAATAGTAGTTAAATTCTCCAGAAATTTACTACTTGAATTCTTACCTAAAATACTGTAAATCCCGCGTCTGTAAGCATCATCTTCACTACGTATTGATCCTGAGCCGTCCTTGAATAATCCGGCTACAGTTTCCCAACTATCCTTATCAACGGGGGCATCAAGGGTCCATATGGCGTCAATAGCGATATCATCCTCATTGAGGTCGTGTCGGACTTCTCCAGCCATTTTCATTTCGACCGCTCCAGTATTAGTCATTAAATTGATTAGACCGCTGGCATATAATTCACATTCATAATGATAGAATACTAAATAAGGGTCGGGATTAGTATAATCCTTCAGCCTTTCGAATGTGGTAATAACATAACCCTGCTCAGTATGATCATAAAATAAAACACCATTAGCAGCCAATAGCTCAACATCTGCTCTGTCAGCATATTTAGATAAGAAATTGCTATGACCACCTAAACTATCTTGGGAAATATAAATACCATTGAATGTATTATCACGAAGTTGATTTGGATCGTTTTCTGGAAGTACTATTACAATATCTGATGGATCGATATAACTAGCTATATCAAACCAATTGGTTTTTAAATTTTTACAATCATTTTGAATGAGTATTGATCCTTCAAAGAATAATGATTTGTTATTTGCCTTTAATAGGATTTTACCACGATATCCAAAATATGGACTTATATAAAAGTCTTGTTCTTCCTGGATTTCTGCCAATCCAACAGTCATATCAACAGAATCTGATTTAATACTTTGGAATTCAATAGGCCAAGTGGAACCTTCTTCATCTATATAATCGTACCAACCATTTGCCGTATAGCTGAATTTACCACGAATGCGGGTCGTAGCGTTGTAAAAAGAATGAAACTTAGAAAATCTATTCGCGAGAATCTGTGACATGTTTAGCGGGTCCATCTCTGCATTGGTTCTAATCACAACATAACCGCTGTCTGGAATTATTCGAGCATCTGCTACATCAATTTCTGAAACTCCATAGGCTTCTAAAATAATAGGTGTCAAATCAAATCGTAAAAAGGCTGCTTCAAAATCTAGACTATCTTGTAATGGGTGCGTACTCACTAAATATGCTGCGTCGTCTTGGTTACGCTTCACGTTTACTTTAGCTAGATTCATATCCCATTCGGCGTGATCCATATAAGCAATGTATTGATTGGTTGGAAACTCAATAAAACTGTATTTATCGATTTTATCAAAAACCCCTTGTCTTTTATCAAAGTCTATATGCGCTGAACTATTAAGCATCTTAAAAGCCCACTGCTTGTCATTCGGAACTGTTTTAACTCTAAAGTCTTGATGTTTACTCTCAAAAGATCTTCTAAAGAATGAATAGCCTTCGTTTTTGCTATTATGCTTAGCAGTAAAATAGCAAATTTCACCCGTTCCAAAAAGCCCTCTTGGACCATATATAAGATTAACCTCTGCGAATACATTCTCTGCGCCGTACATCTCAAACGGAACTTCTCTCGAACTCGTTTCTAAATAATCTTCATACGGAAACCAATGAAATGGATTATCACGTCCAATTACCTCCGGATGGCCTTTATTATTAAAACCTTCCTCAATATTAAAAGCAACGCACTTTCCTTGGGCATCATCAGGAAACATTAAAATGTTGGGACTAAATATCACACTTTGTAAGTAAGATATATGACCTTCCGCGTGAAGTCCTTTACTAGATAGTTCAATCTGGCCAGCAAAAGTTCCTTTGCCCTCGTAATTAGATATGGAAGGAAGATCGGTTGAAAAACCCAATGAATAGTCAGGCATAACCATAAGTGGCTGCTGAAATTGCGGAAAAATACCTGCGCTTTGAAAGTATGCGTCAAAGAGTAAACCGTCTGTAGTTGTATTATCCAAACTATCCAAGGTGAACGGCTCTACAGCCATGTAGAATTTAGATCTATCATAAATACCGTTATGAATCTTTTTATCATCGTAATACACGAAAGAACTATTCAAGGTTTGAAAAATCGGATATTCCGGATAAAACTTCTTTGAACTCTTGTTATTAGGATGATCAATCATTAGTTGTCCTTGTAAATCCTGGAGGACCGTTTGCACGTTTACAAGAGATGCTCGTTCCCCTAGTGGTGGATTGAATTCTCTGACCTTAAAGCGCATAGAATCAATCTGGGGCATATCAATCCTGAAACCTTGATAATCAAAATTATATCCTTGACCCCAATAACTGAATAAACCTGCGTTGATACGTCCATCAAAAATAAAGTCTAGATCTTTTTTCATTGTAATTCTTTTATCTCGAGGATAGAGCATTACTTGCTGTGAATCGCTGACCGCTATTCGTTCAACGCCCTCAATATCCATTTCGTAATTAAGCAAGGAAATCTGTGCGTTACTTCCTTTACCTATCCTTGAAATAAATTTGATGACGTCGTAATCACGCTCGCCTGTCCAATTTTGGAGGTACTCAAATAATCGATTGGTAAGTGATATAGTTTGTTTGTCGAGATCAAATTCTGCAAATCCTTGTATGGACATTTCAAATAGAAAGCGCTCTCCCTCCTCTTTTGCCATTCGCAGCGCATAGATGAGTTCACCTACTGGCATGTCATTATAGCCGAACGCATAAGATGAGTTCTTTAATTCTTCCAATGGATGCGTTTTTTGCAATCCTGCAATCTGTTCCATTCTTACATTGCGGAAATATTGTTTACTTTCAAAAACAGCCGCTTTTTCAGAGCCTAGGTTAAGATTACCAAGATTAAATTCTGCCGTACTTTGATTCCAAAGAAGCTGATCTACGTCAATATTCATGTTATGATAGGTATCTGTCCAAGAACTCAGCCCAAGTCCCGTTTTGTAACGAATAATACGTACTTGACCTGAACGGGGGTCAAAACGCAATTCACAATAAGGGTGATAAATACTATCTTGTCCCAAATGAGCCGTCACCTCTACCCTTCCTGAACTCAAAAGAGAATCACGGAAATGAAAACTACCACTCCTTAAAGTGATGACGGTATCGTTGTCGTAAGTGAATTGGACCTTGGCCATTACGCTATCTGATGAGAGTCCGTAATAATTGGAACCAACTACTCCTAGTCCCCCTCTAAAATGAACTTCTTGATATACATTTGGCAACAGGAAATCATTCTTGTAGCTAGCAAATTTGGGGTATTGCGAATTTCTTTGGTCTCTAGTACTCAGTCGCTCTTCAAATACACCTTTTAAGGGCTCGCCATATAGCTCTGGAGCGTAGAGGATAGCTGAATCCGCCTTAAAATAGCCCTGGCGGATATCCAAATTCCAATTGGACAATTCGCCATAAATTTCGTCTTCGCTTTTGCCCACTCTACCCCAAAAAACAATGCCGCCCTTAGCATCAAGAAGGCCCTTGCGCGGATAGAAAATTGCAGTAGACCCCATTATGATGGTACTGTCCTCTCGGAATCGACCAATGATATCTCCTTCCCCAATAACGAAGTAGAGTTCATTGTCCTCAAATTGCATGGACCATTCACTATAAGGAGCTTTCCAAATAAGAGTATTTTTGGCATAAAACGATTTCTTGATGATGTTGACATATAGCTGGGCTACATAGTCCTTACTTCTTGCGGATGAATTAGATTTAATGTACGTATTGAGATGTACGAGCACATTTTTTAGCGTACCGTATTCTTCATAAGTACTCACATGTTCGGTAATTCGGAAAAGTTCTTCCCACAGATTTGGCTCAGTTATCCTCTTACGCAACATATTGTTGCAAAGAGTAATCCATTGCCCATAGATTTCTTCATCAAGAGCGTATTGAATGCTTGGAAGTAAGCTATCTGAGAAAAGAATTTTATCTTCTCTCGTTAGCTTGATGAGTTCCAAGAATTCCTCTGTAAATGTTTCAACAGAGGAAAAGCGAACAACTCTTTGCCCGCTCATTTGAAACGATAACAAGAGTGCTATAAGCCATCCGTACCTTTTCATTCCTTCACCATTTTGATGCTACGCCATTTCCCACGTTCTTTGGTGCTGACATAACTTAATCCATTATCTTCAGCCGTACGACGTAGTGCAGAAATATTTTCCTGATAAAATCCACTAAAGAATATATTACCACCTTTTTTTAGTGAGCCCGTGTATGATTTCATATCTGACAATAAAACATTTAGGTTGATATTCGCACAAATAGTATTATATGTGTCCTTTATAGACCCTGCATCCCCAAGACTTGCAGTCATTTTTGATTGATTCCGTTCGGCATTCTCCAGGGTATTTTCAATACACCACGAATCCAAATCAATACCATGAACACGATGTGCGCCTCGCATTTCGGCAAGAATACCCAAAACCCCTGTGCCACAACCCATATCTAAAACACTATGCCCCGTAGTATCAGTCTCTAATAGCCATTGAATCATCATGTGAGTCGTTTGATGGTGTCCCGTTCCAAAAGACATTTTTGGCTCTATTAAAATGGGATATTCAAAACCGGATTTCTTTTGATGAAAAGGGGCATAAATATATACCCGGCCGTCTACCTCAATCGGATCAAAATTATTCTCCCATTCTGCATTCCAATTCACCTGCTCAATTTCAGCTACTGAGAAACTTACTGTAACACCATCCCATTGCAAGGCTCCTTGAAGTGACTCGCTATCATAATTATGCTTTAAAATATACGCCTGAAATCCTTTTTGATTTTCTATAAAACTCTCAAAACCTACAGCCCCAAGCTGGGCAATCAAAAGATCTCTAAAAGGCTCAAGTGGTTGAACTTTTACGGTGACTTCAATGTAAACAGGCTTGTTAGACATACGTTAGGCTTTTGTTCTAGCCTTAATGATACCCGTAAAATCTTCAGCATTCAAAGAAGCTCCACCAATCAATCCGCCATCAATATCAGGCTGATCAAATAATTCCGCGGCGTTTCCCGGTTTACATGAACCGCCGTACAATACCGTCACATTTTCTGCAGTCTCTGCATCAAATCTGTCCGCCAACCAGACACGAATTCGAGAATGAACCTCCTGTGCCTGCGCTGGAGTGGCAACCTCGCCAGTTCCTATCGCCCAAACGGGTTCATACGCCAAAATTATATTGTCCATATCATCTGCTATAAATCCTTCTAGACCCTCTGCACATTGACCAAGAATCACTTCCATGTAATTGCCGGATTTACGCTCTTCCAAGGTCTCACCAATACAATAGATTGCCGCAAGCTCATTATTCAAAGCTTGACCAATTTTGACTTTACACGCTTCGTTAGTTTCACCAAAATATTGGCGGCGTTCGCTGTGTCCTATAATGACTGCGTCTACATCTAGACTCGATAGCATAGGAGCGCTTATTTCTCCTGTGAAAGCACCGCTATTTTTTTCATGGACATTCTGTGCGGCTACAGCAATAAATTCATTATCTAGCAACGCACCTACAACATCACTTAAGTATATTGAGGGAGGTGTAATGATAACGCCCGTATCCCCTACAACCTCTTGTGTCAATGTATTCTTTAACCCCTCAACCAAGCCCATTGCCTCTGTGTAGGTTGTATTCATTTTCCAATTTCCTGCAACGATTCTACGTCTCATTGTTATTTGCGTTTAAATGTGTGTTTTAAAATAATTCTGCCCTTACTCTTGGATCCAAAATAGCATAGGCAATATCTACTATAGTAGTTATGACCACAAAAACCGCTGCGATGACCAAAACGCATCCCATAGTCACCGGCATATCTCGTGTATTTAACGCTTCTACCAATAGTTTTCCCATACCGTTCCAACCAAAAATAATCTCTACAAATACGGCACCTGCCAATAAGGAGGCAAACCATCCACTTATCGCAGTTATGATGGGATTACTCGCAACCGGCAAAATATGACGCAGTAAAACTCTTCTCTCCGGAACACCCTTGGCTCTTGCCGTACGTACAAAGTTCATTTCATTAACCTCTAAAACGCTTTTTCTAGTTAACTGAGCTATTACACCAACCGGACGGATACCGAGAGTTATAGCCGGAAGTATTAGGTTTTTTAACTGTAAGTAGCGTTCACCGCTGAAGTCGTCAACGGCATACAAAGAACCCGTTATATTAAGCCCGGTCCAAGGGGCCAATAAATAGGCGAATATCCAAGCCATAAGAACGGCGGTAAAAAACGAAGGTAGGCTCATTCCTAGCGAACTTAAAGTAGTAAGTATTCCGTCTAAAAAGCTACCTTTATGATAAGCGGCAATAACGCCTAAAAATACGCCGGCGAGCACCGCAAAACCTATAGAAGTAGCTGCCAATAATGCGGTATTAGGAAATGTAGATCCAATGAGTGAGCTAACGCTTTGACCTTGTCGCTGAAAACTCTCTCCCAAATCCGGCGTGGTTATTCGGAAACCATTCTTAAGATCCAATGGAAGAATTCTTCCGAGGTAATTGAAGTATTGAACCACTGCGGGTTTATCCAACCCATATTTTTCGCGGACAGCAGCAAGAGCCTCTGGGTCCTCTCTTTTCCCAAGCATCATTTGAGCGCTGTCACCAGGAATGATGGTAAAAAGGAAGAAGACAAGCGTAGCCACGCCCCATAACGTAAACAAAGCCAATAATATTTTCTTTCCTGTAAAAGCCATTATTTTGGACTGTCGTTGTGATGATATTTTTTAATGACTGTTCCATTATTCAAAACAACCCAACCCGGGTTAGAGCGAATCATAGTCTTCAGCGTTGTTTCATCTGTGAAGGCAAAAGGCATTGTTACTCTGTATCCACAGTCTATGAAGTCTTCGGGCATTGAGGCACTTAGGATGAGATAAGGTGTATTATTCTGTTCTAATATTTTAAGTTTTGGCAAGACCTTCTGCCAACCATTTTTAGATGTTTTCGGGCGGTTGTATGCAACCAAAAGCCATACCTCATCCAAAGACAAAACGCTATCTGTTATATCTCCATAATCGTTCATAATACTAAAATCATGAACAGGAGGTTCATATCCATCTGAGACCTTAATAGTCCTACTCAATTCGGAAAGCATGGTCCATTCAGTTTTGTCCCACCACTTTTCATTTATGTATTGCGAAGAGCTAATTTCCTGACGTTCTCCTCTATCGTTTTCCATGGTATAAATTACCTCAAACTTGGGAGGTTCTAATCCCAAATCTTCAGCCAGCGTCATACCTTCTATAATACTTAACCCTTCAGCATAAGGTCTAAAGTCTTTAGATGGTAAATGATTCATCACTTGATAAGTAAACCAAATACTAAACATTAATCCAAGGCTCATTACCACCGTAGAGATGAACCTAGGTACTTTATCAAAGATTTGATTTTCACCGCTCCATAGGATAAGAATAAGCACGCATAAAACGACGTCTTTGTAAAAACTTTCCCACGGGGTTAGTGGTATAGCGTCTCCAAAACAACCGCAATCGGTCACCTGATTGAAATACGCACTCCAGAATGTGAGGAAGGTAAAAAAACCAATCATTGCGCTTAAAAGAATCAGCACAAATCGCTTCCAAACACCCATCAGCAAGGACAATCCTAATAATACCTCTACAGCAACTAAGAGTATTGCTAAAGGCAACGCCAAGGGTTCAAATATGGGAAGGTTGAGCACTTCCTCACTAAAGTATTCTTCCAATTTGAAACTAAAACCTACTGGGTCATTCATTTTGACCAAACCAGAGAAAATGAAAAGTCCCCCAACAAACAGTTGAGTGATTCTAACGAGCACAAGTTTGATTGAAAAGGAGTTATTTATAGACATGTTATGCTAATTTTTCCATGAACTTAATTAACGCAAAAACACTATAATTGATTATGTCCAAATAATTTGCATCTAGGCCTTCACTGACTTCGGTTTTACCTTGATTATCTTCAATCTGTTTAATGCGTAAAAGTTTTTGTATTATTAAATCCGTGAAGCTTGATACTCTCATATCCCGCCAAGCTTCGCCATAATCATGATTTTTCTTTAACATCAATTCTTTGGCCTCGTTGGCTTTTTCTAAATAGGCAGAGGAAGCCTGATTCGAATCAATGTCAGGCTGTTCTGCAATACCTCTTTCCAATTGAATGAGCGCCATGATACTGTAATTTAAAATGCCTATAAATTCTCCTTCAAGAGGATCGCTAATCAACTGTTCGCCTTTCTTCTCAATACTTCTTAGCCTCTGTGCTTTGATAAATATTTGATCTGTCAAGGAGGGTAAACGTAAAATTCGCCAGGCAGTCCCGTAATCTTTACCCTTCTTTTTAAAAAGTCCGTGACATTTAGAAAGGACAATATCGAATTGTTTAGCTGTATTCATTTATTAGCTTTGCTATTACAACGAAGATACAAAGAACAATGCAGGACTTTTTGCTAAAGGTAGAAGGCACAATTCACACCTTATCCACACCGTGGGTGATGGGAATCCTGAATATAACGCCCGATTCATTCTACAAAGAAAGCCGTATTTCTACTCCCTCAGAGGCTGCAGAACGTGCAGAAGAAATGCTCAAACTAGGTGCAAAAATCATCGATATTGGTGGGTATTCCTCTCGTCCCGGTTCAGCCCAAGTTAGCGAAGAAGAGGAATGGAATCGACTCCATAAGATAATTCCTGCTGTACGATCAATCACGGAGAAAATTCCAGGTACATTTATATCTGTAGATACTTTTAGAGCCAATGTAGTAGAAAAAGCTATTGACGCCGGTGCTCATATGGTGAATGATATAAGTGGCGGAAACTTGGACAATAGGATGCACAAAGTAGTTGCTGAACTAAATTGTCCTTATATCCTCATGCACATGCAAGGCGACCCAGGTAATATGCAGCACGATCCTAGTTATGGTCATGTAACACAAGACATTGTAAAATTCTTTAGCAATCGATTGCCAAAGCTTCACGACATGGGCATTCATGATACCATTATTGATGTGGGTTTTGGCTTTGGTAAAACTTTAGAACACAATTACCAACTCTTACGTGAATTGCATGCATTTCAGCTTTTAGGCAGACCTATTCTCACTGGTATAAGCCGTAAAAGCATGGTTTACAATGTCTTAAAAAAAACACCTGGAGACAGTCTAAACGGTTCAACAGCGCTTCACATGGCCGCACTTTTACAAGGAAGTAATATCCTAAGGGTACACGATGTTAAAGAAGCACAAGAAACCATTACCTTATTTTCTAAATTATTGCCCAATGGCATTAATCATCTATTACAACCATGGGAGTGTTAAATTTTTCAGTGCTTGACGCACTAGATATCATCATTGCAGCTTTTCTTCTGTTCCAAATTTATAGGCTATTAAAAGGTACTGCTGCAATAAGAATACTACTTGGAATGGTAGCTATTTACTTATTGTACCGATTGGTACAACTTTTAGAAATGAGGCTACTTTCTGAATTTCTAGGTTCATTTATGGGAGCTGGGTTGATCATATTGATCATCGTATTCCAACAAGAAATTAGAAAATTCCTATTAGTGGTAGGTTCAGCTACTTTTACACGCCGCCAAGGTCTTCGTAACTTACTTAAAATTGGTACTGAAGACGAAAATGCCAAAGCGGACGTAGATGCTATAGTAAGCGCAATGGTAGAGTTGGCACAGACCAAAACAGGCGCCCTACTCGTTCTAAAAAGAAAAGATCCCCTTGGTTCTTTTGCTGCCTCTGGGAGTAGCATAAATGCCAATTTAAGTAAAATTTTATTGGAAAGCATTTTCTTTAAAAATGCCCCCTTACACGATGGTGCAACCATTGTTGAAGGTCATACCATAATTGCCTCTGGTGCTGTACTTCCACTGTCCGAACGGAGCGAGCTACCCGTAAGGTTTGGTTTAAGACACAGAGCAGCAGCCGGTATATCCGAAAGAACAGACGCCTTGGCAATAACAGTAAGTGAAGAAACAGGAAATATCCATGTTTTTCAAAACGGAGAATACGAATTGACTCTTGCGGAAGATTTAAACGTACGCTTGGCACAATTACTCCAAGAAAATTAAGAATCTTTCATTCCAGTTGACTAGTGTATGCCACTCACTTGGTAACCCAGACTTGAGGTAAACTGTAATTATTCTCTCAATGAATTTGAATTGAATTTCCAACGCTTAAATAGATTTCGGAAAAACCAATTATTTCTTCAAATAAAAAAACTAGTATTTGCAGAAAATTAGGTTGGTTTTTTTGATATGTACTGGTTTCAAATTCTTCAATAATGGAATATTGAAATATCAAGGATTCTTGATTCGGAATATCAGCGGCTTCATTGAGTGATATGCTTTTCATAGCTGGTATTCTCTATTATTCATGAACCTGGTTAAAAATACTGATTTAAAACTTTGCCGATAGGCTAATATCTTCTTGGAAAACTAAAGGTTTTGAATCGTCTCAAAATTGAGCTTCTGGAAGTAGAAATCGAGAATCTCTTTCCAAGAAAACCCACCAAGAGCCATACGCATCGCACCTTGCTGAGCCATACCCACGCCATGACCGAAGCCGTAGCCTTCAAGATGTATGTTACTAGCCACCACGCTAGCGGTAAAGTAAGCACTACGCAACTTGAAATGACGGCGCAAGGTCTCTAATTTCCAAATTTGGTTGCCAATGTTATAATGCGTTTGACGCCCCTCAGGCAACCCTGCGAAAAAGACGTTCCAATCAAACTCTGCAGATACTAAGAAGTAGGCATTCCAGTCGGCTAAAGGAATATCCTTAGCCCAGCGGTACTTGCTCTCTTTCTTACTAAAGGGATCAAAAACAGCCCTACAATACGTCAAATCTTGCGACCACACATCCTGCGGAAGAACCGTCTGTCCGCCACTGTTGCTGTGGTAAAAACCAATAATAGGCTTGCCGCTATACGTTGCTATCGTATCTTTCGTATCGGCTACAGCCATAGAGATTATGGAGGCATATTTTCCATGCGGAACACCTTTGAACGCCTGAGAACTCTGGTCGTCCTTAATGTGAAACCCTTCTTTTTTGTGCTTGCTCATATTTGTAATGAGCCAGGTTCGTGCCAGCACAGCTTGCGCTTTATGGTACTCAGACTCCGCCGAAACACCGCCTTCAGCTTCAACCACACCCGCGATGTAGGGCTCCACTGGCACGTTCACTATGGTCTCTAAATAGATGAGGTTAGAACGAATCGTCACCTTCCCTAAGTAGGGCCTTGTTGGGGTCCAATTCTTTCCACGCCAAACACGTATTTCTATAGTGTCGTTTGTTGTGAAGATGATAGAGTCACACCCTGCTCTATTTAGCCTTAAATCCCCACGAAAAGTATATAGGGGGTGTACATCGTCCACACCATACTCCTTGATGAAGGTGCTATCCGGCGTATAAGCCGTTAATTTGAATGATCCGCTTTTCACCTTAATTTGCATCCTACTGTATTCTTGCTCAGCAAAAGTCAATACTCTAGGTCCAGCGGCGTATGTCTTCACCAACTGCCCATAGCTAGGTAACGAGCAACAAAGATAAAAAGACAAAAAAAGGTATCTCATTTTAATCGTTGAATAAGGCTAAAATACGCGGTACCGCATCTTTTATCAAACTCCGCTTGCCCATGTACGAACGAAATCGCTCAATATCAATTAATTGTTCACTAGGTGACGATTCAATCAATGCCTTGAGATTTGCAACCGTTACCTGACCTTGCAAAAATTCAGGAACCATAGCTTTATCCATAATTAGGTTGGGTAGAGACATGGACCGAACATTAACGAGTTGTTTTGCAATAGCTAGCGAAATCAAGTTCGCCTTATACACAACTGCCTGTGGGATACCTAAGAGTGCAATTTCTAAGGAAGCTGTCCCACTGCAAGTTAGTGCATATTGAGCGCCTTTAGCAACTTCAACAATCTCCCTGTCTTCAATAATAATATTTGACGCCAATACTTTTTTAGGCCAGCATGAACGAACTGAAGGTGCTCGGACAACATAAAAGCTATATTGAGTTAATTCTTTGGCTAGAGAATTAAAAACAGGCAGTAAACGTGAAATTTCTTGAACGCGAGATCCCGGCAAAAGCACTACTTTCTTGCTACCTGATTTATAGTGATTTAATCCTACGTATTTTTCCATTAAGGGATTACCCACGTAATGGACTTGTTCACCTCTAGATGCATACCAAGACTCTTCGAAAGGAAGTATACTCAGTACTTCATCTGAATGCTGCATCAAGGATGTTAATCTACTTTCATTCCATGCCCATATTTTAGGTGGAATGAAGTAAACTACTCGCAGACCTTTACCTTTTGCCCACTTGGCTATCCGAAGGTTAAAACCTGCATAATCCACTAAAATCAATACTTGTGTGCCGAATTCAACAATGTCTTTTTTAACTTGATTAGACAATTTCATGATGGTTTTCGCTCTTAACACAACTTCCACAAATCCCATGAAGGGCTGTCCTGGTAAATCAAACTTCTGCTGCATCCCCGCGGCAGTCATCTTTGAGCCGCCCCATCCTGCCTGCATGATATTTGGATTAGCTTGGTGAAGGGCTCTAACTAAAGAGCCCGCTTGCAAGTCGCCCGATGGCTCACCAGCTATCCAAAAAACTCTCATTTAGCTCAAAATGAATTGAAATAGAACTACAGCTGCTACTGAAGGTAAACAGCTCAATAGAATTCCTCGTGCTACACGGTCCTTCTCAAAATTGATTGCAGTAAAAAACAAAACGGCATTGATTATCACACCAAAGGTAACGGCCCGCACGACAACAAATCGCCACGTCGGGTTGTCAATATCTCCAATATCCGCAGGCATCGGATAATTTTCCAAAGCAATGGAAATGCTAAATATGGGCGCCCCAACACCTATAAAAAATCCAGCGAAATAATCCAATATCCTTCTATTCTTCAAAATCCCATTTTTTTAATGCAGAAACGGCGTGATGTGCAGTGAGGTCAACAGCTATGGGTACCACGGTAATGTAACCTTCATCTAAGGCCGCAATATCCGTATCCTCCCCATTATCGTAATTCACAAACTTTCCGGTCAGCCAATAGTATGGACGACCGAATGGATCAATACGTTCGTCCAATTCCTCTTCCCAATTTCCTATGGCCATGCGACACACCCGAATTCCTTTGTAAGGCGCTTTCGTATTTTCCGGAATATTTACGTTTAGGCATATACCCGTCGTTAATCCATTTTCAATCACTCTTAAAATGATTTTATAAATCGCCGGTTTTGCTGCCACAAAACTTGCTTCCCAAGAAAACTCGCACAAACTAAAACCTATAGACGGAATACGCTTCAATGCTCCTTCAACTGCAGCACTCATCGTTCCGCTGTAAATCACATTTACTGAAGCATTAGAACCGTGATTGATACCACTTAGAATCAAATCCGGTCGACGCGGCAATATCTTATTCACGGCTAATTTTACACAGTCTGCTGGTGTTCCGCTGACCTTAAACTCTTTTTGTAGCCCTGTACTTTTTACTTCATTGACCCTAAGGCTAACATCCAATGAAATGGCATGTCCCTTTCCACTCATGGGGCTATCTGGTGCCACCACCCAAACCTCACCAAAGTTTTTTGCAATGTCCGTGAGTACTTTTATTCCCGGCGCAGAAATACTGTCATCATTAGTAACTAGAATAAGAGGTTTTTTTGTCATCTTTAGATCTGATTTATGCCAAAGTTACATGGAAACATTCTGCGGCATAAGATTTGAGTCTTGTTATTAACGAAATTTTTATAACATCCTTATGTTCGCTGTAATCATTCTATTTGTTGTTGCTGGCCTTGTAGTGCAGCAAAGACTAAAAGCTAAATTCAAAAAATATTCACTAGAGGGGCTGAGCAACGGTATGTCTGGCGCAGAAATCGCGCAAAGAATGTTGGACGACCACGGCATTCATGACGTCCGTATTGAAAGCGTAGCAGGTAAATTGACAGACCACTATAATCCTGCGAATAAAACAGTGAACCTAAGTCCTGAGGTCTATTCAGGAAGAAGTGTTTCTGCTGCAGCTGTTGCGGCTCATGAAGTTGGACACGCCGTTCAACATGCACAAAGCTACCGGTGGTTAGAGATGCGTTCACAGCTTGTACCAATGGTGCAGTTTAGCGGCCGAATCATGAATATTGTCATTTGGTCCATGATTTTAGGTGTTGGGTTTTTAGGGATATTCGGAGTAAACACGGCTATTTGGGTGCTGATAGCGGCTCAATTGGCAATTACAACCTTTTCTCTAGTTACACTTCCGGTTGAATATAATGCTTCTAATCGTGCACTTGCATGGTTAACAACAAGCGGCTTAATCACTTCTAGTGAACATGAAAAGGCAAATGATGCCTTAAGTTGGGCAGCACGCACCTACCTAATAGCTGCTTTGGCCTCAATGGCACAACTAGCATATTACTTTACACTTCTGCGCGATTAACACAAGCGCAAATTGAATACAAAATCCCCGTACGGCTGAGCCACACGGGGGTTTTTGATTAACCATATTTTATTATTTGGGGCTACTGCAAATCATTTAAATTACCAACTCCTACGTGTCTAACAGCAATCAAGGGCTCCGCATAATCTGCTCCAATTATTCTTCCCCAATCTTGGGCGCGTGCTATTACCGATTGAAAGAATCTTTCACTAGAAATTAACGTTTGTGGCTCCTGGCTATCCGGATTAAAGAATTGGCTTTTATGAGCGCGAATGGAGGCCATTTTCTTCTCAAAACCAGTACTAATATCCACCACAACTTGCGGCTCTAAGTTGTAGAATTGAAGGTACTTGTACATATTTTTGGGACGCCACGGTTCAAGTTCAGTACCATTTACCTCCAATTGAATTTTATGCAAGCCAGCTAAAAAACAAGATTCTTCAACCAACCTTGAAGCTCTACCGTGATCGGGATGACGGTCCGTGGGGGCATTCATCAATACAATATTAGGCCGATATTTACGAATCATTTTAGCCACATTTAACTGACTTTTATGATCGTAATCGACATGACCATCGGGCATTCCTAAGTTTTCACGGACCGCACAACCTAAAATCTCTGCTGCTTTTTTTGATTCCTCGAGTCGGATTTCAGCTGTGCCCCGAGTCCCCATTTCTCCTTTGGTCAAATCCACAATGCCCGTGGTTAACCCTTTTGTCGCATGAGTGGCAAGAATTCCTCCGGCACCTAATTCAACATCATCAGGATGAGCCCCAAAGGCAAGGATATCTAATTTCATAACTGTTTATTTCCAATTACAAAGTTCGTGATTTCTGAACTCAGTGGACTCGTTCGACTATGATAATGTGCAAACCACTTACCGTTTTCATCAACTAAAAACTTATTAAAGTTCCAGCTTACTTTGGTGTCTACTAAACCGTTTTGACTTTTATTACAGAGCCATTGATACACTTCGTGTCCCCTTGTTTTACTAGTTTTTACCTTTGCCATCATTTGAAATGTGACACCATAATTATTGCTGCAAAAGGATTTAATTTCAGCAGCTGATCCCGGTTCTTGAAATCCGAAATCATTGGAAGGAAAACCGAGAATAACAAAACCATCTCCACCGTATTGTTCGTGCAATTTCTGAAGTTGTTGGTATTGACGGGTGAAGCCGCATTTAGAGGCCACATTTACAATCAAAACTCGTTTTCCTTTAAGTTGCTTAAAAGGAAATTCTTCTCCATCAATAGTTTTGGCCTTTAAAGTGTAAAAATCAATATATTCCATAGCGTTTTTCGAGTATGATGATTGAGTCACTTGAACAGGTTCATTCCCACAAGCTAGCAAAGCAATTAAAAATAGAGGGTACTTCATTTTTCGTGTTGAATTATATTGACAGAACAAGAACAGACCACTAAAGTTTGTAGTAAATTTGGAGATTCACTGTTACCCATGTCAAACATTCGTTTACTTATACAACGTTACATAAGGCAGGAGATTAGAAATTCCAATGCAATTTTCTCCCTTGGAATCTATCTAATGGGAATTACATATCTCATATACCAACTTGGAGGCAGTAACGCCTCTGACAATTCATGGAATACATTACTATGGGTAGTTGTATTTTTTGCTTGTATAATGCAGGCAAGTCGAAGTTTTGAGCTTGAAAGCCGTGATTATTTCTACTACTATCAATGTATAGCTGGCCCGAAAGAAACTATTGTAGCCAAACTCATTTACAACAGCTTGTATATGCTGTTCCTTTCAGTGATAATATGGGGCTTGTTTAGTTTATTTTATGGCAATGAAGTTTCCCGACCTACTGTTTTTGCCTTAGGGCTTATTTTGGGTTGCGTAGGATTTAGCAGTATTCTCACTTTAGCCAATGGTATTGCCGAACGCTCAGGGAGAAGCACCACGTTGAGCACTATTTTAGCCTTGCCGTTGACGCTTCCTATTTTAAAATTAGTAAGTACCATAAACATGCATGCAATGGTAGGCGCACCTTTTGATGAAACAGCAGCAATTATTGGTTCACTTGTTACATTAGATATTGCAATTGGCCTTCTTGCCTACATGCTCTTTCCATATCTTTGGCAGGATTAAAATTGAGTATGCAGCAAACCTTTTACAAAGTTATTGGAGTACTTTTGGTTATTTACAGTCTCATCTTTGGCCTGTTAACCTCGATACCCGAATTGCCTATTATTGAAGAAAGCATTAGAAACCTGTTTTACCATGTCAGTATGTGGTTTGCTATGGTGGCGATGATGGCGGGGAGCTTTGCCTATTCCATTACATTTTTAAGGAAAGAAAAAATACAAGCTGACCATAGAACGGAAGCGCTTACAGAAACGGGAATGCTCTTCGCATTTCTTGGCCTATTTACCGGGATGATCTGGGCACGATTTACATGGGGCGCGTGGTGGACCAATGACCCCAAGCTTAACGGTAGTGCCATTACCATACTCATCTATTTGGCTTACTTCATTTTGCGAAATGGCATTGAAGATGAACGTAAAAAAGCAAGAATTAGCGCAGTATATAACATTTTTGCCTTTGTGATGATGATTGTTTTCATTGGTATTTTACCACGAATGACGGACAGCTTACATCCCGGTAATGGAGGTAATCCAGGCTTTAACTCATATGATTTGGATAATCGACTTCGATTAATCTTTTACCCAGCGGTGATTGGATGGGTCCTAATGGGAACATGGATCGCCTCTTTGCGTTATAGAATAAAGAAATTAAGCAATTCATGAAAAATATCTTTTTGATTTTTATGGCCACTGCGCCAATGTCGCTTTTAGCTCAATCCGAAAACTTCATGTACAGAGAAGGGAAAATCTACGTAGTTATCGCTGTAATAGCTGTTATTTTCTTGGGGTTAGCAGGATATTTGTATCGAATAGATCGTAAAATTTCAGCCTTGGAAAATGAAAAATAGTCAAATTGCCATCATTGTTGCCATTGCCATCCTAATTGGATACTCCTTGGTTCGTTTGGGCAACAGTTCTACCTACAGTAGTTTTGAAGATGCTTTAGCGCTAAATGGCGAAAAAACTACAGTAATTGGCTTTTTAGATTTGGAAGGCACTATGGATTTCAACCCAGAAACCGTTCAATTCTCCTTTACGGCCAAAGACAAAAAAGGTAACATTAGCAAGGTTATCTATAACCAACCCAAACCTCAGGATTTTGAGCGTTCTGAAGAAATAACTATGACTGGGTACGGAACAGATAGTGCGTTTATAGCTACTGAAATTTTAATGAAATGCCCTTCAAAGTACAACGAACAGAACGAGGTAGATTCGGATAAGATTTACAAATAAACTATGGAATACGTTGGCGAACACCTTTGGGCCGCTAACCTTGGAAGGGGACTTACTGCATTGTCTTTTACCATGGCCTTGCTTTCAACCTTTTCCTATTACGCAAACGGTCAAGACTGGAAAAAATTAGGAAGGTTCGCCTTCCGTGTTCATGCTATATCTCTTTTTGGTCTAATTGGAACATTATTTTTCATAATGGCCAACCATTACTTTGAATTTGACTATGTGTGGAAACATACCTCCTTGGACTTACCGGCACGCTACTTATTTTCTGCATTTTGGGAAGGACAGGAAGGCTCTTTTCTGCTTTGGATGTTTTGGAATGCAATACTTGGATTCATTCTAACCTATAGTGCTAAGTCTTTTGAAGGACCTGTAGTTGGCGTCTTTGCAGCCGTACAAGCTTTCCTTGTAAGTATGGTATTGGGCGTTTACATAGGTGATTTGCATATTGGTTATAGTCCATTCATCCTAGTGCGTGAACTTCAAGATAACGTCGGTTTACCTTGGACGCAATTCACAGATTACCTTACTCGATTCCCTAATTTCATGGACGGCGAAGGATTAAATCCGCTACTACAGAATTATTGGATGACGATACATCCGCCAACGCTTTTCCTTGGCTTTGCCTCTACCCTAGTCCCGTTTAGTTATGCCATAGCTGGATTGCTCCGAAGGGACTATAAAAGCTGGATTAATAGCGCCCTAATTTGGAGTTTTTTCTCTGTGGGCATTCTTGGAGTGGGCATTCTAATGGGCGGAGCTTGGGCATACGAAGCATTGAGCTTTGGTGGCTTTTGGGCATGGGACCCTGTTGAGAACACCTCTTTGGTTCCTTGGCTTACTATGGCGGCCGGTGCACACTTACTGCTGGTACAAAAAAATAAAGGAGGCGTCATTCCATCTGCATTATTCATGCTCGTCCTCACCTTTTTATTGGTTCTGTACTCTACGTTTCTAACTAGATCAGGGGTTCTTGGCGACAGTTCTGTTCACGCGTTTGTAGACTTAGGTTTAAGCGGGCAATTACTTATTTATCTACTCTTCTTTAGTATAGGATCGTTAGTTCTATTGCTTGCACGTTATAAAGGGTTACCTAAAAAAGACAAGGAAGACCGTATGGACAGTCGCGAGTTTTGGATGTTCATTGGCGCCTTAACACTGCTGATAAGTGGACTACAAATCACACTGAGCACCTCATACCCAGTTTTTAATAAGCTTTTTGGTCCTGATGGACTAATAACCCTTTACGACAAAGATAAAGTTCTGAGTGACCCTATTGACCACTACAATGCCATTCAAATACCGTTTGCCGTGGTCATTGTATTACTAATTGGAGCAGGCCAATTCCTATCTTACAGAAAAACTTCTACCGCCCTCTTCTTCAAACGTCAAATTCTTACGCTAGCCGCCACTACCTTGTGCGCATTATTAAGCTCATGGAGCTTAAAAATGTGGAATCCTATGTACTTTTTGCTCCTATGGGCATCTTACTATGCGATTATAGGAAATCTTGAATTCCTCATCCGCTGGGCAAAAGGAAATTGGAATGTAGCAGGATCAACTGTTGCCCATGTTGGATTTGGTTTAATCATTGCTGGATCCTTAGTCTCAAATGCAAATAAGGATGTGATTTCAAAGAATAAGACCTTTATTCACGAGGAATTTCCTGCCAACGAAAACCTACTTATCCATGAAGGAGATACCGTTCAAATGGGCGATTATTGGGTGAGCTGGACCGGACAAGAAGAGGAAGGATACTACCTCAACTACAATCTTGAATTTTTCAAGGAGAATCAAGGAAGGTTGGAAACATCATTTAATCTTAAACCTCGTATTCAACTCAATGAAAAAATGGGTAATGTGGCAGAACCATCTACAAAACATTTTTTGAGCAAAGACATCTACACCCACGTGACATATGCTGATTTGCGTACAGAATTAGAAAAGAGTAATGAAGAATGGAAAAATCAATTCGATTTGGAACTCGTACAAGGTGAAAGTCATTTTCTCTATGGAAAATATAAGGTGCAGTTGGATACCTTGGTCGTTGAAGCCCCTTCCACTGACGGTGAACTAGATTATGTTGTTTTGGGTGCAGGAATCAGCTTAAGAACCATGCAGGATAGTGTGTATAAGATAATGCCTGTATATGCTGTGCAGGGAGATAAAGCCAATCATGTTGATACAGAAATTGAAGAATTGGGTTTAAAATTCAGATTTGAGCGGATTAATTACGAAACGAACAAGCCAGTAATTTCAGCTGCAGAGCGCACAGAAGAAGAGGAACCTTTCATATTAATAAAAGCAGAAGTTTTTCCTTGGATCAATTTGCTTTGGCTGGGTTCACTAATGATTGCTATAGGAACATTCATAGCAATAGTTACTAGAATTAGAAGGTCATGAAAATTGCCATCATAGGAAAGGGAAACCTTGGTACGCAGCTGTACAATGCATTGAAGCCTATGGTTAGCGTTCAATGGTATGCTCGAGATTACCCAACTTCTATGAACGCAGACCTTGTTATCGTTAGCGTATCAGATAAGGAAACTTTAGAAGTATGTGAGCGCATAGATGCGGCTCTTGTGGCACATACTGCTGGCATAGTTCCTCAAATAGATAGGCCCAATGCCGGAGTCCTGTATCCTCTGTATAGTTTCACAAAAGGGGCCGAGGTGGATTGGGCAAACATTCCGTTTCTAATTGAAACCGCAAAAGAAGACAACTTGAGTATTCTTAAAGAGACAGTAACTCTTCTTGGCGCAAAATTTTATTCAATGAGTAGCGCACAACGGACCAAAATCCATGCTGCTGCGGTGATCGTTAATAATTTCACGAACCACCTGTACACCTTGGCTGAAGACTATTGCAAGGAGCACAACCTTACTTTTGAAGTGCTGCACGGAATCATGCAGCAAGGGCCAATTAAGGCGATTGAACTGGGTGCCAAACAAGCACAGACAGGACCAGCTATTCGTGGAGATTATGATACAATTGAAAATCATTTGGAATCTATCCGCCAAAAGGAAATCAAAGAACTGTATAAACATATAAGTACGAGCATTCGCAATAGACATGAATTATAAGGAGCTTTTTATTGATATTACTACCGTGGTATTGGATGTAGATGGGGTCTTGACAAATGGAGAAATTTTACTCGTTCCTGGTGCTCAACCAGTGCGTAAAATGCATTCTAAAGATGGATATGCCTTGCAACTTGCTATTCGCAATGGCATTAGAGTAGCAATAATTACTGGTGGTTCGTCACCTGAAGTTAAAACCAGGTTAGAAAGCGCTGGAATAAAGGATATTTACCTAGGCGCGTCTAACAAAATAGAAGCCTATGATGATCTCAAAATGTGCTATGACCTGAAAGATGAAGAAATATTATATATGGGAGATGACCTTCCCGACTATGATATCATGAACCATGTAAGACTAGCTGCTGCTCCGCAAGATGCTGCTCCTGAAATAAAAAGTATTGCACATTATGTGAGTCCAATAAATGGTGGTAAAGGTTGTGTGAGGGATGTGCTTGAACAATTGTTAAGAATTCAAGGCAAGTGGGGACGCCCTCAAGATAGAACATGGTAACTTTGAGTGTAAATAATCACAAAATCGTTGCGCAATTAACAGAGTATAGAGGTGTTTTTCTAATGAGCGCACTCAGCATTAGTATTAAGTTTGTTACTAGATTTAAAATAGTCCGTTTTACCGAATTATCAATTTTGAATCCGTTGTATTGCTTGTAAAGTTATTGGGTCTTGACTTTTCCCAAATTCAAACAGCCCCATTAACGAATGGATTCTTGGAATCTTTGGGTTATGAGAGCGGCGAAAGTAAAATTTGCGCATTATGAAACTAAATAAACAATTGGTCCTCGGCTCCAAAAGTCCTAGAAGAGCTTCTCTATTGAAGGAAATGGGATTTGATTTTAAAATTTTAGTTACCGATGCAGATGAAAATGCCCCAATGGACCTTAACGGTGAAGAAACGGCTGTATGGATCTCTGAGCAAAAAGCAATAGCGCTGCAACCCAAACTTGGAAATCACGAATTAGGAATCACATCGGACACTGAAGTTTGGCTCGGTGATAAAAGATATGGTAAGGCTTCCAATAAAGAGTCAGCCATTCATATGATTGAATCTCTGAGCGGTAAGACACATCAAGTTATTTCCGGTCTTACATTGTGTACAAAAGAGAAAATAACCTCCTACTGTTCTATCGTGCAAGTCACTTTAGCGAAAATGACCATGGAAGAAATTCATTATTATGTAGACCAATTCAAACCCTTTGATAAGGCTGGGGCTTACGGTATCCAAGAATGGATAGGTCATACTATGGTGACGTCCATTAAAGGAGAATACAATGCTGTTGTGGGCCTTCCCACCACAACACTTTATAAAGCCCTTAAGGAATTTAAAATTTAAGCGGTTTCAGAAACAGATAAATCAACCATCCAATCATATTTATCATCACTTCTACCCATTCGAATATCGTTCAGCATTCGCTTGATATACATGGCTTTACCATCTACAGGAACAGGAATAGAAAAATTTTCTCCTTTGTACCCAAGAGTATCAATCTGACTGACCACTGCAGCTGTCCCCATTCCAAAAGCCTCTTTAAGCTCACCATCGCGAGCGGCATGGACAATTTCATCCACTGAAATAGGACGTTCTTGTATAGACCAACCTTGGTCTTTGATAAGGTGAATAATGGAACGACGCGTTACACCTGCTAAAATGCGATCTGTTAAAGGTGGTGTTAAAAAAGTATCACCAACCAATAACATTAAATTCATAGTTCCGCTCTCCTCAATAAATTTATGTTCTTTATGATCGGTCCAAATAACCTGATTATATCCCTCTTGAATGGCTTTCGAAGTAGGGTAAAATGATCCTCCATAATTTCCAGCTGCTTTTGTAAATCCAATTCCACCTCCAGTGGCCCGAGTATATTCTTGTTCAATTTTAACTTTCACAGTTCCACTGTAATATGGTCCTACAGGGGAAGTGATTATACAAAAGGTATAATCATCACTTTGACGGGCAGCTATAAACTCTGAAGACGCAAATAAAAACGGACGTATATATAAACTATGGTCCTCTGCGTCAGGTACCCAGTCTGAGTCTATCTCTAGCAACTTCTTTAACCCACCCATGAAAAGATCTTTTGGAATTTGAGGCATCATTAAACGCTCTGCGCTCCTATTGAGCCTAGCAAAATTATCGAGTGGACGAAATATACTTACGCCTCCGTCTTCTTTTCGGTAAGCCTTCATTCCTTCAAACGCGCTTTGTCCATAATGTAGGGCATGTAAACCGTAAGAAAAGTCTAATTGACCGTATGGACGAATCTCAGCCTCCTGCCATTGCCCATTTTTAAAGTGACAAACAAGCATATGATCTGACATATTTTTTCCAAAAGGAAGGTTTGAAAAATCGATGCTTGATCTACGACTCTCTTTAGTCAACTCTATTTTCATCTTCTACTTTCTTTGCGACGACAAATGTACTAATTTTGAGGGTGTATTTCACTTCAACTTCGTTCCGCAGTTTGAAGTATTTTGTCGAATTAATTGATATCACAAATGAAGCATTTTCTTATTGCGAGCTTTTTAACTGTCCTACTAATTTCTTGTCAATCTTCTAATTTCGATGAGCAAGTTGCTGAGGAACAAATGGCTCAAGAATTTATAAACTTTGGCGACAGCACCTTTTCCATAGATGGAGCTGTCAGCGCTGCATCCATTGTAAAATCCTTTGAAACCAAGGGAGACACAATGTATGGAACAGTTGCTGGAGAAATCACAAAAGTATGTACAGTTAAAGGATGCTGGATGGCAACTGCAATAGATTCCGAGAATAACTTATTTGTTGACTATGATTATGAATTCCTTCTTCCAACCAACAGTCAAGGTCAAAATATGGTTATGACAGGATACGCATACTGGGATAGCACTTCTGTGGCTGAACTTCGCCATTATGCGGAAGACAGAGGTGCAACTGAAGAAGAAATTACAGAGATTACCGAACCAACAGGTGAAGTAAAATTTAAAGCAACAGGAGTGAAAATTGCAATTCCGTCAGGTGATGAATAAACTACTAGCTATAACCCTAGCCATATTTGTTGGGGCGTGCTCCTCTGTTGAATCCGGAAAGAAAACCAATTCAACTTGGGAACCAATTATCGACCAACCTAGTGAGCTGGCATCTATAATGCGTTCCCTAAATCAAGAAGCTGAGCTGCGTAAGCAAAACCTTGAAAAGGGCGAACTATCTGAGGTAAATTCCAAGCTCATTTTCAAAATGATTACTGCAAAACCTACAGAACCCCATATGGTCGGTGCCGCTTTTGCACCAAATACAGAAGCCTTTATTGCAAATTACCGTCAATTAAGTAATGCGAAAGATATTGATGCCCAGATTGACGCTCATAATAATTTGGTTAAAAGTTGTATTGCATGCCACATGAATTTTTGCCAAGGCCCCATTCCGCTTATTGAGAAACTGTATGTAAACCTATGATTCAACCGAGTTCAAGGAACTTTACAACATCCGCAGATGGTAGCCTGACAATATGGGTTCCTAAACTAGATGAACATTACCACAGTATCCACGGAGCCTTGACAGAAAGTCAACATGTTTTTATTGATGCTGGCCTTAACGCCATCCAAAAGAACGAAATTCATCTACTTGAAGTCGGCTTGGGTACTGCGCTAAATGCGCGACTTACGTGTGAGCAGCGAAAGAAAAAACAAATTCACTATTTGGCGCTCGAAAAATTTCCTTTAAATAAAGAAGAGATTCAAAAAGTACGAGAAAAAGGAAGCCATAAAGAGGCCGAAATACTTTCTATTCAACCCGGTCAATCCGTTGAATTAGAACCTGGTTTCACGTTTGAATTAAGTACTATTGACTTGAAAGTCTTCAATAAATCTCAGCCCACTTTTGACTTGGTTTACTTTGATGCTTTTGCGCCCAGTGCCCAGCCAGATCTGTGGACACAAGAGGTTTTTCAAAGTCTTTATGATGCTATGAATTTGGGAGGCACATTGGTTACTTATTGCGCGAAAGGAAGCGTTAAACGAACCCTTAAAAAAGTAGGATTCCAAATTGAGGCCTTACCCGGTCCACCACGCAAAAGAGAAATGACTCGAGCATGGAAAAGATGATTAAATTTAATGCACGATGCTACGCCATAATAAAATCCAAAAATAATCGGGTTCTTGTCATGAAGGAAAAATGGCATGGTGTGCATCTCCAAAAGTTTCCCGGTGGTGGGCTCGAATTGGGCGAAGGACTTCTTGATTGTATCAACAGGGAAGTGGAAGAAGAATTCTGCAAAAGCCAAAGGTTAAATTACGTTCACTGCTTCACGCCAACAGATTGTTTTTCCTCCAAATTCAGACCTGACGAACAATTGCTTCTAAATTATTTCACGAACATTGAAGAGGCTGAAGAAGATGCATGGGAACTCATTAATAATGATGAGAATCTCTTAGGAATACAATGGCTTGAGTTGAATAGAGGGAATGCCCAATGGTTCACTTTAGAAAGTGACAAAAATGCGTTTTTGAGCCTTTTAGATTCCTAATCGGCGAGTCACGACAGAAAGAAGTTTTGAATAGAGCAAATCAGGTTTCTTTGTTCTCCATTCCAAATGGTCTAAATCACCTCCTAGTATAAAATATTGGTCTAAGCCATAGGCAGATAATTCCTGAACAACATGTTCCCTTAGATTTAAGAATGTCATCCAACCGTTTGGTACCTCTTCTAACCACTCATCGTAATAATCAGTAATGTCTGCGTGAAAATTGAGAATGTTTTCTCCTATCAAAATATACTTATCTATACCTTGTGGTATCATTTCATCCACCAAATCTCTTTTAAGACGCATAATATCATTGTGTACCGCGTCATTCCATTCACCCAAGAATTCAATTACGCAATAGCCCATTATATAATCCACGTAAAGCACTTTAAGAAAGAGTGTTTCACATCCTATCGAATCCCATTGTGGATGGATAATGTGATTGTATATCCGATCCGTGTAATAGACTTCACTATTGAAATATCCATAAAATGGACTTTGCGGGTCATCACTCGCTCTATAAAGATGCCTCCAATTAAAGTAAGGCTCAATGTTGTGCATGCAAAAAAAAGTTATTGTTGAATAACAAAAATCTCTCTGTATTGTTAACAATAGATAGCTTAATTCGTCATGGGAGTTTTTACAATTACAGGTGCAACGGGTTCAATCGGTAAAGAAGTCGTAAAAAACCTTCTACGTTCTGGGCACGAAGTTCGTATACTCAGCACGAGAAAAGATTTACAATGGGAAGGAGTCTCCGTCTTTTATTGGAACCCGGCAGAAGGAGAAATTGATGATTTAGCACTAGAGGGCAGTGATTACCTCATCCATTTAGCCGGAGCTCCCGTGAGCAAACGCTGGACCCCAATGTATAAAAGAAAAATCAACGACTCGAGAGTTTATACCTCCAAGGTTCTATTGGATGCTATTAACAACGTGAAAAAGAGTCCAAAATCATGTGTGAGCGCAAGCGCAATTGGTTATTACGGTAGTTCATCATCCAAAGTATTTACAGAAAATACACCACCCGCCAATGATTTTCTTGCCTCCGTAACTGAAAATTGGGAGCGCTACACTAGAATTTTTGAATCATACGAAAGACGTAGTGTTCAGTTGCGAATTGGAATTGTATTGGATAAAGGGGCTGGTGTATTAGGTAAACTAGTTCCTTTAGCCAAAGCTGGTGTGGTCTCTCCATTAGGTAGCGGAGAACAATGGACAAGCTGGATTCATGTAGAAGATCTTGCTAAAATGTTTATTTATTGTGCCATTTCAGATGTAGCTAGTGGCCCTTATAATGCAGTTGCATCCACTCCCCTATCCAATAAATCTTTTACTAAGAAAATATGCAAGGTTTTAAAAAGACCCATGATTTTACCTTCAGTTCCTGCATTCTTATTAAAACTATTCTTAGGTGAAATGGCTACTCTTGCTCTGACGAGTCAGAAAGTTAGTAATGCTAAAATTTTAAAAACTGGATTTGTCTTCAAATATGAAGAAATAGAACCTGCTCTTCAAAGTATATTAAACTAAAAAACCACGCGAATACCTGGCTTTTAAGAGTATCATAAGATCTTATTTTTCTACATGGTGTAAGTCGCATTCAAATCAAAGTTCAATTCAATACTATGGTCTATTAACTTCTCTTTCAAAGACCCGGCTATTGACGCATCATCTCTATCATGATATTTTACTCCCCATTTTGTACGATCTATGCCAAACGTAGGGGCAGTAAAACGAACAGTTTCATCATCTACTACAATATTTGCAGGAAATTCTATACTGTGGGTAATACCGCGAATGGTTAGATTACCTATCACATTACTGTTTGTAGGGGACCCTTCTGTTTCCTTAATGTTTACGATTTCAAATTGAGCTGTTGGAAAACTATCAACAAAGAAAAAGGCTTGAGATTTCAAATGACCTTCCAAATATCCTCTCTTTTTTTCATTCTCAATATCTGTATTTTCTATGGAATTCATGTCAATAATCACAACGCCACCTACAACCTTGCCTTCGCTAACGTTAAAGGAACCGTCTGAAATGGAAATATTCCCGACATGCTCATCATTTACAAATGACTTAAAGCCCCTCCAAGCGATTGTTGATGTGCCCAAATTATAAGCGGTTGCTTTAGCTACTTCATTCACTTTTTGAGCATCACCAATGCTCACCTCCGTTGCTTTATCTCCAGCGCAACCTACTATAAATATGGAAGCAACTATGAAAATTGAAATATTCTTCATTTTAGTCATTTTATATAATTATAATTCTGCCGCAAAAGACCAACAAGAAATACAACTACTAAATTTTCAAAAAGTTTACACGCTATATATCCTTTTTCTTAATCTAATTGCCAAAACACTCACGACAAGAGTTATAGACCCTGCAAGAACATAAGGATAAGTAAAATGAAGGCCATAAATGGCACCACCAATGGCCGGTCCTAAAACTCTAGCAAGAGAACCAACGCTTTGATTTGTGCCAAGAACTTTGCCCTGAGCGTCTCCAGGAGCATAGGAAGTCAAGAGGCTGCTAACTGTAGGGGTGAGTAACGCATTACCGAACGACAACAGAGTCAATGACACCAATTCAAAATAAAATCTATCTGTAGGAACAAACGGCATTGAGAAAAGACCAATAGCAACCATTAGAGTGCCAAAGAATAACAAATTACGATCACCGAACCACGAATTAAAATAACCAATTAAACCACCTTGAATGACAACAGCTAAAAAACCAATGTATGCAAACGTATAACCTATGTGAAGTTGACTTAATCCAAAATGTTCTGCCCACAGTAATGTAGATGTAATCTGCATCATACTAAAACCAAGCACAAAAACAAAGTTTATTGTTAAGAGTGAACTAATTTCAGGGCACCCTCTAAAACGAAAAATATCTTTCCATGGATTTGGAAAAAGCATCACTGACTGTGTACGATCATGAAGCGTTTCCTCTAAATAAAAATAAGCCATAACAAAATTGACTACACTTAATCCAGCCGCGAAATAACCTACACCACGTACCCCATGATATTCATTAATTACGCCACCTATCGAAGGACCAAAAATAAAACCTAGACCAAAAGCTACACCTATGATTCCAAATGCTTTAGTAAGGTTTTCTTTAGGTACTATATCACTTATATATGCTTGCGCAACGCTGAGATTAGCAGCTCCAAAACCTTTCAGCATTCTTGTTACAAAAAGTAACCATAATACAGTGGCATTCGCAAAAAGAACATATGCTAAAATCATAATTATAATACTAATAAGTATAATGGGCCTTCTCCCATATTTATCACTTAGGCCTCCCCAAAAACTTGCGAAAACAAATTGCATAATACTAAAGCTTGCGCCTAATAACCCTACAATAGTATCTGTTGCGCCTAATTCCTTTGCATAGATTGGAAGAATTGGGATTATCAACCCAAAACCCATTAAGTCAATAAATACGGTAAAGAAAAGCACGACTAAAGACCTATTCCTCATTTTTTATTGCTCTTAGATTCTTGACCTTTATACCTTTTTGGGTGACCTTGTAATTGTATAGTTCCTTAGCACGCAATGTATTTTGATACACGACTTTGGCTTCTGTTTCAAATTGATCTAAATTTCTATAACGAGCACTAAAATGACCTAATAACAAATTAGAAGCTTGTGCTTCCTTAGCAACCCTAGCAGCCTCCATTGCGGTAGAATGCATGGTTTGTTTTGCGCGCTCCAACTTATCTTCACAGAAAGTACTTTCATGATAAAGTAGAGTGACACCTTGAACGTATTTCGCTGTCTCAGGAACGTATCTAGTGTCCGAGGCAAAAGCATAACTAAGTGGCTCTGGTGGATCAAAAGTTATTTGATTATTTGGAATTATAATTCCATTATCCGATATCCAATCTTTTCCATCCTTTATCCTATGATAATCACATATTGGAATATTTAATTTATCCGCATATTCCTTATTTAAACTGCGTTTTTGGGCTTTCTCTTGAAACTTAAATCCTGTGGTTGCAATACGATGCTTTAACGGAAAGCTAGAGATTTTATAACTATCCGTCTCTAAAATGACTTGAGGCACTTTATGCTGAGTAACTTTAAATGAAATAGGATAACTTGTAAAGGTACCTGCAGTGCGGAATTGCATGAGGATTATATCTTTTAATTTTGGCGGCCCAAAAATAGTTAAAGGTGTAGTTCGTCCAAGTAAATGAAAACTACTCAATAATCCTACTAGGCCAAAAAAATGATCTCCATGCAGATGCGAAATAAAGATATTATTAATCTTGGAGAACTTTATTCTTGATCTGCGTAATTGCTTCTGAGTTCCTTCACCGCAATCAATTAAAAAATAATGCTCTCTCATCTTTAATAGTTGAGAGGTCGTATAATTATTGGAGGTAGGTGTTGCACTCGCTGCACCTAGAACAACCAACTCGAAACTCATTAAGAATTTCCTAGTTTACGCTTTTCAGCTAATAGATACAGTACAGCCATACGCACTGCTACGCCATTTTCTACTTGTTCAAGAATAATTGAATGTTCGCTATCTGCAACTTCTGATGTGATTTCCACCCCACGGTTAATAGGACCTGGGTGCATCACAAGGATAGGTTTATTTAGTCCATCTAAATGCTCCATAGTTAAGCCGTATTGCGCTCTATATTCTGCGATAGACGGAAAATATTTTAAATCTTGTCTTTCGTGCTGAACGCGAAGCATATTGGCAACATCACACCATTCTATTGCTATCTGCAGATTATGTTCCACGCGAACACCGAGTGTATCGATGTATTTTGGTATCAAGGTGGTTGGACCACATACCATGACTTCTGCACCCATTTTCTTTAAAAGCAACACGTTAGATAGGGCTACTCGACTATGAACAATATCTCCTACAATAGCAATTTTAATCCCTTGTAAAGTTCCCAATTTTTCGCGAATAGAGAAAGCATCTAACAAAGCTTGAGTTGGATGCTCGTGCCTACCATCACCAGCATTTATAATAGATGCATCCACATGCTGACTTAAAAATTGTGCAGCACCAGGCCTAGCGTGGCGCATAACGACCATATCCACTTTCATGGATAGAATGTTGTTTACCGTATCAATGAGAGTCTCGCCTTTATTAACAGAGGAAGACCCCGCAGAAAAGTTAACTACATCCGCACTTAAACGCTTTTCTGCTAATTCGAAAGACAGCTTAGTGCGCGTGCTATTTTCAAAAAATAAATTTGCGATTGTTATATCACGCAGCGTGGGAACTTTCTTAATAGGTCGATTTAAGACTTCCTTAAATTCTTTGGCAGTATCTAAAATAAGTTGAATATCCTCTGATTCAAGTTTTTTGATATCCAACAAATGTTTCACTGATAATTTGCTCATGAATTTGATTCCGTTAATAAAACAGCATCTCGACCGTTAATTTCTTCCCAAAGTACCTCAACACGTTGAGATTCTATGGAATCTACCTGTCTTCCCTTGTAATCAGGTTGAATAGGTAAATCACGAGAAAATCTACGGTCAATTAAGGTTAGCAGCTCCATCTTAGAGGGTCGACCAAAGGTTAAAATAGCATCCATGGCAGCACGAACACTTCTGCCTGTGAACAGCACGTCATCAATAAAAACCACCTTTTCATCCTCAACTAAAAAATCTATTTTAGTTTTATTTGGCTGTAAATGTCCATCTCTCCTTCTAAAATCGTCTCTGTAGAATGTAATATCCAATAATCCCGATCGAATACCTTCTATATTATATTCATTCTCTAATAGTTGAACGATTCTTAGAAGTACCTGTACACCTCTTGGCTGAAGTCCGATAAGAATGGAATTAGAAAAATCACCATGATTCTCAATCAACTTACAACACAACCTGTTTAAGGCAATGTTCAACTCTCTTGAGTCTATGATTTCTCTTTTGCTCATGTCGCAAATTTACTGATTAATATGAAGAAAAGAGCTCATCAAAATTTAACCCTGAAAAATTTCCGCTACTCATCATCACAACGGCATTATTTTCACCTGTATTTCGTAGGGCTATACCCAATTCATCTGGGTCATTAAAGACACGCACTCCTTTACCAAAGGCTGAACTTACAACCTCGCTATTAAGTACAGGTAAATTTTTATGTGCAACGGCTTGCTGCGAATAATACACCCACTTTTCATTGGCAGGCGCTAGGACTCCTTCATAAAGCGGTAAAAATTCAGGATTCAAACTACTAAACGTATGCAATTCTAATACTGCCCGTACACTGCCGTATTGTTCCGATAAGGCTGCAACCGCGGCTTTTACTTTTGAAGGTGAATGTGCAAAATCCTTAAACACGGGAATATGTTGTCCTCCAATGCGTTGCATTCTATTTTGGGCACCTTTAAAACTGGAGATCGCATCATAAAACTCATCTTCTTGAAGTCCCATTTCTAGACATATCCAACGGGCTGCCTCTAGATTGCTCAGGTTGTGCTTTCCAAATATTTGAAGCGGCATATTACCCTCTAATGTTTCAATGAATGTGGTCCCCTCCTCAATGAAGTGGGTTGGTATGGAATAGGGAAAAAGCTTTACAGGAGCATTACTACCTTCAACCAATTCTTTGAGAACTTCATCCTCCTCGTTATATATTAAGGCACCACCAGGCTCAATGGTTTCCACGAACAATTTAAATTGTTCTACGTAAGAATCAAATGTTGGAAATACATTGATATGATCCCATGCAATTCCTGTGATTACCGCGATATTTGGCCGATAAAGATGAAATTTTGGTCTTAAATCTATTGGTGAACTCAGGTACTCGTCACCCTCCATTACCATAAATTCTGAACCACTTTCCAGCTCTACCATGCAGTCAAAGCCCTCAAGTTGTGCGCCTACCATATAGTTAGTAGACCGATCTGCATGTTGCATAGCATGAAGAATCATTGCAGTTGTAGTTGTCTTTCCATGCGAACCAGCAATGACTACTCTTGTCATATTTTTACTCACCTCATACAAGAATTGAGGATAACTGAAGATGTTAATTCCTAGCTCCTGTCCGCGAACAAGCTCTGGATTATCTTTTCTCGCATGCATTCCGATGATAATTGCATCGAGTTCCGGGCCTATACGATTTGCTTGCCATCCTTTCTTTTCAGGTAACAGCCCCTTATCTTCAAGCCTAGAATAAGAAGGTTCAAAAATTTGATCGTCCGAACCCGAAACCGTATGGCCTGAATTGTGAAGGGCAATGGCTAGATTGTGCATAGCAGAACCACCAATAGCGATAAAATGTATTCTCATTTACTTTTCAAAATAAAGATTACCAAAGCGTATTCGTGACCCACGCAAAGACAACAAAACAGCGCCTTCAAGACCATAGTTTGCCGAACGTGAATATTGAGGAGTTACTCGAAATTTTTCCCGCTTATTTCTATTTAGGACCGTATAGGTCATTTGTGCATCATGAGATACACTGACCATCGCAAGTGTTCCATTTTTAGCGTTTGTTACAGGCCGTAAAGCTTTTTTACCCCAACGTTTCACATTCTTCTTATGATCGTTGTAGACGAAATGTAATCCATCCTCGTTCACCGTAAAAGTATACCCTAGATACATACCTCCATCATTTACGGAGGTTTGCCTCTTTGGTATATGTGCATACCAATCGACCTCTCCGTTATTATCAATACTTAGCACTATGATATCATTATAATGATAGTAATAAGTCGTTGTTGTTGCTCCCCTACCAGTTTGTCGAGTAACTACACGATACTCATAATCTTCTGCAATGGCATATACTCCCCCATCCGGTCTTGGCAAAAATTGTCTAAACACAAAATCACGTCGTATACCGCGCCCTAGTTTTGCTCGGAACTTATTAAACTGAGAAATAAAATTACTCGAAAAGGGATTCCTATTTGAACTTACTAATTCCCCGGTTCTTTGATTAATTGATATATAAAAAGCACCGTCAATATCATATGTATTTCTATTTCCGTAAAATCCCGAGACTGCCATTTCATCTCCTTTCAAATCGCAGTCAATACCTATGGACTGTACAGCTAAATTTTCGAGACCAAGATTAAATTCTGTAATTTGATTATTATCTGAACTAATTTTAAATAGTTTGTATTCAATATTCTTTCCCGTGCTTCGCGCGACACGGAATCTATCATCAAACGCGCTTAGTACAAAAACATCTCCGGAATTGGTTAAGTCGAAAACTAGGATGTTAAAATTTCTATCTGCGTAAGTTAACTTGATATCTGCGTTCCACAGTTCTTTAACATTTCTGGAATATACACGTATGTAAAAGTTCTCAGAACCACTGCGCTGATTTGGGGGAGCAGTGAATACTACAAACTTGGAGCCATCTTGTGATACACGAATTGCAAAATCACCGTCGTAACGTCGTTTAGAATCAAAGGTTTCAATTAATTCAGGCTCACTTAAATTTGCTAAGGTATCCAACGTCCTTACCAAAAGATATTTTTCGTCGGTCTGTGGATTATAACTTTCATAAAACAGAAACTGCTTATCACCAAGCATATGCCCTTGCTTAAATATTACTTTTCTTCCATTCCACTCCCATCTTGGTGTTTTCAACAACCACTTTTCGCTTAAGTCAAAGCGGTTGTAATAAGCAAAGTATTCATCTCTCGCTCCACCAGGAAGTAGAAAACTAGAAGCTTTACGATAAGTAAAGAAACCCGATTCTCCCGCTTGCAGAATTCTATCGAATTTTGCATTTCTTATATTGTATTCTGGACTCCATTCAACAATGGGATATGAACCTTGACAATGCGCGTTTGTTAAAAATAAACTGACGAAAAAGACTGTAGCCAAAGCACGATTCTTGAGCTTCATAGGAACCTAAAAGTTTTTGTACATTGATGAAGATACATCTACCCAGTGAATTAATTAAATGAATATGAAAGGAATTCTGTTTGTATTAACTTTTATAGGATTATTGAGTATTGAGACCAACGCCCAAGCAGTTATTGTCAGGAAAAGAGAACTCAATGCAGGTTCTGGAACAAACCCTTCTTCTGGTTACAGCATATCTACTCCCACTTCAAATATGGGAACCATGTTCTATAGCAGATACCATCATGCAATCAAGATTAGCCCTGCAGCATTAATTGCTGGTGATATACCCATATCCTACGAACACAAAATAAGTGATTACCTAACCATTGAGGCTGGTTTAGGTATAACATCATACAATCTGACGGAAGATTTAATTCATGGCTATACTACTCGTAGTAATGGAGAAACGGTGAGCAAAGTCAGTTATTCTTCGCTTTTCAATACTAAATTTTTTCCAGAAGGCAATTCATTTCAAGACGGATATTACATTGCTTTCAATCTTAACCTCAGAAATTTTACGCAAAATTTTGTTACACAAAATAGCTTTGGAATAGATACAACGATAAAAGAATCTTTTCGATGGGCTGATGTAGGCTTCACAACAGGCTTGCACAGTAGACCTTCGGAAAAGATGATTCTTGACTGGTATATTGGCGCGGGAATTAGACAAAAAAATAGATTGACTTCAGATCTGTTTGTTGACCCAAACAGTGGAATCTATCAATACATACGAGATGAAAAAATATCTGTAGTTCCAGCGTTATTAGGAGGTGTAAAAATCAGCCTGCTGTTCAGATAATCATTTGACGGTAATAGAAAAAGCTGAAGTTATTTGGTCACTGACCAATTGTGCAGTAGCATACGAACTCACGGTAGTATGAGTAAATGCATTATTCTGTAAAGAAATGGAATCAATAAATTGGTCTAAATCCAATTTAATAACCATATGATCACCGGGTTGTATCTGCTCATTAAAAGTTACAATGCGGTATAAATTATCTGTACCCGTATGCCAAATTAGAGCACTATTGGAACCCGCATTGCTCAAATCTCCCGAATCATTGAATCGCCCCTCTACTTTCAAAAACCTATATTTCGATGCCCAGGTCCAATACATTGCAAAAGCACTGCTTAGTGGGTGACTGGTTTCAAAAGCGGTAGGATCCATATTGTTCAACTGAGACGGTACGCCAAGACCAAAACTGAATGTATCCTCAGACTTATCAACCGACAAGGTATAGTTGCTATACAGACTGTCACTAGGATTTACAAATAGTACTTCACTAAGCATTTGTTCTCCTAAGTAAAGTTCTGATACATAGAAATGAAATAAGTCCAAGGCAATGGCCGTATCTCCTTTGTTGAATGAAGTGCTTTTTTCATAAGGGATACCACCCTGAATAAGTTGAAATTCAACAGTTATTTCTTTTTCTATCAAGTCGCAACCTCCCAAGAGGAAAAGAGTAGCAAATAAAATAACTAAGAGGCTATTCCTCATACTATAATTTAAATATGAATTCGCTTTTCAAGTTATCACTCAAAATTTGTGCTTTTGAATAATCACCCATATCACCAGGATCAGAATATATCTCAGGTGTGGTTGAAGGCTGAAGTCCGAAGAAGAGCTTATTAATATCTAGGTTCATAATAAAGAACACACCCATATTTGCGCCAACACTAAAATTGCGTTTTTCACTCCTATTAATGACCATGTCCTCTGTAGCAATTCTCCACGTAAACGTGCTCTTTGGTGTGGTGAAGGTTGAATCCGCAGGGTCAAAAACGCGACCTTCAAGTTGAAAAAAGCTATACCCTATATTCGGCCCATTCCACATGTGACCTTTGGACAAAGGGTTGGTTGCATCCAAAGTTTCAGGTGCTTTGTAGGCCCTCGCACTATCTAAACCTATTTGGTAATTTAATCTACCGTTGTATGAGCCTTGGGCTAATTGAGCGAGTTTGACTTCAGGTGTTGTAAGTAAGTCTATGACGGTAAGATCGTTTTCAGTTCTCGTGGTATCCTGTTCGTCATAACTCACAAATTCAGCACTGCTAAGCGTAATGTATACGTGAGAGAGTTTAATGAAATCACCATTAATTTGATAGAGCGTATTGGTATCTGCGATATTACCATCAAAATACTTGTAAGCACGAATGTATATATTTCGATCGTCAAGCGCTGCTGGATCAATTACATCTATTTCTCTTTCACAAGAAACTAAGGCTCCAATGGCCATAGTAGTTATTAGGATTTTTTTCATTCTTCTTTAATTTTCAAAAACTCAGGAGCTTGCTCAATAGCTACCATTATTTGATCTAATAAATCATCATTCTCTTTGGTAAAATCTAGCTCTAAAGGTTCTTTAAAGGTAATCTTTAAAAGATTACCAGTACTCTTCACTAACATACCCGTTTTATCGAACGCTCGGCGAAAACCGTTTATAACTACAGGCACTACAACAGGATTCAATTCTCGAATCAGATGCACAGTTCCTCTTCTACCCTTTACAAATGGCCTCGTGGTTCCTTGAGGAAAAGTGATGGTCCATCCTGTCTCAATAGCCTTTTTAATGTTAACAATATCTTTGGGATCTACGCCTCGATTAATTTGCTTACCCGCTTCCCGCCAAGTTCTCTTTATACTAACGCTGCCGGCATACTGCATGAGTTTTGGCAAAATTCCTTTTTTCATTGTTTCTGCTGCAGCAATAAAATATACATTAAGCTTAGGCCTAAATAATGTATAGAATGGAACTCGATTATATACCTTACTTTCCGCGGCATTGAATACCTGGTATAAAGCACTTACATCTGCAAAATAGGTTTGATGATTACTTACAAATAATACACTGCGACTAGGAAGTCCTTTTAGCTTCTCACCCCCGATTATTTGAACTGAATTTATCCTGAAAAATCGATACCACGTAATGATACCGAAAACAAAGATGACCAGTCTCTTAATAAGGAGATTGTAGCCAAAACTGTCTTGTTTAAAAGGATTTAGCACACGGATTTTTTCTGTTGATTAGCAAATATAGAGCTTACGAAAGTAGTGCCGCCAATCTTGCAGTAATGATTGCCGTTGCTCCCCAAATAACCTCATCATTCCAAAGATAGGCCGGTACTTTCATACGTCCGATTTTAGTAGACACTTTTATGAAATCCATCAATTCTCCGGAAATAATTTTAGTGAGCGGTACAGAGAAAGTGTAGTCTACTTCCCTTTCTTCCAATATTAACCCATTCTTACGTTCAGAAAAGCTTACAAATGGGTAAACCAAAAAGTTAGAAGGAGGGATGTATAGCGGTTCCATATTTTTCAAGATATCGAACGTACTAATTTCAAGCCCCACCTCCTCTTTCGCCTCTCTTATGGCCGTATGCTCGAAATCAATATCCACATCTTCTTTTTTACCTCCAGGAAAACTTACCTGCCCACCGTGAACGCCCTTGTATGCCGATCTTTTGATAAATAAGATTTCTAGTTCTTCAGAACCTTGGAAAACATGCACTAATACCGCAGCTTTATTAGCATTCTTTAATGTCTGAGCGGAAGGATTGACTAACTTTCTATACCAAGGTATCATGGAATCAATCGAAACTAAATTATTTCTTGGTGATTTAATGCGGTTTATGAATTCAGACGCAGTCATAATACTAAATTAGGATAGAATGAGATGCTCGTTGAACTTTTCCTGTTATCTTTGTTATCTATCAGGAATCAATATCTTATAATTCTTGACTATTACGCAATTTCGCTACATTATTGCCGTTGACAACCACCGGCATTTTGCTCGGGCAGCGGCAACCTGTTTTGTTACGCAGCCAACCCTAAGCATGCAAATTCAAAAATTAGAAGATGAACTAGGCCTGCAAATTTTTGACCGATCTAAACAGCCTATAGTTCCTACACCCCTTGGCGAGAAAATTATAGAACAAGCAAGAAAAGTACTTCATGAAACAGCCATTCTAAAACATATGACAAAGCAAATAAAAGGCACATTTGAAGGAGAGCTTCGTCTGGCAGTTATCCCCACAGTGGCGCCAAGCTTATTACCAAGGTTTTTAGTAGAGTTCAATAAGGCATATCCAAAAATCAAGCTATTCGTTGAAGAAATGAAGACCTCTAATATGATTGAGGCCCTGCGAAAAGACCGCATAGATGTGGGTATCGCAGCAACCCCACTTGAAGAAAAAGGAATTGTAGAGAGCCATTTATATCATGAACCCTTTGTTGCTTTTGTTCCCAACTACCATCCCATGGCAAAGGATAAATTTTTACTAGCCTCTGAAATCAACACTGATGAGCTCTTGTTATTAAATGAAGGCCATTGTTTCCGAAATAGTGTACTTTCCTTATGTAATCCAATCAACCTTCGTTCGGAGGGCATCCACATGGAAAGTGGTCATTTTGATACCCTGATTAAGTTGGCAGATAAGGGGATGGGTATGACCTTATTGCCCTATTTGACTAGCATAGACCTCAATAATGATAGATTCAAAGGGTCCGTAAAACCCATAGCAGAACCTACACCTACAAGACAGGTGAGTCTAATTTATTCACGCGCACAGCTAAAGTTAGCGTGGATTGAGGCATTAGGTGTAATCATAAAAAATCAATTGCCAAAAAAAGTGTTACAGCAGCCCGAACAAGTAATTAGCCCATTGTAAGGAGAAAGTATCCGAGAATCGTTAACAATAGCAGGGCAAAAATATTTAAAATTAAACCCCTAATAATCATGTATCGCACGGTGAGCTTCCCCGTAGAAAATACAATGGCATTTGGTGGCGTGGCCATGGGTAGCATAAATGCGCAACTCGCTCCTAAAACCAAAGGAATGCTCAAAATCTCCATGGACCACCCAAAAGTGATAGATAAACTAAAAACTAGAGGCATCAAAGCGCTCACTAAAGCCATATTGCTCAGTAGTTCAGTAGCAAAAACTCCCAAAAATGCCATTATGAATACCCAAATTATAAGCGGTATTTCACCTAAGGATTGCATGCTTGATTCCAATAAACCAAACCATTGACTTTGTTGAAGCGTTCCTGCTAATGCTAGTCCACCGCCAAATAGAATTAGAATACCCCAAGGTAACTTAGCGGTTGCCTCCCAATCTAAAATAGTGGAGCCTTTCTCACCAACAAGAGTGAATAACAAGATTGCAGCAATTAATGCAATTCCAGAATCCGACCATTGTATGTGGGTACTGATACTACCGATATAAGGACGTAATATCCATAGCAAGGCTGTGGTAACGAAAATCAATGCCACCCGCTTTTGACTACGATTTAAACTTCCAAGTTTTTCCCATTCAGTTTTCAAAAAATCTGCGGTATACTCTTCGACCGTACCAGAAAATTGAACACCGCGGAAACTACGTGCCAAAATCAAAAATGCTACTATACCCATGATAATGGATGCGAAAAGTCCTATCGGCAACCATTCTACAAATCCAATTTCTCGGTCTAAGTTCTCACTAAGGAACCCAGCAAAAATCATATTAGGAGGCGTTCCAATTAAGGTAGCCATACCACCAATATTCGATGCCCATGCAACGGATAAAAGTAAGGGTCGCTCAACCCTCACAGATACTTTATTGGGCAGAACAGCCAACACACTCGTAACTACAGGAAGCATCATAATTGAAGTTGCTGTATTGCTAATCCACATGGACATAAAAGCTGAGCTAATCATGAATCCAGCAAGCAAACCCCGCCCCTCAGTACCTGTTTTACGCAAAATCCATAGAGCTATACGGTAGTGTAAATTAGTTTGTTCTAATGCCCTTGCTAATACAAATCCTCCAAAAAACAAATACACTAGAGGATGTGCGTAATAGGTGGACATACTTTTGGCCTCCATTATTCCAAATAAGGGAAACAACAATAATGGTAACAATGCAGTCACCGCCAAATGAACAGTTTCTGAAATCCACCAGATAAGCATCCAGAAAGTAATACCAAGAAGGATAAAATGAGACTCAAAACCACCCATTACGGCCATAAAGAATGCCACAAATGGTCCGATAAAGCGAATTAAGACTGTACCTTTGTTAATCATTAATTAAGAGTTTATGAGATTAATTTTTGCCACCCATAACGCGGATAAGTTACGAGAGGTTAAGGAATTAATTGGATACAAATACGAAGTAATTAGTTTAGATGAACTTGGAGATCATGAAGATATACCAGAAAACGAACTTACCCTAGAAGCTAATGCCTTATTCAAGGCACGTATGATTTGGAATAAATATGGTTTGGCTTGCTTTTCTGATGATACTGGTTTAGAGGTAGATGCACTTGAGGGGGCACCTGGAGTGATAAGTGCGCGATATGCGGGCGAAGCCAAAGATCCACAGGCAAACATTGATAAGCTACTTTCTGCGCTGACCCAAGCAACTAAAAGGTCAGCGCAATTTCGTACTACAGTTGCACTCATTCTTGACGGCAAAGAATATCTTTTTGAAGGCTTGGTAAGAGGATCAATTGCTGCAGAGCGCCAAGGAAATAAAGGTTTTGGCTATGACCCTATTTTTATACCCGAAGGTTACGATCGTAGTTTTGCACAAATGGATAACGCTGAAAAAAACAGCATAAGTCACCGGGGACGAGCGATTACTAAACTTGTGGACTTTCTAATCTAATCTTCTTTCGTTTGGAGGCGAGTAAAAAAACTAAAATTCACACTTCCGTAACGACGGTGTTCCATGAAGTAAGGGAGGTGACTTAAATCCGTTTGATCGCTATGCTCAATAATTGCTTCGCCAACCTCAGTTAATAATCCATAGTCAAAAATACCACTAGTTAAATCCTCATAAAACTCATAATCGTATGGAGGATCTGCAAAGACAATATCATACTGAGTTGCATTCCTACGAACCCATTGTAATGCATCAGCCTGAACAATCTGTATATCGGCTTTTAAATAATCCGAAGTCTCGGAAATAAACTGTACGCAATCTCTGTGCATATCTACGGCAACTATTTCCCTGGCACCTCTCGAGGCAAACTCAAAGCTTATATTACCAGTACCAGAGAATAAATCTAGTACACGTAGATCTTCAAAGTAGAATCGATTATTAAGAATGTTAAATAAACTCTCCTTCCCAAAGTCTGTTGTTGGGCGCGAAGGGAGGTTTTTTGGTGCTCTAATTCGTTTACTTCGCCACTTTCCGCTAATGATTCTCATAGTCTTAAAAGTGGACCAAAAAAGGCTATATCTACATCATTCATTGCAGAGCTCACGTTCACATATCTAGCAACCTTTATTCCCTCTACCTTAAAAAAGAAGGGTTTAATAAATAATCGGTATTCTATATGATTTACCCCGCTAACCTCAACTTGAAGCATTCCTCGTTTCCACTGTAATTGCTCAGAAATATTTCCTAAATGGTAAAGTAAGTCTTCTTTTGACTCTACGGGTAAGCTGTTAGCTAAATGAACCCTTTTATTATCAATAGCATAAAAATTTGCAGTATTTCCACCCAAATCGACCCAAATCTTTTGTTCTTTTGGAAAGCTCATTTTCTCTAGTTGTAACAGCCAATTATGTGCAATATCTCTCTGTTTGATATCCTCTTGTGTCAAAAATGCAAGGGCTTGACATTCTAACTTTTTAGAAGTGAAAATTTTATTTGCCTTTTCGCCAAGAAGATGTGTTGTCCAACCCAAATCGTCTGGCATTAATGCCTTCGGTAACAATGTAGATTTAGGATAATCGCTTGCCATGATAACCTTACCCGGTATCTGTGGAAAAAAGGATTTTACTTGTTGGAATGGATCTAGTGAAAGCTCTGAGACGGGTATATATCCTATCATGTAAAGCTGATCAGTGATGGAATTTTTAACCAAAAAAGAAAGTCCATCCTGCTGACGTAAGATGGACAATGTACAATTTTCTGCCTTTGCTGATTCAAAGGCTGGATCAATATTAGTCTGCTTTACAGTAAGTGTTTTCGTAGTTACCACTGATAGTTGGTTGTGTTAATGAGCCAATGGTAAGCGAGTTATTCTCGGCCTTACTAAACGCTTGTGGAAATTCTTCTGCAATATCTGCAAAAATTACTTTGTATGGAGCGCTCACAATAAAAGTGGCAACATCTACTCCGTTTTTATTAATCTCCGAAGCATCCATTATAAAGGAAGAGTCGGTACCTGAAATATTTCGTAAAGATTCTGCCATAAAACCTTCACCAAACAATTGCGTACTCACCTTCTCCTGACCTAGCACACGTACAATCACTGAATCCTTACTCATTTCTTTTTGGTAAATTTTGTCATAGTACATGAAAGAGGTATCCTTTCTTTCAATAATGCTCAAGTATCCAGTATCAACAAAACTAACCAGTTCTTGAATGGAAACGCAGTAGCTTCCCATTTCACTCTTAAAGGCTAACTGGGCCTCACGAATATTCTCTAATTGCTCAGTAATATCGCACAACCTAGTGCGCTCAATCCGCTGGAATTTGATTGGTTGCATAATACTTTGGTAGATTCGTACGGTCAAAAACAGACACGTAACGATTAGAGCTGCTTTAATTCCGAGTTGTACCTTTGGAGTCATTGTAATTGTTCAGGATTAATCGCTTCAAAACTACAATATTTTTTCATTGCTTACACCGCAATCCACATACTCAGATTTAAAAGGCTTTTTCCCATTCGAACCGACTAAAGACCAAGTTGCTTTACTAAAAAAACTATCACTATACCTTAGCGTAAAACGTCTTCATCCAGAGGTGCTGATTGTCAAAGGATATGCAGGGACTGGAAAAACAACTATTCTGAAATCTGTGGTTGCCGTACACAAGAAACATCGAAAAAAAATTATGTTAATGGCGCCAACGGGAAGAGCTGCCAAAATCATGGGAGGCACTGCCGGCAATAATGCCTTTACCATACATAGAAGTCTGTATAGACCAAATGTGTCATCCGGAGGGGTAGCTCAATTTGTCTTGGCAAACAATTCAAATAAAAATACCACATTTGTCGTGGATGAAGCTGGATTGATTTCTACCAATAAAGACAATGCCCTTGGGCATAATTCACTTTTAGAGGACTTGCTAAATTTTGTTTTTACGGATGCATCAAACAGTTTAATTTTAGTTGGAGATCCTGCACAATTACCCCCAGTGGGCCAACCCAAAAGCCCAGCACTCAATTCAGACTACTTTACCAGAATAGGTTACAATACCGTAGAGCACACGCTTCGTATTGTTGTTAGGCAGGCATTAGACAGTTACATTTTGCGCAATGCAACCCAGCTTAGAAAGCTTATAGAAAAGGAAGATTCAGGTGCTCCAAAAATGCTGCCAGGAAAAGACTTCATCGTTATTGAAGACAGCTACCATTTGCAGGAAGTATTCGAACAATTATACTCCGCTCATGGCGAGGGGAATACCATGATTGTTAGATCTAATAAAAAGGCAAACAATTACAATCAAGGTATTCGTGGCAGAATCAAATTTCAAGAAAATCAAATTTCTGCTGGCGACCAATTCATGGTTGTCAAAAACAACTATTTCTGGCTACCGGAGACTTCTACCATAGGGTTTATAGCAAACGGAGAAATTGGAGAAGTGCAATCTATTCGAAATATACACGAGCGCTACGGTCTAACATTTTGTGAAGCGACAGTAGCCTTTATAGATTATCCCAGTGAAAATGCGATTGACGTCATTCTTAACCTAAGCGCTCTTCAATCAGAAGGGCCCTCCTTATCAACCGCACAGAATAATGAGTTGTACGAGCAAATGTTAGTTAAGTTTTCTCACTTAAGTACAAAGAAGAAAATTTACGAAGCCATTAAAAATGACCCTTACTACAACGCGCTTCAAGTGAAATTCAGCTATGTCATAACCTGTCACAAAAGTCAAGGGGGCCAATGGGAACAGGTGATTATTGAACACCCCTATTTGCCAGATGGCCCTTCACCCATATATTATAAATGGCTCTACACTGCGATAACAAGGGCAACCAAAAAAGCCTATCTGTTAGGTTTTCCTCCAGATTGGTTTACTGTATCTTAGGCGACCAGTCACTCTATCATGAAATATATAATTAGCAAACTTGCATTTTGGTTAATTGGATGGAAAGTTGTTGCTTCAAAGGAAATAATTGAAAAGGCAAAAAATACCGTTACCGTCGCAGCTCCTCACACTTCAAATTTTGACACATTTCTAGCTTTAGCAGCCTTTTGGCAAATGAAATTACCTATGAAATTTCTCATTAAAGACTTCTATACAAAATGGTACTTCTTTGGTTTGTTTACTTGGCTCGGTGGAATTGGTGTTAATAGATCTCAACATAATAATTTGGTTGATTTAAGTGCAAAACTTTTAAAAAATGATAAAATCAACTTGATTATTAGCCCGGAAGGAACTCGAAGTCGAACTAATAAATGGAAAAGCGGATTTTACTATATAGCCAAAAAAGCCTGCGTAGATATTAGCCTAGGTTTTGTTGACTACAAAAATAAAAGAACGGGAGTAGTAAAAATAATTACACCCACAACTTTAGAAGAAACAAAGGCGGAACTGACCGATTTTTATAAAGATATTCATGGTAGGTATCCTGAGAAGTTCAATCCAAATATCTCCTAATGTCCCTAAAAAAATTGAATTTTCCTGATGAAATCACCTCAGTTTTAAGAACTAAACTAGAGGAGGAAAAGGAATTGATTTTTGATTCGGTTAGAAAGAAGTGGCTCGTATGCACACCAGAAGAATGGGTACGTCAACATGCTGCGCAATATCTTATAGCAAAAGGCTACAGCATTCATCATATTCAGGTAGAGACAGGTTTAAAAACAGGATTTAAAACCAAACGTAGCGATTTGATTGCGAATAGTAACGGAAAACCTCAAGTCTTGGTTGAATGTAAATCACCTAGTGTAAAACTTAGTCAAAACACCTTTAATCAAGCATTCAACTATAACAATACCATTGGAGCAAAGACGATTTGGCTCACCAATGGTCTTCAAAATCTATATTGGGACTGTAAAGATAATAAACAGTTAGAGGAACTCCCGCGCAATCTCTAGCGTAATCTATCTAAAGAACGTACCTTGGCTTCGTCTTTCTGAATCCCTTTGGAAGCCATAAAAGCAAGGACAATATTTATAAAGGGAATAAGCACACCCCATTCTGCAGAGGCACCATTTCCTTGAATGATCCAAATCAGAGCTCCCAAAACTAACAAGCAAATCACCATACCTAAACGAACTATAAGCAGCTGTAGATTTCTGTTCTTATAGAGTAAAATTGATCCGGAAAAAAAGGCCATTAATGCACCAAACCCTCCAAAAGTTGATGCGTTCGCTGTTGCCGCAAAACTTTCTCCGTCCAGAGAGTACATTGGAAGAATAAATGCTGACAAGGCACTCAAGATGGCCGTCACGAACAAATAAAGGGTTTGAATTCGCTGAATCATGATATAATTTTTGACAAATTTGAAAAAAAATCAGTTTAAAAGAACCCATTTTATATTAAACTCACTATTATTGTAATATAGAGTTCGAAGGAAATTCACCTAATCGTTTCTTTTACAAGTTATTCCCAAACACATGTTGACTGAAAAAGATTTGCATTCTCGCAAATTGCCCGAGCTTAAAGAATTGGGCATAAAATTAGAAATACCAAAAGCCAAAACCATGAAAAAAGGCGAATTGGTAGACGCTATTAAATCAAAACTAGGTATGGAAGCCAAAGATGCAGCTGCTAACGAAACCTCTACCAAAGAAGAAAGTGCTGAAAAATCGGCCAAAACTGAAGTTGAAGCGGAAACTAAAGAGCACAAACCCGAACAAAATGAGGACCGAAAGGATCGTCAATCAGGTGAGCAGCATCACCGCAATAAGAATCGGAACCAAGATAAAAATCGCAACAACCATAACCACGATAATCGCCGAAGAAGGCCTAAAGAATTTCACTTTGAAGGAATTATTGCCAATGAAGGCGTACTAGAAGTAATGCCGGACGGTTACGGCTTTCTAAGAAGTTCAGACTACAACTATCTAAATTCTCCAGACGATATTTACGTCAGTCAGAATCAAATTAGAGGCCTTGGTCTAAAAACAGGAGATACAGTGAGCGGGGAAGTTCGACCTCCGAGAGAAGGTGAAAAATACTTCCCTCTTGTTAAAGTAAACAGTATAAATGGACGCAGCCCCGAATTTGTAAGAGACCGTGTTTCTTTTGAGCACTTAACGCCGTTGTTTCCTGAAGAAAAATTTGACATTACTACTCGCAAAATATCTACTTCAACCCGTATTATTGATTTGTTCTCTCCCATTGGCAAAGGCCAACGTGGACTGCTCGTCGCGCAGCCCAAAACTGGTAAAACCACTTTAATGAAAGAGGTTGCAAACGCCATTGCAGCCAATCACCCTGAAGCCTACATGATTGTCCTTCTCATTGACGAACGTCCGGAAGAGGTTACAGATATGTCTCGAAGTGTAAACGCAGAAGTGGTGGCCTCTACATTTGATGAGCCTGCTGACCGACATGTAAAGGTGGCCAATATCGTTCTTGAAAAAGCAAAAAGAATGGTAGAATGTGGTCATGACGTGATTATTATGCTCGATTCTATAACACGACTAGCACGCGCCTACAATACAGTAAGCCCTGCATCTGGAAAGATACTTTCAGGCGGTGTAGATGCAAATGCATTGCAAAAGCCAAAACGCTTTTTTGGTGCGGCACGAAACATCGAAGGTGGAGGTTCACTGACTATTCTTGCTACGGCCCTTATTGATACCGGATCTAAAATGGATGAAGTCATCTTTGAAGAATTTAAAGGGACGGGTAACATGGAAATGCAGCTTGACCGCCGTATTGCCAATCGCAGAATTTGGCCAGCCATCAACCTCATTGAAAGCGGAACTAGAAAAGAAGATTTATTATTAGCTCCTGATGTGCTTCAACGCATGTGGATCATGAGAAAATATTTGGCAGACATGACCCCAATAGAGGCAATGGAATTTCTAAACGACCGTATGCGTCAAACCAAAGACAACGCGGAGTTCTTAATTTCTATGAATGGATAAAATAGAAATTCAAACTATATTGAAAACCGGCATCCACAAGATACCGGTTTTTTAAACCTCGCTAATAAATTGCTTCTCGTAAAGGTTGAAATAGGCTCCCTCCTTCTGAAGAAGTTCTTTATGATTCCCAACTTCTATAACCTGACCTTTATCTAAAACTATGATTCTATCCGCGTGCTGAATAGTTGACAGTCTATGTGCAATAATAACAGCAGTACGGTCTTTAGTGAGAACAATAAGTGCCCTTTGTATGAGTTCCTCTGTATGAGAATCAATATTTGAAGTCGCCTCATCTAGTATGAGCACCTTGGGTTGAGTGATGTATGCGCGTAAGAATGCTAATAGTTGTCTTTGACCTGCAGAAAGCACACCACCACGTTCTTGAACATTATAATTCAGGCCACCGGGAAGCTCGTTAATAAATTCAGCAATACCAATGGTTTCTGCAGCCCTCAAAAGCTGATTATCCGTAATGTGCTGATCCCCTAAAACTACATTGGCACGAACAGAATCAGAAAAGAGAAATACGTCTTGAAGGACTAGTGCTACTTGCTGTCGTAGGGTGTACATATCAATATTTTTGAGCTCTATATCGTCAATTTTAATTGATCCTTTATCGTAAGGATAAAAGCCCATTAATACCGAAATAATCGTGCTTTTGCCTGCACCTGTGGCTCCTACTATAGCAACCGTTTCACCCTTGGCCACCTCGAAGCTAACATCTTGAAGAATGGGTTCGTTCTTCTTATAACTGAAATGAACATTTTGGAAGGAAATTTCACCTTGGAGATCCTGAATTATATTCGATCCATTTAACTGGATGTCTTCATTATTGTTGAGCAATTTGAGAACGCGCTCCGAAGCTACCATTCCCATTTGCAAGGTGTTAAATCGGTCAGCAAGCTGCCGAAGAGGACGGAAAAGCATTCCAATAAAAATAATAATAGCTGTTAATTCACCAATCGTTACACTGCCTCCCGTCGCTGCATTCATACCTCCATACCAAACAGCTAAGCCAATAGACAAGGCACTTAACACCTCAATAATGGGAAAAAAGAGCGCATAATAAAATATACTTTTAATATTTGCCTGACGGTGCCTGTCGTTAATTTTCATGAATTTATCCATCTCCTGCTGTTCACGACCAAAGGCCTGAACAATAGCCATACCGCTTAAATGCTCTTGAACAAATGTATTGAGATTGCTCACTTCAGTTCTAACCTGTTGAAAAGCGCCTTTTATTCCGCGCTGAAACCAACGTGTAGCAATGAAAAGTACAGGAATGACAACAAGGCTCACCAAAACGAGCAGTGGATTAAAGAATAAGAACATGGCTCCAAGCATCACTCCAATTCGAAAAAGGTCACCAAAAATGACCAATATTCCTTGAGAGAAAATCTGTGAAATGGTCTCGATATCAGAGACCACACGCGTCACCAATTGTCCAATGGGTGTTCGGTCATAAAACCCTAGTCGGAAAGTCTGTAGCCTATCGTACAACTCAATACGAATGTCCTTAATAATACTCTGACCCAGCCAATTGGCCGCATACATAAATCCAAATTGACCCAATGCTTCCGCTATCAATAATCCAACGAGTAGAATCATCAAGCGCACCAATTCAGGACTATTGACCTGAAGTATTGCATCGTCAATGACACTGCGAATAAGTATGGGGCGGGCAGTACCTAAACCACCTAAAACTATCGTAAGTATGACCGAGAATATAAACAAACCTCGATAAGGTCTGGCGTAGGCCATTACTTTCAAAAAGAGTTTAAAATCAAAAGCTTTACCGCCAACTTCAGACATTTACAGGTTTTTGTAGGTTACTTTCGTTAAATATAAACCCTGTGCCGGTGCGCTAGTTCCCATGGCACCACGATTTTTTTGAATAAGTCGATTCCTAAATTCTTCCACCGACCATTTACCCCTACCAACCTCATACAATGAACCAACTATAGCTCGAACCATATTGCGAAGGAAACGGTCTGCAGTAATGCGAAACACCCAAAGCTCCCCCTGTATATCCCATTGAGCTTTTGAAACCTTGCACAGAGTTGTTTTATTGTCAGATCCCTTCTTACAGAAAGATGCAAAGTCTCGTTGCTCTAATAAAAGACTTGCGGCCTTATTCATAGTTACCACATCCGGCATTTTTTCAACCATCCAAGCGTTTTTTCTTTGAAACGGAGAACCGTTGTCGCACATCAAATATTCGTAACTGCGGCTCATCGCATCAAATCTTGCATGCCAATC
>CACMMX010000009.1 GCA_902614915.1 uncultured Cryomorphaceae bacterium
TTCAACGTGAAGGTATCCCCGACGGCATAGCTGTCACACTCAAGGCAACCTCTTGAATTAAAAAAAGCTCCATTGGGATTGTTTGGATCCACTACCGTGAAAGAAACCTCTTTACCATAAGAAATACCAATATCATTTTCAGCGTATGCCCTTGCATAATAAGTGCCCAAGGATAGTTGTACGCTATCTAACTGAAAAACACCTTTTCCAGTAGAATCATCTTGCAAGTAATTATCGTTTATTGTTGGATTAGAAAAACTACTCCAACAAACACCTCTTACAGTATTTACATCATTGTCAGTAAATGTTACTTCGCCACGAAACACTACTGAGCTGTCTTTTATAATAGGATTTAGAGTACTGACTTGAGGAAGTTGAATAGTGCCGAGAGCGAAACTCACTTCATTGCCGTAAGACTTCCCTACTTGATTCTCAGCAAATGCGCGGACATAATAAGTAGTGTTGGTTTGGATTTGAGAAAATATATCATAACTAAATGACCCCATTCCCGTTAGCGTATCTAAGATGAAATTATCGTTGGTGGTTGGATTTGGGACAGTACTCCAGCAAAAGCCTCTTGTTGTATTATTATCCCCTCCCGTAAGGGTTACTTCACCAGCTAAAATGGCCGTTGAATCTGTGAGTGTAACATTGGAGGTGACGACTTGAGGAGGATCGGTAATATTTTTACCACAACCAAAAAGCAATAGAACAGGTACTACAAATAATAACTTCTTCATCTCAAATCAATTTGAGAACGAAATTACGAAAGTGTCACAAAGAGTGACACATTGAGTAAGAAACAACCCCTAAACACTAAAATCAAAACACTAACTTAGAAACAATATTAAAAGGTTTCGACTATGAACTCTCGATACCTTTCGAGGGAGATACCATCGTACATATACCTCATGTTGATCTCGCAGGTAAACTTCAATTGAAAGAACCTCAGCGCATAATTGAAGATGATAGAGGTACTAGTCGATTCTACTACTGGAATGGATGGCGAATTGCGTATCACATCCACATTGGACAGCGAAGTGGAACTACGATATCTCGACTGTAATGCCTAAAACTGTTCATACTTTGTGAACATGGTATCAAAAACATGGAATCACTGCAGTAACGAAACAGATATCTTTACACCTCATGAAACTAAATGTAGTAGAACTTTTCGCCGGAGTTGGCGGCTTTAGATTAGGCTTAGAAGGAATTGATGGAAAGTCCAGTACATCTGGATATTCTCGAAAATTGAATACCCCTGTACCTTTCCAAATTGTATACAGTAACCAATTTGAACCTTCAACGAAAAGGCAACATGCCAATGAGGTTTACGAAGAACGATTTGGTAAAAATGGTCACTTTGGAAAGTCTATAGAGGACTTGAGTGCAAATAGAATTGAAACTCACCTCAAGGAAAACAATATTGAAGGATTCGTTGATGTACTTGTTGGTGGATTTCCTTGTCAAGACTATTCAGTTGCTACTACTTTAAGAAATTCTAAAGGGCTAAAGGGCGATAAAGGGATTCTCTGGTTTCAGATAGAAAGACTCTTGTCAGAATTTGAAGTGAAACCAAAGTTCCTCATACTGGAAAACGTAGACAGGCTCTTGAAAAGCCCAGCAAAACAGAGGGGAAGAGACTTCGCTGTAATGTTGAAACATCTTGAAGCCCTCGGATATATTGTTGAGTGGAAAGTCATTAACTCCGCTGAGTGGGGGTTTCCACAGCGCAGGAAGCGCGTCTTCATATTGGCATACCATATGGATTCTGTTTCGAAGGAATACCTTGGACTGCTCGACATAGCCTTCCCTTCTACCCTAGATACTGAAGCACATACGTTCGAATTAGAGGGTGACGAAGCAACTATTAGTAGGTCCTTTGGAGTCGATAAAAAAATCTCAGACTTCAAAATTGATGGATACATGGTTGACGGAACTGTGTTCACACAGAAATGCAAGTACGCTGAGAAAAGAGGAAAAGTCCTTGGAGATATAATTGAAAGGGACCTTAAGAAAATACCATCAGAGTTCATCCTGTCTGCAGAAGACAACTCGATTTTCGAAACGCTGAAAGGTGGTGGTACTAAAATTCGAACTACAAGTACAGGACATACCTACAAGTACTCTGAAGGGTCGATGTCATACCCTGACAGTTTAGATAAACCCTCACGCACAATCATCACTGGGGAAGGGGGAAAGACTCCTTCTAGATTCAAGCATGTGATTCAACATGCAAAAGTGCGTAGAAGACTTATGCCTCTCGAATTAGAACGATTAAATGGCTTTCCAGACGGTTGGACTGAAGGAGATTCTTTAACCGATACAAAGAGAGCATTCTTTATGGGTAATGCTCTTGTGGTAGGCATAGTTGAAATGATTGGCGCTGTTGTATCGAATTGGTGGAAGGAAAATTCAAAGCACTGATTAATCCTATGAGTTAATCATTCTAATGGTTTTATCGTTTTTGTCAACTTCAAAGGTCATAGGAGGTTTAAGGCCAATTATGATTAACGGACAGGTAATGAAGTTTCGATATGGCTTTAGGTAAGTCAAGAATTTCTCGTAGGTACCTATAGAACCGTCAAAGTTACCTGCCTTCTTCATACGTTTTGTTGCTACAATTATTACTCCAACAGAGGTTTGCAGTGATTTGGATACGTGATTTAATTCACTTGCTAATACCGGCTTCATGATGTTGTGTGCAATTGCCTCCGCATGGTTAAAGGCGACCTCAACAGAAAATTCCCCTTTCGCAAAATCGAGTCTCCACCTAGTACGTTCCTTGTGGTACGAAGGATCGCTAAAAATTGGGGATTCTGTAGCCCAGCCAATCTCTTCAAGTTTTACTTTCAATAGCGTATTTATTGCCTTTGAAATACTCTTAGTTGAATTGCCTCTATTTGAATTGTATTCAGCAATGATTTCGTTCTCACTTATACCCTTTATTACACCCAGTAACGCATGAAAATCTTCGCTGTACTCGTCTCCACTAACAACTGAAAATGCATGCCTGTGCTCTGCTAATTCAAACTCCATTTTGCTAAGTTTTGTAAAACTGAAATTACTCTATCAAACACTTAAATCCAACAGCGCTGTTGCTTAGTTGCATCACTCACAATAAGACATAGTTATCCCTTGACACGATGCGCACGGAATTGGATTACTATTAGTGAGTGAATTCTAAGTGAATGTTTCGCTGTTGTTGGAGAGAGATCAAACTCTTTACAGCTTTAGACATACGGGAGCAATAGACGTATTTGAGAAAACAGGCTCTCTAATCAAACTACAGCAAGTAATGGGACACAGCGATATGAAAGTATCGCTTACCTATTTAAGGGGATTAGAAGTGAAGCAGTTGGATGTAGAGGACTTGCCTGAGTTGTAGATTTCTCTACCTTTAGTAGAAACAATAAATCAAACCAATGAAAAATTTCTTTGCCACGGCTGCCATATGCAGTTTATTATTTTCTTGTTCAAATAGTAATTCAACATCAGACGATTTAGGTCAACTTGATAGTTTATCTATTTACAAAAGAGATAGTTTAAAGCAATACACTTTGCTACAAGACAGCATCAAGGAATCTGAAATCATACAGAAAAGTAAAGTTTCGTATGAAAAACTTACTGAATTAAGGTCGCGCTATATCGGTCTTTTATATGAATACCCAAAATCCACTGATTTTATTGCAAATAATGGTTATCCGGAGACTCTTGACGGAACTGACAACAACACTTGGGTTGTCTACTTTCCAAAAGGAGACATAACGGTTGTAATGAACAAACAAACCAATCTATTCACAAATATTTGCTTTGGTAAAAATGAAAGTTTAAAAACTGATGTTAGTAATAATCTTTCCAAGTTTATAGGGAAACGAATGACTTACGACTCTTATACAAAGAATATAAGCTCAATAAAATATGGAGCTCCCGAAAAATTAGGGTCACAAAATTGCATTAACAAGAAATGCGTTCAATACTATCCTAACGGACAGTTTACAACGGTCGCATTTTATGAGTTCCCAGACGATGGAGACTATGTAACTTTATTACGAATTACACCTTATAAAGATAAATACTTGGGTTCATTTTAAAATCAAATTCCGATGTTATCTATGACCTTAAGATGTCTTTTACAATGCCTCTCATATTTCTAACGAGCTGGAATAACATACTTGAAGAAATAAAGAATCAGTGGTTAGAAGTGCAACAGTTGGATGTTGAGGATTTAGCTAACTTGGAATAAATTACATAGAAGATGAAAAAATTAATTTTCTCATTATGCCTGTTGGTATTTATAGCATCTTGCTCCGTCACAATTCCATTACAGACTAACCTGAGTGAGGCCACTATGTTAATGGCTAAAAACAAAGATATCAATGTGACTTATGATTTAATATCGGAGGTTCCAAATGGCTACATTACATATTACAGTGTGATGAAAAACGGAAAAGAACAGAGGTATGACGAATCTTACAAATACGAAAGTGCTAAGGCTTTTGGGAAGGTTTGGAGTTCTTACTTTCAGAGTAAGTTTAATAACTACTCTAAAAATCAAATGAAGGTAGAAGTGGTTATGCAGCGCTTAGAACTAAGACAAAAATCGTCAACCTCAGTTGGATTTGAAATATTAACAGGTAATTCTAAAATGACCGTTGAAGCGGAAGCATCATTTTATGTAAAAGTTGACTATCGTGGTAAGACACTTCAAAAAGATATTAAGGTAAATGTTTCAGATTATAACGAATCACAAACTGTGAGAATCGGCAATAATACCTTCACATCGACACAAACGAATCCAACTCAGCAAAAAGCCATTTTACTTCAAAATTGTTTGAATCGAGCAGTGATTGAATTTGATAATTTTATTTCAAGTACAATAGAAGCTGACTAAGAGGATTAGAATAAAAGCAAAAGAATCTTATTCATAGGCTTTATTTTAAAAATCCACTAGTCCTTGGCCTCGAGACAAGGACTAGTATTAAGGTTAAGTAACAATGTTTTTGAGGGTATTAATGAAAAGACCTCCTAAATCTTAACTTATTTAAACTTCACTTTCTAAGTAGGCTAGCTGCCTACTTAGATTAACTGAATAATACTAAGTAATACAAGTATTAAATAATGTGAAGTTATAACCTCTTTTGCCATTAATGCAAAAGTCTGACACCATCGTTTTCCCACCGTTATTAACGATACCTATCCATTTTAATCTTAACTACAAGGCTTATATAACATCAGCTAAGGCAGTGTAGGTAAAGAAAAAACATCCCTAAGTGAGATGCTTTTTTATGGACCTCTCGGTCATTATTTCGAACTTTTTTAGTAAATAATGAGGTGAGTTTAAATAATGTTTTCTTCTCTTCTTCGCTTTTTTATGAAATTGATTCCACAGGCTAGTTTACTGGCAGTTTTAGATTCGTGATCTACCACTCTCCAAAATGGAGTAATATTTTTTTCTCCATTAAGAAAATTTTCATAAGCAGCCTCTGAGACTATTCTTAAAAATATTCCTGTTGTTACTGGACAGGTTGTATCAGCATTATATGTTAGTGCTATATCTTTTCTTAGGGTTTTAATGTTAACATCTATACCTTTTGGAATTTGATTTATATACTCGTCAATGATCTTAGGTGTAGCAATTAACATATTTTGCCCAACTTTCATATCTGAAAAATTTTTATCTAATTTCTTAACAACAGAAGACCTATTAATATTTAGCTTTTCTCTCCAGCTTTTCATAAATACTAAAATAACAAAACCCACTCAATTGAGTGGGTTTCTTTTTGGTGGGCCCACCAGGGCTCGAACCTGGGACCACCTGATTATGAGTCAGGTGCTCTAGCCAACTGCTCAACAATTATTTATATTGATTAGCCGGTCTTCCTTTAAAAACCTTGTCTAATTCTTAATTATAAGTTTTCTAACCTCTTTAGAATCGGTTTTGATCACTAAGACATATTTACCTTGCCTTAAATGACTAACATCAATCTGCCCATCGGAAATCCCCTGAAGGAATAGTCTTCCTAGCATATCGATTATTTCGAATTTAAAATTATCAATCCCCTCGACCATTAAAATACCGTTTGTGGGGTTTGGCCTAATTACTGTTCGAAGATCATTATCATTAAGACCAATGTTGTCAATAACAGTCAATAAGGCTATATCCGTAGTGTCCTTGGCACAGGAATTTACAATGCACCGGTAACCAAAACCGTTCATCGCTGTAGTTATACCATTCAAGAATAATGAATCGGTATTTGAACCTGAGTAAATTCCTAAGTTTGAGATATCACTCCATCCGCTACCATTATTTTGTTGCCATTGAAAAGTCGCAGAACTATCACTATGAGATGCTACAAAATAAGCTATTCCGGGAATTGAATTAAATGAATTTGATAAAGGTTGTTGAATTATGGAATCACTACAAAGCGGAATTTCGTTATAAATATTGTTTACCTCAAGCGAGTCTAATGCTCTTGACCAGATAGCAATTTCATCAATATCACCATTAAAAAATTCTGGTAGCCCTTCATTAATCCCGTTTCGACCGAAACTTAAATCAGCGGCGACATCAATAGCCGCTATACTGAAATAATCAATTTTTTCTAATAAGCCATTTCTATAAAATTTTACAGTATCAGAATGAATTGTAATCGTCCATACTTCCCACTGATTAGTAGTTATTTGTGTATTGGAATACTTATAATCATTTGCAGACGGATTATTACTCCTTCTTCCGGAGAAAATTTCTTTCTCAGCATAATTTTCATAGCATATGGACATATTATAAGGCCAATAACCTCCACTTCGTTTGTTTAAAATCGTTTGGTGGAAACTAGAACCATTAAAACCTTCTGACCTGAAAATAGCATGCATCGTTAAGTCACCAACTATAGCTAGGTCAGAATTGTGCGGCACCGAAATGAAATCATCGATACCATCGAAATGGTATGCTTGATTCATTATGCCATTTCTATCTGTAGATAAAGTTGCACCATAAATACTTCCGTTGAAACCATTACTGCTAGCATCATCAGCATTTCCTTCAAAAGAATAATATGCTACCAATGAATCCGTGGGAATAAAATTTGGAATGGTTTGAGCAGATGCAATGGTTATAAAAAAGAAAACAAATAAGGTTAATGTTAAGGAGGAATTCTTCATTTCAAATCAATTTGAAAACGAAAATACGAAAGTGTCACAAAGAGTGACACATTGAGTAAAAAACAACCGCTAAACCCTAAAATCAATACACTATCTTAGAAACAATATTAACCAGACACTTTACAAGTTAAACACCAGCTAAGGCGGTGTAGAAAAAAAGCACCAGTAAAACTGATGCTTTTATTGCTCCCCTTGCTAGAATAACCTTAACAATGAAATATGAAAGACTTTCTCGAAAAGAATTGGGTCAAACTCTATTTTGTAGCGGGAAGTTTGTTAGCATACAGGTATTCTTGGCCAATATTTTTTAATGAATGGGAAGAGTGGCTTGCTGATGAAGGCTTAATAAATACCATTCTTTTGGGTTTAGGTTTTTTTGTTGCTTTGCCTGTGGTGATTTCCTATGGCTTAATGGTTGTCAGTCTGATGTTAATTCCTCTACTTGTATTTATGTCAATTGCTAATGATAATAGAGATATAGAATCAATTATGGCACTTATCTGGGTTGCAATTGGAACTTTATGTGTCCTTTTTGGAGTATTTTTTAATGGTGTTTAGCGTTCAACGGCAATCTACTTATCTTCCTAATATTGAATTGATGAGTTAATCACTTGAATACTCGACTCTTCCCAATTAACTATCACTGTTCCTTCAAAATCTTCTTTTCTGATTCTGTAACTGTACAGCGTTTCCTCAGATAGGTTTATTCCAAACTGAACACCTCTATCTGCTGTTTTATCTAATAGTTCAAAAACCTCTTCAACCTTATCTTCACCGTAAGCTTTCATAAACGTAGCCTCGTAAGGATTTAGTTCTTTGAATAGAATAGGTTCTACTGTCTTAACAGCTAAAGTATCGAAGTCAATATTTTGTAATGCGTTTGGAATTTGCTGAGCAACTGCTTGACTCCCCAAGCTTATTGCTAAAATGACCATTAACTTTTTCATAGTTATTTAGAGTTCCCAAAAGAGAACAACTTTTTTATTCTGCGCTGTTGTGCTTATTAGGTATTCGTAATCTTGATCCACTCTCGTTTCAAATATTACCCACTCTTCTAATCTTCCACTACCTTTATCGAGTTCTTCTTCCACAAAGGCTGTATTGTCTTTTACCAGTTGTAAAAAGTCATCAAACCCTTCGTGTTGATAATCTACTAGGTAAGCGGTAAAGTCAACCCCATCATTTGTGGTTAGGTATTCTACTTGATAATCGAATCCGTTCAAAATTTCAGGTATTTCTTGTCCGAATAAGAAATTACCTATTAGTAGAAAAAAGAAGGTGAAAACAGTTTTCATTGGATTGATAAATTAGAGGTCATTATAATATCAACGAATACTATTTGGACATATTGTTTCGTTATTACTTTGCTTGATATTTTTGACTCTAGTGATTTCGAAGCAGACGGAAAATCAGAGAGATTAGGAGATAAATTAGATAATGAAAATTAGTTATGAAATCACTAACAAAAGAGCAATTAACTCAAGATTTATTGACTCGGAGAGCACACAATAGATTCTTTCAAATGGTAGACAAAGTGCCATACAACAACGACAAGAAGGGACAGGCCTTTATAAAAAGATCATCTCAGCGATAAACAGAGATGCAAAGAATCTTCTAGACAACCTAACTATAAATACGAAAGTGTCACAAAGAGTGACACATTGAGTAAGAAACAACCCTTAAACACTAAAATCAATACACTATCTTAGAAACAATATTAACCAGACACTTTGCAAGTTAAACACCAGCTAAGGCAGTATAGGTAAAGAAAAAAGCATCCCTAAGTGAGATGCTTCTAATGTGGAGAAGATGGGATTCGAACCCACGACCTCTTGACTGCCAGTCAAGCGCTCTAGCCAACTGAGCTACATCCCCAAATCATTAATTAGTTCATTTCTAAGCTCTTACTGGTTCTTTACCAGTATTATCATCAAAGTGAACGGGGCAAATTTAACTAAATACACATTCAGCTGGCAGTTTACTGACAGTAAAAAGACAGTTAATTTGACTCATGCTCAAAAACCTCATTTAAACAACTTTGCATTAGCTGTTCTATTTGGGTTTGGCTGGTTTCTATTTGTTGCTCTAGCTCATCACATAATGTCATGAGGGAGTTTACTTGTTCTACTATGGATTTTTGTTCATCATATGGGGGTAATGGGCACATTAAGGCTTTTAATGTAGTTGCATTAACATTTGGTTGACCTGTACCCTTAGAACCTGCTATAAGCTGTATAGTGTTTGGTTGTGTTCAAGTAAGTCTGTCTGCTTCTTGTAATGTGACCATCGATTCTTGAAATAATCTTGATGGTATTCCTTATGTTTTCTTGAAAACAGATTTAATGATAATTCCATATCTGAATACCGCTTTACAAGCTCCCTCTGTACAAAAGAGGGTACTGGAACTATTCTGTTCTTTTTAGATTTTACTCTATTCCCATTTAAATTGCCGTGACCGAGTTTAGCTTATTGTCTATTTCTTGTGATAAAAGGGAATGTGTTGAACATAATTGCAACGGAGCGATACCTCAATATTATCAACCAGTTTGCGGTTGTAATAATGTTACTTACAGTAACCCGGAAGAAGCAGAATGTCACGGGATTATACAATATCGTATCGGCGAATGTGACAAATGAGTAGTTCTGTAAACCTAAGTGTGAGCTCTGTTTTCCTTGGGATTTTTAGTCTAACTTCTGGGATTAGGAAGCGCTTCGTAGAGTAGTCGATTCTTAGATTTTTCTTTTTTTCTTTCCTTCTTCTGTTTAAGGGATTTACTCTCATGGCTAGACTTAGCTGGTTTTGCCAAATCTGTTTTTTTAATGCTTTGCACTTTCCGACGTTTGCTTTTTCGCTCAGGAGAACGCCATTTCGGACCTATACCAATAGATTTTGGCGGCTGATCTTTTTGTAATTCTCTATCAATCAATCGCTCAATTTTTGAGAATTTAAACATATCATCTTGAGATATAAGGGTTACCGCCATTCCCTCTGTTTTCGCTCTTGCTGTTCGGCCAATCCTATGAACATAATCCTCTGCATCTCCCGGGACATCGTAGTTTATCACAAGGTCTATTCCCTTAATGTCAATCCCGCGAGACATCACATCAGTCGCAACCATAATGCGCGTCTTACCACTTCGAAAATCTCGTAAAGCTTCCTCACGAGCCTCCTGTTCATAGTCTGAGCTAATACCTTGACACGAATACCCTTTTTGTTTGAGCTTCCGCGCAAGGCGTTCTACTTTCTTTTTTGTGGAACAAAAGATTATTATGGCATTAAAGTCGTCTTTATCTCCTAACACATGCTGAACAAGTGACACTTTTTGCTCCTCATGCGCCATTATGACCTTTTGAGTCACGCCTTCTGCTGGTTTTGAAATAGCGACTGAAATTTCCTCCGGATTCTTCAATATTTGCTTAGCAAGCTGTCTGATTTTAGTCGCCATTGTAGCAGAAAACATAAGGCTTTGACGCTTATCAGGCAACGTCTTAATAATCTTAATAATATCATCGTAAAAGCCTATGTCCAGCATTCGGTCGGCTTCATCTAAAATCAAATGCTTCACAGTATCAAATTTCACATACCCACGAGCTATATGAGCAAGAAGTCTACCAGGCGTTGCAACAATAATATCAGCACCGCCTTTCAAAGCATCTGCCTCACCTTCCCAACTTACGCCGTCTCCACCGCCGTAGACAGCATAGCAAGATGCGTTTGTAAAATAGGCAATCCCTTGGATTTGCTGTTCAATCTGGACAGCCAACTCCCTTGTTGGACATAAAATTAAAACCTGAACGCCATCGCTCTGTTCCTCTGCAACCTGATTCAATGTTGGCAATACAAAGGCAGCTGTCTTACCGGTACCTGTTTGAGCACAGCCAATTAAGTCTTTACCTTCAAGTATAGTTGGTATAGCCTTTGCTTGAATCTCCGTGGCTTCCTCAAAATTCATGTAGGAAAGCGCATCTAGTAGCGTTTCGTTTAGGCCAAAATCCGTGAATTTCTTCATCTAATTATTCTAGGTGTATATCCACCTGAACGTCAATGTCTTGTGAAATAATAGTTTTAGACCAGCCATTGCCAAGTCCCCATAAATCTCTATTAACAGTAAAGGTGCCGACCAAATGATTTTTTGAAGTTTCCTTGATTTCAAGGCTCATTTCATTTGATACGCCACGCAAGGTAAGGGAGCCACTTAGTTTATATGTGGGAGTGCCATTTGTTTTTCCAACAAAAAGAACATCATTTGCTAAAAAATAAATCCTCGGTGTTTTTTCAATATTGAAAAACTCCTTTTTCTTCTTTAGGTGGCGGTCTCTGGTTCGATTGCCACTTTTAAGTGTATTGATATCCAAAGAACCGGAAATAGCGGTTAATATCTCGTCTTCATAAATTGCTTTGCCCTGAGCGCCCTGAATGGACCCCCTAACGGTATTGAAAATCATATTGCCTGCTTTAAAAGTCGCTACAGTGCTTAAATTAAATACTTTTGGCTGACCAAATGCGTTTAAAGTTGCCACTAAAGCGATAAAAAAGAATGTATTTTTCATAGAAATTACGAATTAATCTCCCACTAAGGGATTAATCCTAACTCTTTCAATAACTCCTGTCTTACTCCGTGGTGCGTAAAGGCATCAGATATCTTACGTTTCACCAACCTTAAATCTAAGTCTGCATCTGCAGCCATACCAGCAATAGCGCCAAACACACCACCATGACCAATACTCTCTTCTAGTACCAATACATTATTGTATCTACTTAATATTTCCACGAGATTTAAGGGTAATGGCTTAATCTGCCCTAAATGCAAATGGTCAAATAATCCAGATTGAACACTGCTTGTAATATGCCCCGTTGAAACCATTAATGAATTTGAATTCTGCTCCATCAACCAACTGTGGGTTCTAAATTCTTCTGGTAAACCACAACTAGTTTTATCTTTGGGATACCTAATAAATAGGGGTCCATTTAATTCATTGTGAATTGTCCAGGCTTGATAAATCATTGCCTGTAATTCGTCACCATTTCGAGGATTCCATACAGTAACATTTGGAATATCCATTAGAAAACCTAGATCAAATACGCCGTGGTGAGTAGGGCCGTCAGCACCCACTATACCTGCTCTGTCTACCAAAAAAACCAAGGGTAAATCTTGTAACGCAACATCATGAATAACCTGATCCATAGCTCGCTGAAGAAACGTACTATAGATATGAACCCAAGCTCGGCCTCCTGCCGCAACGATTCCAGCTGCCGTGGTAACTGTATGAGGCTCGTTTATTCCGGTGTCAATAAACTGTTTAGGGAATATTTCACGAAGCGGAGCAAATCCACTTCCGGAAAACATTGCGGGTGATAAAATTCTTAGGCTTTCATCTTTATGTAGAATTTCGCGCAACTTTTCTGCCGCCCACCATTGAAAAGTGGTTGCAGGTTCGTAAGACCTAGGCTTCGAAAGATGCGGTCTAACGGTTTTAATATGTAACACTCGTTTACCTCCATTATGGAAGGCAGTTGTTATGCTTTCAAGTAAACTTGGTATATCGTTTCCCTTGCTTTCATAGCTATAATCCCAACCTAAACTTTGAAAATAGCCTTTGTAATTACCTTCCGAATGAAGGCCTCCAACGGTTGGGTCAATACTTCCATTATTATCATTCAAAATAACCAATGTATCCCCATTCAAAGTTGCCAGATGATTCAATGCTTCAAAGCTTTGGCCCCCGGTCATAGAACCGTCTCCAATAACTGCGACTCGCTTTCGAATTAATCCGGTTGACTCATCTGCCAAACAAACTCCAGCAAGAACGCTTATGGAGGTTGAAGCATGGCCAGCACCAAAAAAATCATAAGCGCTTTCACTGCGCCTCAAGAAACCGCTAATTCCATTTTTTTGGCGTTGCGTTTCTAGGTCAATTAGACGACCCGTGAGCGCCTTGTGCACGTAACATTGATGCCCAACGTCCCAAATTAAAACATCCTCTGGAGTATTCATCAGATAATGGAGCACAATTGTTAATTCTGCCACCGCCAAAGAAGATTCTAAGTGGGAAATCTTTTCAGATACCCGCGCCAGAAGATCTTTTTTCAGGACATCCACAAACGCGGTTAATTCTGATGGTTCTATTTCACGCAAGCGCTCTATCATGGAGCAAAATTAGCGTAAAATATCTCGTAAAAATCAAAAAATCCAGCGGCCCAAAACGCCGCTGGATTCTCAAATAAATTCGGTCTTACCTATTCGAATTAGGCAACTAGTTTGGTAAAAAATCGCTGCACTCTTTCGAAGATATAATACATTACTGGAACGATTACTAAAGTTAAAAAAGTAGCAAATGTTAAACCAAAAATCACAGTCCATGACATTGGTCCCCAAAACACTACATTGTCTCCACCGAAAAATATATTGGGATCGTTCTTACTAAAAAGGGTGTAGAAGTTAATGTTCATCCCCGTAGCTAGCGGTATCAAGCCCAATATCGTTGTGATTGCAGTAAGTATTACCGGGCGTAACCTAGTTCTTCCAGCTTCTACAATAACTTCTACAAGTTGCACATTAGGCAACTTTTCATCTTCACCCAAACTCAATTCATCCCGCTTTCTTGCCGCAAGCTGTTTAATGAAATCAATCAAAACAATAGCATTATTTACAACAATTCCTGCTAAAGAAATAATACCAATCATGGTCATCATAATGACAAATTCCATTCGGAAAATAACGAGACCGAGAAAAACTCCAATTAAAGAGAATACCACCGTAACCAAAATAATGAAAGGCGTAGAGGCCGAATTAAATTGGCTCACTAGGATGAGGAAAATTAAAAATACAGCAATCATGAGCGCGCCTGAAAGGAAGCTCAACTCCTTTGCCTGTTCCTCCTGCTCACCGGTAAAATCCACTTTTACTCCACGGGGGATCTCGTAACCTTCCATAACTTCCTTAATCCTGTTAACCACCTCCGTAGGATTAGCACCTTCTAAAACATTAGACTGAATGGAAATCACTCTTTTCAAATCAATTCTTTTAACTGAGGAAAACGTAGAGGTCTTCCTAGCTTTGGCAACTGCCGAAATAGGAACCTGCTTGATTCGTCCTGTGGCTTGGTCACGGAAAGTGACTTTCTGATTCATCAAGTCCTCTACGTTGTACCTGTATTCGTCAGACATTCTAAGATTGATTGGATAATCGTCTTCGCCGTCCTTGAATCGACTTACTTCTTTACCAAATAGTGCGGTCCGCATAGCGTCCCCAATTTGTGCGGAACTCAATCCCAAAGCGCGCGCCTTAATCCGATCCACTTCAATAGGCATTTCGGGTTTACCTGTTTCAACATCAAGCTTTAGCTCTTCAATCCCTTCAATTCCCTTGGAATTAATAAAGGTGCGTATCTCATCTGCCGTCTGAACTAAGGCAAAGTAGTCATCACCCGCAACCTCAATATTCACAGGTGGTCCTGTAGGTGGCCCATTGCTATCTTTTGCAACACTCACCACTACACCAGGGTAGTTACTCAGGGTAGCACGAATTTTATTGAGAACATCAGCAGAATTCACCCTTTTCCCTTCAGGATCGAGGCGCTCTGCAAACGGGTGAAATTGTACGGTAATTTTTGCTTTATTTGGCGTCTGTGCCATAGATGGTCCGGCATTTGGATCAGAAGTACCTTCCCCAACTTGAGCAATCACGGACTCAACCATAAAGTTTTGCCGAATCCCGTTTTCATCTGTGAAATTAAACTCACTGACAATGGCCATTACCTCTTTTTCCAATTCAAGTGTTACCGCATTGGTTTCTTCAATGTCCGTACCAATAGGCATTTGAATGTAAACCATTGCCTGATTTGGCATATTCTCGGGAAAGAATAGCGTTTTTGGAGGAATTGCAACCAACAGTAATCCGGATAAAACAAGAAGAATAAGAGTTCCTGCAAAGAAAATAATCGGCTTTATTCCGCTAAGTGCATAGCTCAATGTTCCTTTATAAGCCGATTCAAGAGCTGGGAGTGCCTTCCCTTGAAACCATGCGGTCGCTGGGACAACGAAATAAGAATAAAAAAGAGTGAAACCTCCAACATAAGTGAACAGATTGCCCCAAGCCATTGCTCCAGCTCCATAGGCAATGATTGTACCTAAAATAATGGAAACAACAGATACAATACTTAATCGTTTTTTATTCAATGGTGCTTCCTTTACTTTCATCAAAGCAGAGGTCAAACCAGGATTAATGACTAAGGCTACAAATAGCGAAGACGAAAGGACCGTAATTAAGGTAAGAGGCAAATACTTCATGAATTCACCAAAAAGACCAGGCCAAAAAGCCAAGGGTAGAAATGCTGCAAGCGTTGTAGCTGTTGATGCAATAATCGGTAAGGCAACTTCTCCGGCTCCAAGTTTAGCGGCTTCAATTCTTGAATATCCTTCATCCATGAATCTATAGATGTTCTCTACGACCACAATACCGTTATCCACAAGCATACCCAAGGCAAGAACCAACGCAAATAGCACTATGGTATTCAAGGTAATTCCCATGGCGTTCAAGATGATAAAACTCATGAGCATGGACATTGGAATCGCAATTCCAACAAAAAGCGCATTGCGCAAACCCAAGAAGAACATTAAAACCAAAACAACGAGAAGCATACCAAAAATGATGGAATTTTCAAGATCGGCTACTTGGGTTTTAGTCTGCTCGGAAGTGTCGTTTGTTACTGATATACTTAGGTTATCGGGGAAATAGTCACTATTTGCTTCCTCTAATAATTCCGCGATTTTTTTGCTTACTATAATCTGATTCTCACCTGAGCGTTTAAAGACGTCCAACATAACCACTGAGGAACCATACTGTCGAGCATACGATTCGCGTTCTACCTCATCAAATTCTACTTCAGCTACGTCTGCTAGTCGGACCAATTGCATTTTTTCACTTTTAATGATCACATTGCGCAGTTCCGCTAACTCTCTGATTTCACCAACAACCCGGACATTACGGCGATACCCATCAACTAATAGGTTACCTCCAGAAATTGTCATGTTTTCGTTTTGAATAGCTCCCGCTATGTCGCGGAAGCTCAGTTGAAGGCTTTCTAGTTTTTTAGTATCTACTAGTACGCGTACTTCTTTATCATCAATTCCCCGTATATCGACTTTTGAAATTTCTGTTAGATCTTCAATTTTTTCCTCTAGATATTCTCCATAATCCTTGAGTTGATCTAAGGAAAATTCGCCGGACATATTGATATTCATTATCGGCATCAATTCAGAAAAGTTCAGCTCAAATACGTTGGGATCAACAGGAAGGTCAGAAGGGAAATCTGGTTGGCCCATAGCCGCATCTACCTTATCCTTAACTTTGCGAAGAGCATCTTCCGGGGTAACGTCAAAATTAAATTTGACCTGAACGGTAGAATATCCTTCCACAGAAGTAGAATTTATTTCATCTACCCCAGAAATTCCATTTATTTCCTTTTCCAGTGGACGAGTAATCAATTTTTCAATATCCACTGGTGAATTGCCCGGGTATGGAGTCCCGACATATATTTCAGGAGTTACAATTTCCGGGAATGCTTCTGAAGGCATTGAAGTGTAGCTGAAAATTCCAGCTGCAAAAATGATTACCGTCAAAACATATACCGTCATTCGATTTTTCACCGAAAAGGTGGACGGCCCAAACTTTTTTATCAAACTCTTATTTTCTTCCATTTCTTCTTGAGAATTTCAAGGATTATCCCAATACTACTTCTTGCCCTGTACGAACACTACGAGAACCCTTATCAACTATGATAGTTCCTGCTTCTAAACCCGTCATAATCTCAGTCTTACCATTAAATGTCAACCCCGTGGTCACCCAAGTTTTTACGACCTTATACCTTTCTGTACCACTAATATTCATTAGTGAATAGATAAAATCATTCCCCTCTACATCCTGCTGCACAAGGCTTGCCGGTACACTCAAGGCTTGGTCATTCTTGTAATCTTGTAGAGCAACATGTACCATTTGATTAGGCTTTACTCCTTCCGCCTCTGGCAGGCTAACGTTAATTGAAAATGTGCGGTTACCTTCTTGTATAAATTGACCAACTTGAAGTACTTCAGCAGCTACCTGGTAATCCATTGAAGTAAATATCACGTTTGCCGGTGTTCCAACGTGAACCCTGTTTGCATAACTTTCTGGCACGTCTGCCTTTACATATACTCCCGCAGTGTTTACCAATCGAAGGGCCGGTGATTGTGGACCAGCTAACTGACCTTCCTTGGCAAAGACCGCATCAATCGACCCTGCGAAGGGCGCACGAATTTCACTCAATGCTATCTGTTCTTTCAATGTCTTGACTTTCTGTACCAAACCGTCATAATTATTCTTAGCCTGTAAGAACTGAATCTCTGAACCTATTTGTTGGTCCATCCATAAACGCTGCTGCTTTTCAAATACGGTTTTTGCTAATTCCAGTCCATTTTCTAATTCTGCCAAGGAAGACATCATTAGGTCCTTATTTAGTGATAAAAGAAGTTGACCCTTATTTACTCGTTGTCCGTTCTTTACATAAATCTTTTCAACTGTGCCGCTTGCTGTGGTGTATAAATTGATACTCTTATTTGCCGCAACTGCCCCAAAAACATCAAAATAATGTAAAAAGACATCTGGAGTCACCTCCAAAGAGGTTACAACGTCATACACTTTTGAGGTATCAAAGGCTGCTATTTTTGACTCAACCTCCTTGAGTAGAACGTTGATGCTATCCCTTGAATTCACTAATTTTTCTTTCTTCGTCTTGAGGTCTATAATTGAGCTCTTATTATCAGGAGCGCCGCAAGCTACGAGTGCAATACTGCTTAAAATGAAGAAAATTTTTTTCATGTCCTGTACTTATTTTTGTTCTTGTTTAGTCATTAAATATTCCAATTCGGACTTTTTGTCCAAGGCATTCTGTGCTGCTGTAAATTTTGCTTGGAGAGCTTCTTGATATTGAGCCTCACTTTGGGTGAGCTCCATTGAAGACGTCATACCTTCGTTGTATTCCATTCTGCGCTGATCTCTAATTCGTTTTGCAAGACTTACACTCGCCTTTTGAGCCAAATAGTCCGCAATACCTTGATGGAAATCGTTTACCAAAGCAGCGTGTTGCGCGACCAACCCATCTTCCATTTGCTGTAGGCCAATAATTGCCTTATCTCGCTGAATTTTTGCCTCTTGAACCTTTGCACGTCCATTTCCTGAGGTAAAAAGAGGAATATTTATATTCCCTGCAACGAGACTGCTTGGAATATCCACAGCAGCATCACTGAAAATATTCGATTCAACACTCATGTATTGAATGTTATTCTGATACGACACACCAACCGTTGGAAGAAAGCCTAGTTTTTGGTTTAGTAACTGAAGCTTAGCGCCTTGAAATTGGTTGGCCATACTCATATAATCAACCGTAGAAGTTGGGTTAAACGTCATTGTAGCTAGAGTAGATGCAGCAGCATTTACTACCAAGTCTTCCATATTATCTACTAGGAGGATTTCCTCATCTATCGGAAAACCCATTTGAAGTTTCAAAAGCATTTTAGCCACTTTAGCCTGTCCTTGGGAATAGCGCAACACATTTTTAATATTGTTGTAATTCAACATCATTTGATCAGCATCTGCCTTTGATACCATACCGGCTTCATTCATCTGTTGCATCTCAAATGCTAAATCTGCGAGATAACCTTCGTTAGCTTTTAATACCACTATACTTTCTTCACTTAGCAAAGCAAGATGGTAAGCCTTAGCGACATCTCTTTTAAGCTCCGCCTTACTCTGTTCCATCCCAATAGCCGCGCCTTCTTTGAGTACTTTCGCAGCCATCAAACCCACAACATAGGAACCGTCAAAAATCAACTGATTTACCGCGATTCCAGCTTGAGCTTGATAATCAGTTCCAAAAACCAGTTCATCTAATACACCATTTCCATCGAAGTCTGTAACTAATGCCCCTAACTCTAAATTGTAGATGTATTGTCCACTTGCAGAGGCTTGAGGCAACCCGTACGCCAAATTCTGCCGATAAATCTGCTTTGCCCGATCAATTTCCAATTTAGCAATCTGCACGCCATAAGCATGATCTAAAGCGTAATCCTGTGCGGATACCAGTGAAAATTTCTCTTGAGCGACCGCTATGTTGGCAATACAAAGTGGCACAAAAATCAATCTTAGTATTCTCATTCTTCGTTGTTTATTAATTGATTTAAGTATTTGATTCCTTTGTTTGACGAGATTCCACGAATATGGTACTTCAAGCTGGTTTGTCTGAGCTGATCAAGACTCGTGGGCTGCTCAGAAACATTGTTTTCGTGGGCTGCTAGGATATGTCCGTAATACAAAATGGTAATATAATCTACTTCAAGATCTTTTCTATAAAGACCTTCTTGAATTCCTTTTTTTAGGTTTCGGTGGGTGACATTAAAAACAATCTCCTCCCTTTTTTTCTTTAGGATTGAAGCAAGGTCAGGATAATACTGCTCCATTTGTCCTATCAACCTATCCTCATCTCCTCGAATATGCTTCTCGGCAAATCGCTCAATGGCGAATAAATCATCTATTGCGTTACCACCATAAAATTCAACGGATTGAAAAAGAGAACTTTCCATCAATGCAGCAAAAGCGGAAAATGCCTTAAGTAAAAAATCGCTCTTATTGTTTACATACTTGTAGAGCGTTTTTTTAGAAATCCCGCAGGCGATAGAGATTTGATCCATAGTCACCGACTTGATACCGAACTTTTTAAAAAGCTCAACACCTACGGAAAAAATTTTTACTGAGTCTGAATGCGTACTCATTAGTTTTTAGGGCTAATACGGAGGTCGTTTTCTTATTTTTAGAAACAAAATATTCATAGAACGTTTCCAAAGTTTCTCCTAAACAATTTTTATGCCACACTGCTTAATTCTGCGTTATTTCTAATCATAATCGTATTTTATATGACCTACAAAGTGCATCTTTGTAGCAAACAACATTGAAAATGAGTATCGCTAATATCTTGCAAACACCAACTATTGGTAACGTAATCACCGTGAAAGGGTGGGTACGAAGTTTTAGGAGCAACAGGTTTATTGCTTTAAATGACGGTTCGTCTTTAGCCAACTTACAATGTGTTGTAGATTTTGAAAAAGAGGAAGAGACAGAGCTCAAACGCATTACCACAGGGGCATGTATATCCGTAACTGGAGAATTAGTTGAAAGCAAGGGTAAAGGACAAAGTGTCGAAGTTATTGTGAGCTTTTTTGAGGTTCTAGGCGATGCGCCCGTCGAAGAATATCCGCTTCAACCGAAAAAACATAGCTTAGAATTTTTACGTGAAATAGCACATTTGCGCCCCAAGACCAATACGTTTGGTGCTGTTTTTAGAATTCGCCATGCGCTGTCTTTTGCTATCCATAATTACTTCAATAAAGAAGGTTTCTTCAATTGGCATAGTCCAATTATAACCGGATCTGATGCTGAAGGGGCAGGAGAAATGTTTCGAGTAACTGCATTACCCCAAGGGAGTGATAAAGATAGTAGTGATGACTTTTTTGGTAAGGAAACTCACTTAACTGTAAGCGGGCAGCTTGAAGGCGAATTAGGAGCAATGGGTCTAGGAAAAATCTATACGTTTGGCCCCACATTTAGGGCAGAAAATTCCAATACTACTCGACATCTCGCAGAGTTTTGGATGATTGAACCTGAAATGGCCTTCTATGACTTGGAGATGAATATGGACCTCGCTGAAAAACTCTTAAAATATACCATTCGGCACGTTTTAGAGAACTGCCGTGAAGATCTTGAGTTTTTGAACAAAAGGTTTGCAGACGAGCAAAAGTCCAAGCCGCAATTGGAGCGAGCTGAACAGGGCCTAATTGAAAAACTAGAATTCGTCGTAAACAATAATTTTATAAGGTTGAGTTATACTGAAGCTATTAATATCCTTAGAAACTCCAGGCCCAATAAAAAGAAGAAATTTAAATACCCTATAAACGATTGGGGAGCTGATTTACAGAGTGAGCACGAACGCTTTCTAGTTGAAAAGCACTTTAAGGCTCCCGTCGTATTATTTGATTATCCCGCGAATATCAAGGCGTTTTACATGCGTTTAAATGAGGACGGGAAAACGGTTAGAGCTATGGATATTTTATTTCCGGGAATTGGAGAAATTGTTGGCGGATCTCAACGTGAAGAACGCTTTGACGTTTTAAAGGCTAGAATAGCTGAAGTGGGTATTCCCGAAAAAGAATTATGGTGGTATCTCGAAACAAGAAAATTCGGGACTTGCGTTCATAGTGGCTTTGGGCTTGGATTTGAACGACTTGTCTTATTTGCAACAGGGATGGGAAATATTCGTGATGTTATTCCGTTCCCGCGCGCACCGAAGAGCGCCGGTTTCTAAATAGCCCCTTAACCTATGCTCAAGCAAACCCTTTCACAAAAGCTTCAACAAAAGCTGAGTCCTCAACAGATTCAGTTAATGAAACTTGTTCAATTGCCTACACAAAGTTTAGAGGCTCGAATCAAACAAGAACTTGAGGAAAACCCTGCGCTTAATGAGGGGCGTGAAAAGCAAGAGGAAAATTTAGAAAACGATAACGGAGACGAACGCGAGGTGCGCGAAAGCATGGAAGAAATAAACTGGGACGACTACCTGCGCGACGATGACATTCCTGAATACAAAACCCGTTCAAACAATTACAGTGCTGATGACGAGTTGTACCAAGCACCTATTGTAGTTAGCGAAAGCTTCCACGAAAGTCTCATCGGTCAATTGAGATTGCGCAACCTTTCAGAGAAGGATTTAGAATTGGCTATTTATCTAGTTGGCACCATTGACGACGACGGAATTCTTCGCAGATCTATGGAGGATATAGTGGATGACCTTGCTTTTTCACAAGGTGTTTTTACTGATGAAAAAGAGCTTGAAAGATTGCTTGCTACTATTCAAGATTTAGACCCTCCAGGTGTAGGAGGTAGAGATCTTCAAGAGTGTCTAATACTTCAAATAGAGCGAAAAACCCCTTCGCTAAAAGTGAATCTAGCGCTCAGTATACTCGAAGATTATTTTGACATTTTTGTAAAACGTCACTATCAAAAACTAATGGATAGACTTGGTGTGCAAGAGGATGAACTTAAAGAGGCCATTGATGAAATTGGTCGACTAAACCCCAAACCCGGTGGATCGTCTAACCTTGGTCGTCCAACTGAAAATGTCATTCCAGACTATAAACTTAAAATAGTAGACGACAAGCTAGAGTTGACTTTAAATGGTAGAAACGCGCCTGAATTAAGTTTAAGCCCTAAGTATAGAGAAATGTTAGAGCACTATAAGGCAAAAGGACAAAAGAACAAGGCTGAAAAAGAAGCACAGCTTTTTGTAAAGCAAAAATTAGATGGCGCCAAATGGTTTATTGAGGCTATTGTCCAAAGACAACAAACCTTAATGTTTACCATGGAAGCTATATTGGATTACCAACAGGAATATTTTTTAACCGGAGACGAACGTAAGCTGAAGCCCATGATTCTTAAAGATATTGCTGAAAAAATAGATATGGATATCTCCACAGTAAGTCGTGTTGCATCTAACAAGTACATACAAACACCCTATGGAACGTTTTTAATTAAGCAGTTTTTCTCAGAATCAATGACCAATGCTGATGGTGAAGAGGTAAGTACTCGAGAAATAAAGAAAATACTAGAAGACGTGGTTTCAGAGGAAAACAAACGCAAACCCCTGACTGATGAAGCGTTAGCTAAAATCCTCAAGGGAAAGGGCTATCCTATTGCTAGAAGAACTGTCGCTAAATACAGAGAACAACTTGACATACCTGTGGCTCGAATGAGAAAAGAACTCTAGTGAAACGTACCCCTAAACATAAAGTGGCTCAACTTCTAAGCTATGGTTTGCATCCCGGCACACTGCCCACGCTTGGGACACTCTATATCATTTATGCCTTACCGCAAATATTGAATCTTAAAAGCATTATAGGAATGATAAGCATTGTTCTTGTTGGCACCTATATCATCCCTGTCGTAGTGATTTATATAATGAACCTTATTGGAATCATTGAAAGCCTTCACTTGAACAATAAGAAAGACCGGATTTATCCGTATGCCATAACCACCATATGTGCTCTGCTCACATCGCAAATTTTAACCTCATTTGGGGCTCCAATAGAAATAATTTCTTGCAGTCTTGGATGCGCATTTATTTTGTTAGCTAGCACAGTACTTATACCCTTTTTCAAAAGCAGCGTTCATATGGCAGGGATTACAGGCTTTGCAGGTTTATATTTAGGTATTTATGAAAAATATGGCTCAGGAGAATTCAAAGGTATGCTATTAGTTATTTTTCTATGTATCGCTATAGCTTGGGCACGAATTCATCTTAATAGACATACATTAATTGAATTACTCACAGGGAGTATTTTAGGTTTTGGCACTATATATTTTCTGATTTCTAAGTAAGATAATTCGTTTACTCATTCAACCTCGTGACGCCGTGGATTTTATAGATATTTGAACAATACATTCAACTAGACATTTTTATGAAAAAAGTTTTACGTCTTCTTTTTTACGCATTTGCGTTCTTAGGACTCACAAAAATTGCAGAGGCATCGCACAATGCCGGCGGAGACATACAATATAAGTACATTAGTTCCACTGGAGGGACTCATAAATATAAAATCACGATGCGCTTATACCGTGATAACTCAGGAATTACCCTGCCTGCATCGCCTCTTGTCTATGCTTGTTCCGCTAATTATCCAACAGTAACTGCCACACTTGTTGAAGTTGGTTCAACGGGAGGTACAGGCGTTGTTTCTCCAACACTTTTTGATTGTGTGAGTAGTTCAAATGCTGGGATCACGATTCATGTGGTTGTGTATGAAGGAGAAATTACTTTACCTGGAAATGCGCCTGATTGGACTTTTGCATATAATGAGTGTTGTAGAAATCCAGCAGTCGATAATATAATCAATCCTGCATCGCAAGGTTTTTACATTGAAGCGAAACTAAATAATACGATAGGTCAAAATAGTAGCCCTGAGTTTGTGAGTGAGCCTGTACGTGCATTTTGTACAGGACGTACCTTTAACTGGAAGCAAAGTGTAGTTGAAGTAGATGGCGATTCATTGTTCTACCGTATTTCACATGTAAAAGACGATGACTTCGGTAGTTCTTGTTCTTCAATAAATCTTGCTTATGCTCCGGGTTGGACCTACGATCAGCCGATTACCACATCTCCGCCCAATTCTTTATACATGAACCCAAATACAGGGCTAATTACATTCAAGCCATCGGCGGTTGAAATTGATGTTATGGCTGTAACCGTTGATGAATATAGGTTTGATTCAAATCTTTATGTTTGGAGAAAAATTGGCGAGGTGAATCGTGATATGCAAATAGCAATTGCCTCTACTTGTACCCCTATTGCACAAGCAGGTGTAACCTTGGACTTTACGATACCAGAAATTTACCAAGATCCTGTCAATGGACTTCCTACTGTTGACTACCAGTGTTTAGACTCTACAGTTACATTAAAATTTGCGGTTAAACTCGATTGCAGCTCTATTTCCCCTGACGGGACAGACTTTAGACTTACAAAACCTGACGGTCAACCCCTCGCAATAAAAGAACTCACTGCGTATTGTGACAATAACTTTGAAGCATCGGAAATGGAAGTTAAGCTATACAAGCCGCTGTCAAAAAATGGAAAATACTTCCTCTACTCCAAGGTAGGAAATGATGGAAATACTTTGCTTAATAAATGTGGTTTCCCAATGGATGAATTTGATACGATTCAGCTGAATGTTACCGGATGTTTCTCTGCAGAATATGATTTAGAAAATGTAACCATTGAAAATGATTTAAACCCAGTGCTTCAATGGTCTGCAGATACCAATTCATATCCAACCTACTTATTCCAAGAATGGCAAATTTTCAGGAAGGACCCGAACCAAACACAATGGAACAAAGTTGGAACTGTCTTCAACCAATACAAATACGATTTCAAAGATGTACAAGTTGGTTTCATTAAGGTAGACCAAGACAGCTACAATTACCGGGTTGAAATGAAGTTAAATGATGACTTACAGGGTCCTTCAAATGAAGTTCATAGTATACTTTTAAAAAGAGATAATGGGAATGTACCTATAGTAGATCCTGATACCATCCCTGTTAATTTAGAATGGAACACTTATAACGCTTGGCCAGTAGATAGTTATGCTATTGTATTACAAGAAAAAGTGAGCGGAACATGGATGCCAGAGTATTTACACTACAACGTTGCATCACCTCAAAATCCTGTTCTTGCTCCTGACACAACCTATCAGCTATTTGTTCCTGAGTTATTCCCTGGCGAGTATAGAGTGTGCATAAGAACAATGAACCCTAACGACTCGCAATACACAGCATACTCGAACTGTTTGCCTATTATTATAACTGTTCCACCCGTTCCAGATACTGTCGTTGTACCAAATTTCATAACACCAAATAATGACGGTACTAATGATGAATTTATTATTCAGTTCATTGAAGACTACGAAGATTTAAGCCAAGTGACCATCTTTAATAGATGGGGAGACAGAGTATGGCAGAGCGGCACTTTCTATGATAACTCTAATCCTTGGAGAGGAACGAACCAGAATGGTACTCCTTTGGCTGATGGTGTATATTTCTACTCGGTTAAATTGGTCAATGCAAGGGACAATTATGAGTACGTGGTCAACGGAACCGTGACCATAGTTGATGCACGCTAAAGAATTTTTTAAGCCTAAAATGCTAAAAAGCCCGGTTCCCTTAGAATCGGGCTTTTTTTATCTTTAACTATATGTCTAAGGCACCCGAACATATTCAAAATTTACTAAAGACCCTCCCAAATAAACCAGGAGTATACCAACACATTGATAAAGAGGGTAAAATTCTTTATATCGGTAAGGCCAAAAATTTAAAGAAAAGGGTCAACAGCTATTTTACCAAAAGCGTCACCAGCGCGCGAATTGCTGTTATGATCAAAAAGGTATCGGATATTAGGACAATTGTTACAGATTCTGAAGGCGATGCGCTTTTATTAGAAAACAACTTGATTAAGGAGCATCAACCCCGCTACAACATCAATCTAAAAGATGATAAAAGCTACCCATACATAACCATTAGAAACGAACGCTTTCCACGTATATATGGCCTTAGAAATATAAAAAGAGACGGAAGTGAATATTATGGGCCATACCCTTCTGTTAAGGCTATGAAAGCTGTTTTAGAGCTCATCAAGCAGATGTACCCCACTAGAACATGTAAGTACGTGTTAAGCGAAGAAAACATTGAAAAGGGTAAATTCAAGACGTGTCTCGAATATCATATTGGCAATTGTAAAGGGCCTTGCGAAAACCTTCAAAATGAAAAAGATTATAACGCGGATGTTGAAGCCGCTAGGAAAATCATAAAGGGTCAGCTTGGGGAAGTCAAACGCAACCTAAAGGTAAAAATGGCCGGTCATGCCGCTTCACTAGAGTTTGAAGAAGCCCAAGATTGTAAAAACCGTTTAAATACCCTTGAAAAATATGCCGCAAAGAGCACAGTGGTAAGTTTCAAGATGTCAAACATAGATGTTTTCAGCGTTTCTATGGATGCTAAATTTGGCTATGTCAATTATCTAAAAATCGTAGAAGGAGCAATAGTTCAAAGTTATACGGTTGAGATAAAGAAGAAACTAGAAGAAGAACCAAAAGATTTCTTACATCTAGCGATTCCTGAAATTCGAGACCGATTTGGGTCCACCTCCAAAAAAATATTTACCTCACACCCTCTTGATTTAAGAATGAAAGGGATAGAGTTTATGGTTCCTCAAAAAGGAGAAAAGAAAAAAATAGTAGACCTCAGCGTTAAAAATGCTCTTTACTTTAGGCAAGAGAAGTTAAAGAATATTCAAATTGTTGACCCTGATAGGCATGCTAATCGGATTATGACACAAATGAAAAGCGATTTAAAGATGCCTGAAGAACCAAAACATATAGAATGTTTTGACAACTCAAATATTCAGGGTACTAGTCCAGCATCCGCCTGTGTTGTGTTTAAAAACGGGAGACCCTCAAAGAAAGACTACAGAAAATTCAATATAAAAACTGTAGACGGCCCAGATGATTTTGCGTCAATGAAAGAAGTGGTTTTCAGAAGGTACCGTCGACTTCTAGATGAGGGTGAGCCTCTTCCACAACTCATTGTGATTGATGGGGGTAAAGGTCAACTTAGCGCAGCCCTATCCTCTTTAGAACGATTAGGTCTTCGCGGCAAAATCACCATAATAGGTATTGCGAAAAGGTTAGAAGAAATATATTTTCCTGGTGACCCCTACCCTTTGTATCTAGATAAAAGAAGTGAATCCTTAAAAATCATACAGCAGGCAAGAGACGAAGCGCACCGCTTTTCTCTAAGTCATCATAGAAACAGAAGGAGTAAGGGCGCATACAGCAGCGAATTGGACGAAATAAAAGGAATCGGCCCAAAAACAATTAAATCCTTAATGCTAACCTTTAAAAGTATCAAAAACATTAAGAATGCTTCTATGGATGCGCTTATAGATTGCGTTGGCCAACAAAAAGCTAATCTACTAAAGAGACAATTAAAGAGTTAATCCTCTTTAATTAAGTAGCTCTCCCAACTGGTATGAAAAAATAGCACTGCTGTTTCATCACGGTTATTGAAGAATTGAATCATCCGCGCAACAGTAGTTACTATTTCTTTAGCTTTTTCAACGCGCTCCTTCAAAATCAAGTCAATGCTATCTATATAAATAGCTACACCCGTATTTGAAATACTCATGTCTTCAGGATCTTTATCCTCGTCGTCTTCACCGCCTAATATCTTTATGATTGGCCAATTCAAACCTCCAGCGTTGAGTTCCTCTCGAACCTCTGCAGCATCAACCACAAATTGGACAGAAGTACCGTCAAACATATTTTGAAATTTTAGCTAAAGTCATATAAAATCATTATACACTGTATATATTTTTTAAAGTTAAATGGAACCTGAACTACATCTTTAGGATTTTCTGGAAGTAAAGAGGGTTTTTTATTTTGATGTATCACTAACTATCCTACCGTCACTAATCCCCACCACTCTTTTTGCTTTAGCAATAACCCTGTTATCATGGGTTGCAAAAATAAAGGTCATATTTTCCTGCTTGTTTAATTGAAGCATGATCTCAAGTAGCTTGGAAGTGCTTTCGGAATCTAAATTAGCAGTGGGTTCATCTGCTAAAACAAATTTTGGTTTTGAAGCAAGGGCTCTCGCCACAGCAACACGTTGCTGCTGCCCGCCGGAAAGCTCACCTGGACGTTTATCTTCTTTACCTGCCAAACCTACTGCCTCGAGAAGCTGATGGGCGCGTTCCATGCGCTCGTCCTTTGAACGGTTTTGGAGGAGCATGATGAAACTTACATTTTCTGTAGCACTGAGTACAGGAATGAGATTGTATGCTTGAAAGACAAAACCAATGTGGTGTAAACGAAAATCAATGAGTTCGTTATCACTAAGTCCGGTAATATCCGTATCGTCAATGATGATTGATCCTGAATTGGGCTGATCTAATCCTCCCAGCAGATTAAGCAGCGTAGTCTTACCGCAACCAGAAGGTCCTTTTAGGGCTGTAAATTCACCCTCTGAAATGACTAAGTCAATCCCATTTACCGCTTTTACAGGAACGGCACCTTCGTAAATTTTATGTAACCCTTTTACTTCAATGACTGCCTTACTCATAATTAATTACCTCTAATGGCCGTAACCGGATTTAACTTCAGTGCCTTATAGGCGGGGAATAACGCTGCAATCAACGCGGTAGTAACAACCATGATTGCAATGATTAAATAATATTCTGGTACAATTTCAGGATAAATTACACTTCCAACACCCAGCTCGGCAAGGCCGTCTTTTTTTGTACTTAAATCCAAACCAATTCGCATCATAGCTCTTACCGTAACATCTCCTAATACTATTCCTGTTGGACCGGCTACAAAACCTAGCATTAGTGTTTCTAGCAGAATCATTAAGAATACTTTGCGCTTATTCATCCCTACTGCCATAAGCATGCCTAGTTCTCGGCGTCTTTCCAAGACTGCCATGAGCATATTGTTGATGATGCCAAAAAGCAATGCAAGCATAATTATTCCTAATACCAATACGAGCATTATACCCATCATATCGTCTGCAAAACCCAACTCAGGACTATTTTCTTTCCAAGAAGTAATTACGGTTGGTTCTTTTATTTGAGAAACTATAGCCTTCGTCTTTTGCTCGGTATCCTCACTTTTATCATAGCTGATCAATACCTCATGGATTAAAGACCCGCCCACTATTTTTTCAATATCATCTTGTTGAACATACAGATTAAGTTCGTCCCAAGCCGAATTAAGTGTTCTGTACATCCCGCTAACGCGGAACGTTGCTTTGTGAATAATCCCACGATGATCTTGAAAAGTCAGCACTAGTTTCTTCCTCATACTTAAACCCATCTTTTGGGCCAGCTTCTCGCTGATTACCACTCCCTTGCGAGTTTTAGATTCAAAAAAATCTCCCTCAACCATATAATTCGGGATAGTGGTCACTTTACGCTCTGCCTCCGCATTAACACCAATTATTCTTGTTGCTCGTGTCTTTTTAGGTGAGGCCACCATGCCTTGCAAAACGGTGCGCTTTGCATATCCAGTAACAAAATTTTGTGCATCTAAGGTTGTTTCAAGCTCTTTAATTATAGCTTCACTCAGCATGGCGTTTGGCTGTGGATCTTCTATAAATGCGCGGTGGTGCGCCTGACTGTGCCCTAAGGTTGCGCCAATCGCCGCTGATGTGCGCTCGTTGTTCATTCCAAAAGAAAAACCAATGATAACTAACCCTGCCCATATACCTATAGCAATGGAACTTAAGACAATAATAGATCGGATTCGAGAGCGCCAAATGTTGCGCCAAGCAACTTTAAAAATCATGAGCGCACACTTTCAATGGGATTTAACTTCATGATATTCCAAACTGCATATAAGCTCACTAAAACCCCAATACAGAAAATAATTATACCGTGATTAAGGTTTATAATGAAGGCTGTTGTCGTATATAATTTCGGCTCAAAGTTATATTGCTCAATAGCCTCTTTCATCTGTCCACTAAGGTCAATTGGGTTGTATTTAAAATAAAATTGAATCGGTTTTACTACGGCCATTCCCAGTATGGCTCCACCCATAATTAAAATGATGTTTTCTAACATTGTTACTAAAGCCAACGTTGACCTTCGCATACCAATACTAACTAGAATTCCAAATTCTCGTTGGCGTTCTGCTACCATCGTTATTACTGTTCCAAGCAAAACAAAGGATATAATGAAGTAGAGTATCATTACAAAAATTCTGCCGCCTGCCATATCAACCTCAATCGTTTGGATGATTTCTGGGAAAAGTTCTTTCCATTCCAAAATTTCCAATGCTTCAAAAGTGGCTTTCTTCAAAACTTCGCTCAAAACAGTGTAATCCGCGCCGTCTTCGATTGCTACAACTAACGTGGTTGCGCGATTCTCGCAATTATACATGTATTGCGCCTGTTTCAACGGCATAAGCACCAGCTGTTTATTCAGTTCTGGATTGGTCATTCTAGCAATCCCGCCAATTGGGAAAGCGCCATAGGCCGCCGCACCATGAAAACCTTGACCCATAAAGAGTAGCGTATCTCCAAGTTCTACTTTGAAATATTGAGCAAGGCCTTCAGAGATAACAATAATGCTGTCATTATATGAGAATGAGCGACCTTCGAGCAGAACATCATGGAGTTGAAGACCAGGCAATTCCGTGGCAGGATTGATTCCCATAACCAAAGCTCCCTTAGTATTGCTTCCATGGTACAATAAGGAAAAGCTCTCGAGCCGAGGAATGAGACGGTCAACGCCTTCTACAGATTCAAGCGGATTTACATCCGTTGAAAGAAGATCTATACTACAATCAAGACTTTGTTCTCCCCAAAAACCTTCTTGATGTACTTGAAGATACCCAAAGTTATTCCCAACGATTTCATGAATCATGTTTTCCCAAACACCCACCTGAAAACTGCGGAGAATAACTGCGAAAATGACACAAAAAATCACCGCAGCAATGGTAATAATACTTCGTCCTTTATTTCGCCAAATGTTTCGCCAAGCGAGCTTGAGCATTACTTTATATTTTTGATATTTGACTTCATAAAAAAGCTATCCGGTATTGGAGTGGTGAAGTCGACCGAGATATAACGAATAATCGTATAGCTCTCTGGATTCTCTGCAGGAATCATTTTAACAGCCTTAGGAAGTCTTCTTCCGTCAAACTGGGTTAATTCTGAGGCTTGCATTTCTGTGATAAGAAAGTTGTCTTCGTCATAAAATTCCCCACCAAGTTGGATATAAGACGCTTTATCAATGAATGCTATAACCTTGCCCCACACAACCGGCGCATCGGGTTTGGGAAGCAGTTCTAAAACCCAACAATCTTGACCGGAAACTACTTCACTTGCAATAATAGAGGGTGTATAATCCACCGTCAAACTACCGGCGTTAATGAGTGCATCATTTGAAATATCCGTCCCCATCCAATTTTGAACCAACGCCGCAGGTAGTGCAATTAGCTTTTTAATTGCCGGAACAAAATTCCATACATTCTCCCCGTTTTTCATAAATACGGTGCCTGCATCGCGCTTTGGGCCAGTAATTAGAATACAGCTCATCTCTGCACCCTTATTCCATAGCTTTGCGGTCATCGTCCGCTCCCAACTAGGTCGTACAGTAGTAATACTAATTTCTGCAGTACTTTGGGCGCCGCGCAAATACGCCTCACTTTTTTTTAAGATAGCTAGCGCGTCTTGTGCAAAAAGAGAAGAATAAAAGAATATAAAAAGAAGTAAAAGGACTTTTTTCATGGCGATTATACTATTTTATGTAACATAGTGTCGCTATCAAAGTTTTCATTCTAATTCAGTTTTTGAGCTAATTTTGCCATTACTTTTTTTGCGGGTTTTCCTTCATATAAAACAGAATGAACTGCTTTTACTATCGGCATCTTGACCTCACGTTTCTTGCGAAGTTTATGAACTAAGGGGACCGCATAGTACCCCTCTGCGACCATGGTCATTTCCGCTCGAGCACTTCTTACTGTGTAGCCCTTACCCAACATATTTCCTAACATACGATTACGAGAAAATTGACTGTAACCTGTGACCAATAAATCGCCCAAATAGGCACTCTTGTATATATTTACTTTGGTGTCCGATACGGCATTCATAAAACGCTTCATCTCTCGTACCGAGTTACTCATTAGAACTGCCTGAAAATTATCGCCATAACCTAAGCCATGGTATATTCCCGCAGCAATAGCATATATGTTTTTCAGTACAGCAGCGTACTCTGTACCATAAAGGTCGGCGCTCCATATACACCTTACATAGTGGCATTCTAAACAATCGACCATCATTTTAGCCACTTTTTCCTCTCTCGTTGCTACAGTGAGAAAACTGAGGCGCTCAAGGGCAATCTCCTCAGCGTGACACGGCCCAGTAATCACAACAATCTGCTGCTCAGGGACGCCAAGAACTTCATAGAGGTAACGTCCAACAATCATATTTTCATAAGGTATTATACCCTTGATAGTTGTGGCTATAATCTTATTGTTCAACAATCCTGGATTTAAGTTCGCCAGAACCTCTTTTACAAATGCACTTGGGACCGCAAGGACAACAATATCTGCTTCCTTAATACATTCGGAGACATCTGTATAAACGGAAAGAACATTTGGTTGGAAGCCTATTGAGCTTAAATATCTTGGATTATGATGATAACGTGTAACATGCAATGCACTATCACTATTATGCATCCACCAAGAACAACGGCCTAGATTTTCACTAAATATTTTTGCCAAAGCAGTACCAAACGAACCCCCACCTATTACAGCTACTTTAAGATCGGCAACTTCCATCAGAATTGTATTTTAGACTCCAGTTTCTTGTCTCCACGTTGGTAGACTATGTTGGTAATGTCCCCCAATTTAAAGGCAGAAAGTGCGCGCATGTATGAATAAATATCATCTATGATAAAATCGCCAATTCTAATCACTATATCACCTACAATCATACCTGACTTTGCAGCAGGGCGGTTCTCCGTAACACCATCTAATTTGACCCCCGGGCCGCCAAAAATATAATCAGGCATAATGCCTAGGGTTACGGTAAAACTAGGAACAGTTTTTTGCTCAGCAGACTTGGTTTTCTGAAATGTTAACCTATCGTATTTAGCTGTTTTTAAAGTGATGGATTTTACAAAATCCGATAGTAAAAGCATCCCTTTGAAATTCACTTTATCTGAGTCATCTGAGGGTTTATGATAGTCGCCATGTGTACCTGTAAAAAAATGAAGTACTGGAATACCTTTGTTATAAAATGAAGTATGGTCAGATGGTCCAACTCCGCTTGCTTCTTTCTTGATGTTTAGAGGATGTGACGGTTCAGACAATACACTGTCCCATTCTCTAGCTGTTCCCGTTCCTGAGATTTGAAAACGATTATCGCGAAGACGACCCACCATATCAAAATTAATCATATAGTCCACAGTAGTCAAAGGGAAAGTCGGATGCTCGACAAAGAATTTTGATCCAATAAGGCCTTTTTCCTCTGCGCTAAAAAATAAGATTGCGTAGTTGTAATTTTGATCTTTACGGGCCCCATAATGACTCAATAGTTCCAACAACAAGGTAGTCCCTGAACCATTGTCATCCGCACCGTTATGTATAGCAGGCTTACCTTTATACAAACTGTTTTCTGTTCCCATGCCTATGTGATCGTAATGCGCGCCCAGAACGACTGTCTTTCGTTGACCATTATCAACTAGTCCGATGACATTATAGGCCAACCTAGTTTGTTCTTCCATGTTTACGGATAGTCTAATTTTTCTGCTTTTTGCAACCAATTGCTCCTCAATATTTTGGTTTCGAACAAAAAGAACAGGAATGTCAACAGAGAGGATGGACTTAAACAGTTCAGAAACATCAGAGGCCGTCTTTTCAGGATTAATCAAGAGAACGGCCAACGCTCCTTTTTCCTTAGCTATTTTAAGTCTTTGGTTTAAGCTATGATAAGAGGCGTAGGCACTATGTGGGTGAATACCGTCAGGAGAACTTATGTTTAATACGGCTATTTTCCCCCCAACATCCTTACCCCCGTAATCATTATAAGAACCATCTTCTTTTATTATTCCATAACCAATATAAATAGTCTTAGCACTAGCTTGCCCATTGCTACTATAGGCTACTGGATAAAAATCCACCCGAGGGATTAATACTTTTTTTCCCATCCTCAACCCCGTAATGTCATAATTTACTTTGACATTCTCTGCGACCGGAAAGGGCTGTAAATAGCCCTCCTCACCAAACGGTAATAAACCAAATTCAGCCATTCGACTTTGAATATAGTCTCTTGCTACATCACTTTCTGGAGTCCCGGGGAGACGGCCTTTCAAGGAATCAGAAGAAAGAAAAGTCAAGTCAGACTGCATTCTAGTTAAAGCGGCTTCATCGTAAACTTCATCTTGAGCAAATGCAGGAAACGGAAGACTCAGTAGTGAGATGAAAATAATTAACCGCTTGTTCATGAGTTTGAATACATAAGTCCTCAAAGGTAAGGAGCAAAGATTATATTTGATGTGTGACAAGTGGTATGAAACAGCTTGCTGGACAAACAGCAATTTATGGATTAAGCAGCGTTTTAGGGCGCATGGTCAACTTTCTGTTAGTTCCACTTCAAACCGCTGTATTATCACAATCGGAATACGGAATAAACATTGACTTTTACAGCCTAATTGCATTTCTAATTGTAGTTGCCACATTTGGAATGGAGACGGCGTATTTTCGTTTTAGTGAGAAGAAAGACTGGGATGAATCTAAAGTTTTTGGTACCTCCGTAATGATGATTTTATGCGTTCTTATTGGATTAGCATTACTAACCTATACTTTTCAAGGAAGTGTATTACAGCTTTTGAGATACGAAGAATCACCTGAATTCTTATTTTACTTGCTTGTTATTCTAAGCGTTGACGCCCTTGCCGCCATACCTTTCGCAAAACTCCGAAGGCAAAATAAGGCCAAGAAATTTGCAGGAATAAAAATGGCACTCATCCTATCAAATGTCATTGTCAATCTCTATTTCTTTTTGCCTGCTTTATGGGAACTCAACGGAACAGAACCTTGGTTTACACATTCTTTCAGAGGTGTCAAATATATTTTCATTGCTAATATGTGGGCATCTTTACTCATGTTTGCTCTATTAATCCCCGCATTTAAAGGGGTTCGATTTCATTTAGACAAACAGTATGCAAAGGCCTTATTAACTTTTGGAATTCCCTTGTTTATTGGCGGACTCGCGGGCATTGCAAACGAGATGCTCGACAGGCAATTATTAAAATACTTGCTACCAAAAGAAAGCTGGTCCGAAGAGGTTGGAATTTATGGTGCCGTATATAAAATTTCCATATTCTTAGTGCTCTTCAACCAAGCCTTTCGTTATGCCGCCGAACCCTTCTTTTTTAAGAACGCCAATTTGAGCGACGGCAAACAGAAAATGGCTTCGATTATGGAAGGTTTTGCCTGGGTAATGTGCGTAGGGTTTGTCTTAATTATATCAGGACTCGATTTTCTCAAGTTCTTTATTGACGATAAATTCTGGGTGGGACTCCATTTAGTACCATTGTTGTTATTGGCAAATGTCATACTAGGGATAAATACCAACCTAAACATGTGGTATAAAGTGAGTGATAAAACTGCATACGGGATTTATGTAACCTTTGTTGGCCTTGCCGTTACAATAATTGGCAATTTCTTGCTTATTCCAAAAATAGGAATCCTAGGTGCGGCAATAACAACTTTAGTCGCCTATTCAGCCATGTTTGGGGTAAGTGCTTTTTGGGGGCAGCGCCTCTACCCTGTACCTTACAACTGGGGTAAAATTCTAGCATTAATTGGAGTATCAGGAGCTCTTGGGTTTGCCCTTCATTATTTTCCGCTAAGCGACACTTCTTTGAAAATAGGCTTAGGCTGGAGCTATCTTTTCATTATGATTATGGTAGAACGTAACGGACTCTTTAAATTTGTATTTCGAAAATGATAATCAACGTAATTTACAGCGGTAAGCACAATCTTCCTCAATTCGAAACAGCTCATAGTGCTGGAATGGACTTACGTGCCAACCTAGACGACACTATTATTTTACAGCCAGGAGAAAGAGCGCTCGTTTCCACTGGTATTTCCATGGCTCTTCCAAGAGGCTACGAGGCCCAGATTCGTCCAAGATCGGGACTTGCCTACAAATTTGGTGTAACAGTATTGAATAGCCCCGGCACTATAGACGCTGATTACAGAGGAGATATTGGTGTGCTCCTAATCAATCATGGTGAAGAAGCCTTTGCCATTGAAGACGGTATGAGGATTGCGCAACTAGTAGTGGCCGAATACACCCAATTCAATTGGAATGAAGTAGAACATCTAACCGTTACGGAAAGAGGTAGCGGGGGTTTTGGAAGCACTGGAAAAAAATAATTTTGAATAATACAGCTAGATGAAGATTATAGTCCCAATGGCAGGCAGAGGCTCACGCCTTCGCCCGCATACTCTCACTGTCCCAAAACCGCTAATTCCAATTGCAGGAAAACCAATTGTTCAGCGCTTAGTGGAAGATATTGTAAGTGTGTGTGGAGACAAAAATATTGATGAAATTGCATTTATTATTGGAGATTTTGGGGCGCAAATAGAAGAGCATTTAATCAAGGTTGCTGAAAATCTTGGGGCCAAAGGGACCATTTATTTCCAAGATAAACCGTTAGGTACTGCCCATGCAATTTATTGTGCGGCAGATAGTATGGACGATGAAATTGTTGTGGCTTTTGCAGATACCCTTTTTCGTGCAGACTTTACCCTAGACACAGACGCCGATTCAGTTATCTGGGTTAAGCAAGTAAATAACCCTTCTGCTTATGGGGTTGTACAATTCGCTGAAGATGGTACCATCAATAATTTTATAGAAAAGCCCAAAGAGTTTGTTTCTGATTCAGCGATTATAGGCATATACTATTTTAAAGATGGGCCTGGATTAAGGAAGGAATTGAAATATATTCTAGACAACGGAATATTGAAAAAAGGTGAGTATCAATTGACAGATGCATTAAGCGCTCTAATGAATCAAGGTAAAGTTTTTCGTCCCGGCACTGTCATTGATTGGATGGATTGCGGAAATAAGGCAAATACCCTTACAACCAATGGTAAAATGCTCAAGTATCTAGAAGGGAAACCTGAATTGCGGGGTGAAAATATCCAAATGGAAAATGTAGAAATAATTGAACCCTGTTATATAGGTAGCAATGTAGTTTTAAAAAATGCCAAAATAGGCCCAAATGTCAGCTTAGGGGATCATTGTATTGTTGAAAATGCAACTATTGAAGGCTCTTTAATTCAAACGCATTCTACAATTTCTAACATTCATTTAAAGGATAGTATGATTGGTAACCATGCTCACGCCGATGGTCGCTGGACTTCTGTATCTTTAGGTGACTATTCAAGAATGGACTAATGCAGAGAGTATATGGAGTATTTCTGGCACTTCTAATCACCATATCTTCTTATGCGCAAGGACCTCCGAATGAAGGGCCTTCTGAATTGTCAGATGTTTTCTACCAAGCAGAAACCTTTCGCATTACGGGTCGCAGTGGTCTCGCAAAAGAGGCCTATACAAAAATCTTACAGGATAATCCAACACACGAGACTGCACTGTATCAGCTATCGCGATTACTTTTTTTAGAAGAAAACTACTTTGAAGCGGAAGAATTATTGAAGGTAGGAACGGGAAATTACCCTTACAACGAATGGATGTGGCGCCTGCAAGCTCACAACGCAGAACAAATTGGTAATACCCCAATTGTGCTCATTTCTTTTGAACGCCTCGCTGAGCTCCGCCCGCACAAACACGAATATATTCAAGACGCCCTTCGAAGTGCTTTAGTTCTAAAAGAAACAGAAAAAGCACTCAAATTCCTTGACCTACTGGAAAAACATTCAGGGAGTAGCCCTGATTATATTCAGCAAAGAATGGAAATTCACCTCAGAAACAATGATTTAAAATCGGCAAACGACGTCATTAAAAACGCTTTAAAAAATAATCCTAATCGAGTTGAATACAGAGGCCTTGCAGCACAATTCTATGATGCAAATGGAAAAAGAAAAAAAACTAAAAAAATCCTTTCACAAGCCGTTTTAGATTTTCCCAATGATGCCCGTATTGCAATGGAATATGCGCGTTTTCTTCAAAGTAGTGACATTATCGAAGAAAGCATGTACTATCTAGAACGAGCGCTTACACTCCCTGGAATGAGCCTAACAGAAAAAGGGCCCGTTTTACTTAGTTTATGGGAAACTGCTCAACACGATACTAGTATGCTACCTATGGTAAATAAATCATGGGCTGCCACCAAAGATCTTCACCAGGAAGAGGGCGCGTATTTTTTGCTTGAGGCCGAACGGTTGCTTTTAGAAAAAGAAATACAAGAAAGTATATTTATGTATTTACAAGCCGTTGAAAAAGGTTACAACAACATAAAGGTATATACACAAATTGCTGAGCTGTGTAAACAAACTGATCAAGACAGCATTGCCAGAGATGTAATAAATAGATTCAAGATAGATTTTGGCCATAGAATTGAAATACTAGAATATATCGTATTCTGGTATTATGAGAAGCAATGGTGGAAGGATTGTGCTGAACTGGCTATGGAGAGTGCTCCAAAGTCACTTGATGAAAATATTCAAAAGTGGTTCTACAATTTGGCGGCCACTGCGTTTTTTCTACAAGATTCAGTGGATTTGGGCGTTAAAGCGTATACCTATAGCTTAGACATTGAGCGCGACGCAGCAGCCTTGAACAACCTAGCTTGGGAATTAGGTAAGCGCGGATTGAACCTAGAGAACGCACTTAAATTGACAGAAGAAAGCAACAGCAAGAAAGGTCTTGAAGCCACTTATCTTGACACTTGGGCTTGGGTCTTATTTAAAATGGGTGACTACACCGAAGCGCAGAAAAAAATGGCATTAGCTTTGCAACTTCAAAGGTCTGCGCCCGATTCAGTAATTTACCGCCATGCGGCGGCAATTGAAAAAGCACTTGGCAATGAAGAGCGCGCCTTGGAATACAAACAAAAAGCTAAGGAATTAGAGGGCAAATAGCTACAAAAAATTGAACCGTCTGAACGCACATACCTTAGTCAAATCGCCCCTGCTATTAGGGGCTATTTTTCTACTTGCAAATTGTGGAAAAACAATATCACCTGAAAACCCTCTGAAAAGAGAAAAAATAAACGATGGAGTAACCCGTAAAATAATCGTTGAAGATAAATTTGAATGGGCTCAAATATTTACTCGCATTGAGGCGAATACCGCCGATGGCGACCAAAAATTTAAAGTTCAAGTTCGTTCTAAACAAGATAGTATTCTCTGGGCTGCAATTAGTGATGACATGATTGGTCTACGAGTAGGAAAAGCAGTAATTATTAATGATAGTGCTGCTTTTACCTCAACACTTTTAGGATTAGATTGGACAGGTTCAGCAAATGACTTAGCCAAAATGACTGGAGTAGACATCCCATTCCCTTATTTAAATAAACTACTGCGCGGTCAACTAATATACACGGAAACTGCATTGCGCTACAAATTTGACGAAAAACGTGATGTTTGGATAACAAACCATGCTATTTCTAAGAACCGCAATGTATATGTAGAACTAGATAGAAGACTACATGTCAAACATATGACAATCAGCGATAACAAGGAAATCATAAACATTGAGTACTCCAATGTAGATGAAGGAACTGGGTACCCCATGCTCCTTGAAATAACCTTGAATTCACGTCCTGATTATACCATAAAAATTGAAGTGATCGAAATACGCACTGAAGGTCCATATAATACACCTTTTAGTTTCTAATGAAAGTATTTAGAATTCTCATAGTGATCTTATTACTTACTGTTTCGGCCTTTGGACAGAATAAGGAGGAGCTCCAAAAACAGAAGGTATTACTTGAAGACCAGATTGACTTAGCAAATACTTTACTTAAACAGGTTAAAAGTAATAGAGAGTCCAACATTAATCAATTACAAACCTTGAATCAAAAAATAAATGCGAGAGAACAATTGATTAGAACCATGAATGGTCAAATTAAAAGACTCAATCTTGATATCATTTCCAAGGAGAAGGAAATTGTCCTACTCGAAGTGCGTCTTGACTCACTTAAAACAGATTATGCAAAATTGATTGATTTAGCACAACAGAATTTAAAGCCTGCAGATCAACTTATGTTTATTCTTAGTTCTTCATCTTTCACCCAGGCCTTGAAACGAATCCAATACTTTAAGGATATGACGAGCTACAGAGAACGGCAAGTCAATCAAATTACTAATTCGCAGATTGAACTAGCGCAGGAAAAAAAGAGATTAATCGAGCGAAAGCAAGAAAAATTAGACGTTCAAGAATATCAAGAGAAAGAAAAAAACCAACTGCTTTTGGACGCCAAAAGACAAGAAGAAACCCTAATCTCCCTAAAGAATCAGGTAGGAAAATTGAAAAATGATATTCAAAGGAAAAAACAGAAGGCTGAACAACTAGAAAAACAAATTAAAAGAATTATTGCTGAAGAATTAAGAAAATCACGGCTTCGTGCCGAACGTGATAACCTAGAAAAAGAGGCGAGAGAACTAGGTATCGTAAAAGGGAAAGACTTCAACTCTAGAACCTCCAATAAGGTGCTTAAAAAATTAATTTACGAGAGACGTAAAGAGAAAGGTTTAGAAGAAAGAGACGAGGGTCCTAACTATGCTATGACCCCTGAATCTAGAGCATTAGCAAATGACTTTGCTTTAAACAAAGGTGCTTTACCGTGGCCGGTTGAAAGAGGGTTAATTACCGGGAAATTTGGTAAAAATCCTCACCCAGTGGTTAAAGGGGTTCTTGTTGACAATCCGCATATTGAAATTAGCACGGAACGAGGTGCCATTGTGCGTGCCACTTTTGAAGGAGAAGTAAGTTCTGTAGTGCCTATTCCCGGGGCAAATATTATGGTGCTTATACGACATGGAAACTACTTTACTGTTTACAGCAACCTCATAAGCGTTCAGGTTAATTCTGGGGATCTTATTAGTTTCAAACAGCCTATTGGAACTGCATTCACGGATGAGGAAGGAAAAACTATGGTTCAATTTGGTATTTGGAAAGACGCAAACATTCAAAACCCAGACCTTTGGCTATCAAAATAAATTAGCACAGATGAAACGTATATTTTATCTAAGTTCTTGCGATACCTGCAAACGTATTTTGAACTCATGGAATACGGAAGGGATTTATCTACAAGACATTAAAAAGGAACCCATCACACCCGCGCAGCTAGACAAAATGATAACACTCGCTGGTTCTGCAGATGCCTTTTTTTCAAGGCGTGCTCGTAAATATAAGCAGCTCTGTTCGAAAAACCGCAAGCTTGGCGATTCAGAAATACGCAAGCTTATCCTTGATGAGTATACGTTCTTAAAGCGACCTGTTTTACTTTTTAATGGTCAAATATTTATAGGAAATAGTCCAAAGGTGGTTAAAGATGCGACTGAGCAATTGCTTAATCAATGAGCCTAACGAATCGTAAATCTATTTTATTTGCGCACGCTATACTATTTGGTGTCGCCTTGATTTACGGGTCTTCATTCCTTATAGCCAAAAGCGCCATGCAAGGCGCTATGCCGCCAAGAGCCTTCATTCAATTCCGTGTTACTGGAGCAGCCTTACTCTTTTGGATACTAATGCCACTTTCTGGTAATGAAAAGTTGTTTAGTGTACCCCGTTCCGATCAGTTTCGTTTGGCAATATGCGCAGTTTTTGGAGTCACCACAAACATGCTGTTTTTCTTTGAAGGACTTAAAGTTACAACTCCAGTAAACGCCTCCATCATGATGGTCAGCGGTCCAATAATGGTACTTATCGCAGGGTCAATTCTTGTCAAAGAGCAAATCACAACTACTAAATTGACCGGAATATCATTAGGTGCTTTAGGTGCGTTTTGGCTAATTTATTCGGGAGCTCATTTTAAATTAGACGGCTTATTCTCTAATGAAGTGGCTAGGGGAAACCTATTTGTCCTTGTCAACGCAAGTAGTTATGCCATATATCTTGTGCTTGTAAAGCCACTTATGGCCAAATACAACGCACTTTTTATTATACGCTGGGTCTTCACATTTGGAGTGTTCTTTGTTTTGCCTTTTGGAGGTCCGCAATTTGGTGATATCGAATGGTCACTTTGGGATACGAATGTTATTGGAGCAGTCATTTTTGTAGTTGTAGGTACTACGTTTTTAACCTATTTAGGAAACATCATTGCACTAAAAACTCTACATCCCGCAACCGTAGGGGCGTATATCTATCTCCAGCCTCTATTAGCGAGTTTATTGAGCCTTATTTACGGAGGTGAAACGTGGAACATTCATATGATCATCGGAGGAATAGCGATATTTATGGGCGTTTATTTTGTAAGTTTCTACGGAAGGAACTTCAAAAGGTAGCCATCGTATGTTTTGCTACCTTTGAACAAAATTCAGCTATCCATGATTCAGAGTATGACCGGCTTCGGGAAAGCCATAGGACAAACTTCAGGAAAAAAAATTACTGTTGAAATTCGCAGTCTGAATAGCAAAGGACTTGATTTAAATGCTCGAATTGCATCTATTTTCCGTGAAAAAGAACTAACTATCCGCAAACTAGTTGGTACTGCTTTAAAGCGTGGTAAAGTGGATATCAATATCTATGCGGAAGTCACTGGAGTTGAAAGCGCGGCAGGCATTAATATGAAACTAGCTAAAGCTTATTTGGAGCAACTTGAAGTTTTAAGCCGCGAAACAGATAACTCGGGAGACCTCATAACAGCTGTTATGCGAATGCCTGATGTAATTGGCTCATCCAAAAATGAGGTCAGTGAGGAGGAATGGCTTTTTCTAAAGGATTTAATTGTAGAAGCTCTAGAAAAACTTGAGCGTTTTCGTGTTCAAGAGGGAACAAGTATTGCGAAAGATTTTGAACAACGATTGGTTGAAATTGAAAAATCCGTGAAAGAAATTGAACAGCATGAACAGCAGCGTATTCTTTCCTTAAGAGAACGTTTGTTGAAAGGTTTAGAGGGAATTGAAATAGATTCAAACCGCTACGAGCAAGAAGTTATTTTTTACATTGAAAAGCTTGACATCAACGAAGAAAAGGTCCGATTAGCTAACCATCTTAAATACTTCCGAGAAACAATGAATGAAGAAAACAGCGGAAAAAAGTTGGGCTTTATTGCACAAGAAATCGGTCGAGAAATTAACACCCTAGGATCCAAGAGTAACTATGCTCCAATGCAACAACATGTAGTTCAAATGAAGGATGAACTCGAAAAAATTAAAGAGCAAGTTGGCAACACGCTTTAGCCAATTATGTCCGTATGGACTGGAGGGATAGCCATTGAGCAGCTTATGCCGAATGATGGGCACTTTTGAAACAGTTGTTATAGATTATACCATTAATGACCTAATTGAAGAGTATCTTGCAAATAAGACACTTTCATGCCCTTTCGTGATGATCGTGCCTTCGCATTAGATTTAGGCGACAATGTTATATTACAATTACCAGGAACTGATTAACAGTTCCACTACAAAAAAATTATGAGAAAATTACTTTTCACACTTTTCCTAATTTGTGGCTTTATAGCACCTCAACAAGTTTCTTCTCAAGAGAAAGAGGATGTTCACAATTATTTTGTCTTAACCAGAAAGCTCGAACAATTAAGAGCAATTTATTTTACCGCAGGAGACCTCTCGGAAATGGATGGCACGAGTTATGGTGAATTCAAAGTAATCATATTCGGTCAAGCCGTTAAAGAATTTTCTAAAAACGAAGAGTTGGAAGAGTTTTTATTAAAGGCGGAAGAAAAAGGTGTTGAGTTAATTGTATGTGGATTCTCACTAAAAGAATTCGGAATTAGCCCCGAATCTTTTCCTGAAAATATCCAGGTTGTTAAGAACGGAATTGCTTTAGGATTTAACCTCCAAAAAGAAGGGTATCATAGTATTACGCTTTAGATGTGTTTACTCAGTTTTTGACCCCTCGTTTTGTTTAACGAGGGGTTTTATATTCCAATTATATATAATGCTGTTGCGACAGATCTTATTGCAAGTGAATTCCTACATCTCTAGTACATTTGTTATTCATATTTAAATTTAGAAATGAGCAAAAAAAAGGGGAAACTAGTAATCTTTGCGGCACCATCCGGTGCTGGAAAATCTTCACTTGTCAATTATTTGTTGCCGAAGTTCCCGTCATTGAGTTTTAGTATTTCTGCTACGTCAAGACAAGCCAGAGGCACTGAGAAGCATGGTAAAGATTATTTCTTCTTGAGTACTGAAGAGTTTTTAAACAAAGTAAAAAATAAAGAACTCTTGGAATGGGAGGAAGTCTACCCTAGAACGTTTTATGGCACACTACAATCAGAGGTGGAGCGGATATGGGCAGAAGGGAAGGTGGTGCTTTTTGATATTGATGTGATAGGGGCAATTAACCTGAAAAAGCAATTTGGAGATAATGCCTTAGCTCTTTTTATTCAAGCACCAAGTATAAAAGCCCTTGAGAACCGTCTTCAAAGTCGCGGAACAGATTCGGAAGAAAAAATCGCTCAACGAATAGCAAAAGCCTCAAAAGAAATGGCTCGCGCTCAAGAATTTGATAAAGTGATAATAAATAGTGATTTTGACCTTGCCACAGCCGAAGCATCCAAGATTATTGAAGAATTTTTAAATCACGAATGAAAAAAGTAGGACTGTTTTTTGGGACATTTAATCCCATTCATATTGGACATCTGGCTCTTGCTGAATTCATCCAAAAAAGCACAGATTTAGAGGAGGTTTGGCTTGTAGTCACTCCGCTTAACCCCTTCAAAAAGAAAAGTAATTTACTCCCTGACCGTGAGCGACTACATTTAGTGCGACTTGCCCTTGAAGATCAAACCGGACTCAAAGCAAGTGATATAGAGTTTAATCTACCTAAGCCCAATTATACCGCACAAACGTTGGCTTATTTACGCGAAAAGTACCCCAAAATGGTCTTTAGTGTAATCATGGGAGAAGACAACATAAAGACCCTTGAAAAATGGAAGAATTATGAAAGTATAGCAAATAATCACGATATTTTAGTTTATCCTCGACACCCTTTGCCAAATTCAGAAAAGAATCATTTTGATTGGCAAGAGAAATACCCTAGGTCATATTTAGTAAATGCTCCAAAAATGGAAATAAGCGCTTCAATGATTCGAAAGAGTTTTGCACAGGGAAAAGGCTTTAGAAATCTTCTTCCTAAAACGGTTTTTGATTACATTGAGGGAAGTAATCTCTTTAAATAACGCATGCCCTCATTCATCTCGCGCGTTGCGCATGAAATTATTTCCTCACCTATTCCGCTGCACAAGCAAATGATTGTATTGCCCAACCAAAGGGCGGAAATATTTTTACGAGAAGCGCTTAGGTTACACTTGGACAAGCCTACACTTTTGCCGCTTTTTGCAACAGTAGACGGGTTTATTTCGGATGCAAGCAACCTTTTGGTGATTGAGCCCTTGGTGCTTCTCATTGAGCTACATAAAGCGTACAAACAAGCAAGGCAGGAAGCGCATCATGAATATAATGATGAAAGTTTAGGTAGCTTTTTATCATGGGGCCGCTCCCTCTTGTCAGATTTCGAAGAAATTGATCGGTATAAGCTCAAGCCGCAACATGTTTTCAATGATTTATACAACGTTCAAAGGATTGAGGAATGGAATCTAGAGCCGGAAGATACAACCGCATTAATGGGTAGGTATTCAGAATTTATTGCCGTTCTTCCTTTAACCTACGACCATTTTAAAAATGCCCTTCTAAACCGTGGGGAGGCATATTTAGGGTTAGCTTCTAGATTCTTGAGCGAGAATACTAAACTAATGGACAACTACCTCAATAGAAATGGGGTTAACCGTATTATTGTTGCAGGTTTAAATGCACTTAATACTTCAGAGCTTGATATTATTGCTCATCTAAAGACAAATTGGGAAACCAAAATAATGTGGGACTTAGACTCACATTATATGGATATGAAAGAGCATGAGGCAGGGCATTTTCTAAGGTTACACCAAAAGAGGCAAAAAACATTTGGAAACGATATTCCTAGCACCAAAAATATAATTAGTGACTTAACAACACTAAATAAGGATATCCGTATTATTGGAGCCTCTAAATATTCAGGGCAAGCTAGAGTCATTGCTACAACTTTGGAACAATGGGCTTTAGAAAAGGTAGAGCCCAACAAAATTGCAATCATTCTTGCAGATGAAACACTTCTTAATCCAGTTTTAAGTACTCTTCCTGCGGTATACGACAAGGTTAATGTAACCATGGGGTATCCTCTAGATCATTCACGAATAGCTTCTACTGTGCGGCTTTGGATTGGGGCTATTGAATACGCTGTTAAAAACGCAAAAAGCGAAACTAACTGGACGTTTTACCACCGCAGTCTCAGCGCATTATTTTCAGACCCTCTTTTTTGTAAATACTGGTATAATGATGATACCCATTACGGACCTCATGAATGGAATAAAAGTATCATTGAAGCAAATCGAGTTTTCACAAGCTCCAAAGAATGGAAAACTGAAATGAGCAAAGGCGCATATGGCTACCACAATCTTCTTCAGCCCACAAAAGGATTGGAAGTATTGGAATCCATCAAGAATTGGCTTAAACATGTAGCAGAAAAAGAAAAGACGGATAGTATGGTCATCAATACGAGCTATAAGGTCCATGTATTGCTGGAGCAACTCGAAAGAACAATTGAAGGTACAGAAATAGACACTTTGACTGTATTAAAACTCACAAAACAGCAGTTAAAGAGCAGCACAATTGATTTTATTGGCGAACCTTTAGAAGGAATACAGATTATGGGTATACTCGAGTCTCGTACCCTTGATTTCTCTCACATCATCATGGCTGGTGTTAATGAGGGCACACTGCCTGCGGGTCGAAATTTTAATTCACTGCTTCCTTATGATGTAAAAAAGGCTCACGACCTTCCTACCTATGAGCAGAAGGACGCCATTTATGCCTATCATTTCTATCGCGTACTTCAGCGGTGCTCACAATCAGTAATTACCTTCAATACATCACGCGACGCTTTTGGGGGTGGAGAGCCTTCTCGATACATCATTCAACTTGAACAAGAATTGAATATCGATCGTTGTACGATTCATCCAAGGCAATTCATGACTGGAAATGTAATGACAGGATCTATAGAAGACAGGTTTTACGCAGAGCGAAGTCCTAGTGTTAAAGAGGCCGTGAAAGAATGGATGAATAAAGGGATTAGTGCTTCTAGCTTAAATGATTTAATGGAGCGACCCCATTTGTTTTACCAAAAAAAGATCGTGGGTCTTTCCGAGGAAGATGAGGTTGAAGAAAGTATGAGTGCTCTAGTGATGGGAAACCTTGTTCACTACGGGCTAGAACATCTTTACCGTCCATTCGAAGGTAAATCTATACCGAAATTCAATATTGATGAATGGACAAACAGAGCAATGGAAGCCGGAGTACAAAGACTGGTTGAAGAAGGCACCTCAGCATCATCCCTGAATCAAGGAAGAAATTTAGTGACACAAGAGGTATGCAAAAAGATGCTTCATCAATTTCTTTCCTTCGATTCTAATAGAATTAAAACTGGACAGGTAGTACTTAAAGGAATTGAGACAAAACTAGAATTCAGAATGGTACATCCTACGCTGCAAATTCCCTTGTATTTTATAGGATATGTTGATCGTATAGAATCGCATGAAGGAAACCTCAAAATATGGGATTATAAGACAGGCAATATCCCATCAACTGCGCTGAGCGCGAGTCGATTGGAAGATATATGGTTAGGTAAAAAGCCTAAAGTATTACAATGCTTATTTTATGCCTGGTTACTTTGGAAAAGCAATACGTTCCAAGTTCCATTCCCTTGGAGTTTAGGTATATTGAAATTACAAAGCTCCCGTCCAGAAATGAATCTGAAAGGGAAAGCCTTTCCAACTTCGGAGATTAAAGAAGCAGACCTTAAAGAGTTTGAAGACCAATTATTGGAATTTTTAATGGTACAATTAAATTCGGATGAACCTTTTGTGGAACCTCCTGCAAAGCCCTATTAATTAAGGTTAATATGAACAAGCCATTACATAGAGTGCCTACAGCTCAAGATATAGAGTCAGCAGCAAAGCGAATCGCACCTTACATAAATCGCACACCATCATTTTCCTCCTTGCAATTTAATGAATTAACCGGCGGGGACTTTATATTTAAAGGGGAGCATCTTCAATTAACGGGGGCCTTTAAAGCTCGTGGTGCTATTAATGCAGTGCTTGTAAATAAGGAAAGGGCAGCTAATTCAGGTGTTATAACCCACAGCTCTGGCAATCATGGGGCAGCTTTGGCATGGGCAGCTTCTCAGGTGGGAGCAAAAGCCTTTATTATCATGCCTTCAAATGCGCCTAAATCAAAAATTGCCACAGTCAAACATTATGGAGGAATTATTACATTTTGTGAATCTAATCTTGAAGCGAGAGAAACTACGGCAAACAGAGTCCAAAAAGAAACGGGAGCATACCTCATTCATCCCTACGATAATTACGACATTATTGCTGGTCAAGCCACTGCAACTTATGAATTTTTAAAGGATAATCCTGGTATAAAACATCTGTTTGTACCCGTAGGTGGTGGTGGTCTTCTATCTGGTGCTGCTTTAGCCAATTATTTCTTTGGTAAGGCCAAAGTCTACGGCTGTGAGCCGGAGCTGGCAAGAGATGCACATGACGGATTTCTTGCTGGAAAGCGCCTAACAGTCAATAACTCAGATACTATTGCGGATGGCCTCAAGACCTCATTAGGTAAGAGAAATTTCCCAATAATCAAATCATACGTTAGCCAGATAATTTTACTGACAGAAAAAGAAATTGAAAACGGATGGCATACCTGTCTAGAAACCACCAAACAATTCATTGAACCTTCAGCAGCTACAGGTATTGCAGCCGCCCTGAAGACACAATTAACAGGAAAATGCGGAATTCTTTTATGCGGGGGTAATATGGATGTGCGAAAATTTTTTCTTCGATAAGTCGTTTTACCATTTGATAAACTCACAGCATGAATTTAAGTGATCGTTTACATATTGATGTCAGACCAACTTAAGGTATACGTTTGACTGAATTTTTAAGGTATTCCGTGTTTCACGCTGATTTTTGTATCAAAAAAAATTATGGTTTGCCATCTCAATACAGAATCCTGAAAACGTTTACTCATTAAAAACTCATGCTTTTAAGATATCTATATATGACTTCGTTTTGGGTTAAAAACGGAATATGTCTAACCTCCGTTTTACTAACCAGCTTTTCCTACTGAAAACGAGGCTATCAACAACAATTTGCTCATCTTCTAAAATACCCATTTTGACAACTTATTTCATTTTCGATAGTCTTCCATTATACGAGCCACATATTTACCAATTACATCAAACTCTAAGTTGACCTTATCGCCTTTGACTAGCGTTTTAAAAACGGTGTTTTCATAGGTATAGGGGATGATTGCAACGTCAAAAACTCCTCTAGAAGAATTGACGACTGTTAGAGAGGTGCCATTTACAGTAATTGATCCTTTTTCAACTGTTACATTTTCCAAAGATATGTCATAGGAAAACGTATAAATCCAAGAACCGTCCTTCTCTTTAATATTTTCGCAAATGCCAATTTGATCCACATGACCCTGAACTATATGCCCGTCCAATCGACCACCTAGTGCCATACAGCGCTCTAGATTGATAAAATCTCCCTCTAGCAAACCACCAAGATTTGTTTTTTCAATAGTTTCTTCAATGGCGGTGACCCGATAGGTTCTATCACCGAAAATTTCGACAACGGTTAAACACACGCCATTATGAGCAACACTTTGATCTACTTTTAGCTCTCCTGCTAATGTTGATTCTATGTACAGTTCTAAGTTCGTTTGACTTTTCTCAACCTTTACTAATTTGCCTAAATTTTCAATAATTCCAGTAAACATGGAGCCCTTCTTTATAGTTGGTTAAAATAGTACATTTAACAGATAATAGATATCACATGAAAATCAGCACCTATACAGCTAAATATAATGGTTCTTTAGCCATTGTTTACGAAAAAGGAAGCCAATTGAATGTCTCTGAGTCCATTCAAAATAGAATTGATAGTTACGGGGATAAATTTGAAGAAAGTTGGATGGAATTACAAGATGGTAAAGACACTGTTTGGGCATTTCAATTAAACAAAGACCTGAACGAAGATGAGCGATTGGAAAAAATGCGGCTTGCCGGTAATACGCTAGCAATCAAAGTCAACGCATTAGGGCTCGACCGTATCAAAATAGAAGGACCATACCAAGCAGAAATCTGTGAAGGGGCAATACTTGGGAATTACCAATTTTTAAAATTTTTTAGCGATGCTCACAAACGACGAAACTCCCTTGTTCAGATTTATATTGAAGACGAAAATTCAAAAGACATTAAATCTATAGAGCATTCTACTCTTGGGACATTGTTTGCTCGAGATCTTGTCAATAGACCAGTTATAGATTTAACTGCGAGCAAACTGGCAGAGGAAGCAAAAAAAGCCGGTAAACGTCATGGATTTTCTGTTAAAGTTTTAGAAAAAAAACAGATTGAAAGTCTTAAAATGGGCGGCCTACTCGGTGTTAATTACGGCTCTGTAGAACCTCCAACATTCACCATAATGGAATATATAGGTGAAGAATCGAAAAATTCTCAGCCTGTTGTTCTTGTTGGAAAAGGTGTAGTCTATGATACTGGTGGTCTTAGCTTAAAACCAAGCAATTTCATGGATACTATGAAAAGTGATATGGGAGGAGCAGCGGCCGTATTAGGTACTATGTGCGCTATTTCTGAAGCCAAACTTCCCATTCATGTCATTGGATTGGTACCTGCTACCGATAATCGTCCAGGGCTGAACGCAGTTACTCCTGGTGATGTGATAACTATCTCAGACGGAACTACAGTAGAAGTACTAAATACAGATGCTGAAGGCCGATTAATTCTTTCTGACGCATTGGTATATGCCCAACGATACAATCCTGAGTTGGTAATTGACTTAGCGACCTTAACAGGAGCCGCCGCTCGCGCAATAGGTCGATACGCCATTGTAGGAATGGGTAACGCACCAAAGGAAAAAATGAAAGCCCTACAACAAAGTGGTGACAATACGCGAGAACGTGTAGTTGAATTTCCGTTTTGGGATGAATACAAAGAGTTACTAAAAAGCCCAATCGCTGATCTTAAAAATATTGGCGGCGCGGAGGCTGGCGCAATCACAGCGGGTAAATTCTTAGAGCATTTTACGAATTATCCTTATATCCATCTCGACATTGCCGGTCCTGCACATCTGCCTAAGCGAGTTGGCTACCAAGTAGAAGGAGGAACTGGCATTGGCGTTCGTTTACTTTTTGACTTTTTAAGCAATTATTAGAATGAGCGACAAAAATGAAAATATACCGCAAGGTGATTCCGAGGGTAATACAAGGGATGACGATAATAAAAACCGGAATAGGAATCGCAATAAAAACCGGAATAGGAATCGCAATCGCAATAAACAGAAGGGGACAGCCAAAAACGTAAAAGCGTCTCCTCTCAGTGATAAAGAAAAGGCATATTTAGAGGAACAATCACAATTATTCGAAGAGAATGTTAGACCGGGTGAGTTACAAACTCATTCTGCTGAGGTTCTTGAAAAACCTACCATCGGAATCACCTGTGGCGACCTCAATGGTATCGGCTTTGAGTTAATTATCAAAACGCTGGAAAATAAGCAAGTATTAGATCTATGTACCCCGGTAATTTTTTCATCTAGTAAAGTTGCTTCCTATCATAAAAATGCACTGGATAAAAGTGATTTTAATTTCTTCATATGCAACAGCATAGAGGATGTTCGAGAGAAAAAGCTGAACTTAATAAATACCTGGGAAGATAATGTCGAGCTGAATCTTGGGAAACCAACAGATGTGAGCGGAGCGTATGCCCTAAAGAGTATTGATGCTGCCATTAGCGCAGCTAAAGCAGGTAAAATTGATGCGATTCTAACTGCACCAATTAATAAACATAATATTACTCTATCTCTAGAGGGTTTTAAGGGTCACACAGGATATTTATCAGAAGCCTTCGATGACGATGTATTAATGATCCTTTCATCAGAAGAATTAAAAGTTGCAACTGTAACGGGTCACGTACCCATTTCACAAGTTGCCAAATCCTTATCAATAGAGAAAATAACACGTTCCATTGAGCTCTTGGCGCAAAGTCTAAAAAGAGATTTTTGTATTGTCAATCCTAGTATTGCAGTTTTAGGTTTAAACCCACACGCGGGAGAAATGGGTACAATTGGGGTTGAAGAAGAAAAAATAATTAAGCCTGCCATTGAAAATGCTAGTGAAATACGGGCTATAGTCAAAGGCCCTTTCCCTGCAGATGGTTTCTTCGGTCAAGGTTATGAAACCAAATTTGATGCTGTATTAGGAATGTACCATGATCAAGTATTTGTACCATTTAAAGCTTTAGCAATGGGAAGAGGGACAAATTTTACCTCAGGTCTGTCCGTGGTACGAACATCCCCCGACCACGGAACAGCGATGCATCTTGCAGGTAAAAACATAGCTAATGAGCATTCATTCCGCTCAGCCTTATTTACCGCAATTGATGTTCTCAACAATAGAAAGGCTTTTGATGAGATGACAGCAAACCCAATCAAAAAACAAAACGATAAGCGTTAGAATTTTTCAACAATTTGAATAACTTTGCGCGTTCATTCAAATGAATAACTAATGAAGGCTAAAGACTTTACTATTTCTTTTAGCGGCTTAAGTCTTGGTCCTCATGAGTTTGAATACGAACTGAATGACATGTTCTTTACTCTTTTTGAATTCACAAATTACCGGGATTTGCAGGGCAAAGCAGTAATGAAAATGTTGAAAAGTGAAACAGTGTTTCATCTTGATTTCACATTCAATGGTTCGATTACAGCGCCATGCGACGTTACCAACGAGAACTATACTCAGGCACTTACGAATAGTTTTGAAATGCAAGTAAAGTTCGGGGAAGAATACAACGATGAAAATGATGAGCTTCTCATTCTCCCTCGCGGAGAGCATTCGTTCAACATTTCTCAAATTTTATACGAGTTAGTTGTTCTAAGCATTCCACAAAAATTAACTGGGCCTAACGCAGGAAACGGTGTTGAAGATTTTATAGAAGAAGACAGAAAAGAAAGTACTGATCCTAGATGGGATCGTTTAAAAAATTTGTTGAATAATAAATAACATTTAGATATGGCACATCCTAAGCGAAGACAGTCAAGCACAAGAAGAGATAAGCGCAGAACGCACTACAAAGCAGCCGATCAGCAATTAGCGATTTGCCCTACTACTGGCGAAGCGCACCTTTACCACCGAGCGCATTGGCATGAAGGAAAACTTTACTATAAAGGTAAAGTGGTAATGGAACAAGCATAATCGCGTAGACAAATAATTGATTTTTAGTTAAGTAGCCCCTAATAAGGCTACTTTTTTTTTTTTAAACCCTGTTTTTTAAATAGGTCACTTATTTTAGCCCCCTCAACCAAATAGGATGAAAGCAGCAATTACAGCCATCGGAGGGTATGTTCCTGAATATATTCTAACCAACAGTGAGTTGGAATCTATGGTGGATACCAATGACGAATGGATAACTACTCGGACCGGAATTAAAGAAAGACGAATTTTAAAACCAGAGGAGGGACGAGGTGCTTCCTATTTAGCTATTAAGGCAGTTGAAGCAATGAAGAAGGAATACGGCGTTCGAGTGGACGACGTTGATTTGGTCATCTTGGCATCTGTAACTGTTGATTTACCGGTAGCCATTACCTCCGCATTTATTGCTCAGGAAATTGGAGCAAGAAATGCTTATGCATTTGACTTACAAGCTGCATGTTCTTCTTTTCTATATGCAGTAAGTACCGCTGCTGCCTATATAGAATCCAAAAAATATAAAAAAGTTTTAGTGCTAGGCTCTGATGTGATGAGTTCAATTGTGGATTATACGGATCGCACAACTTGTATATTATTTGGCGATGGATGCGGAGTAGCCTTAATGGAACCTAACGAAGAAAATCTTGGTGTGCAAGACGAAATTCTAAGAACGGATGCTATTGGTCGAGATTTTTTACGCATTGAAGCAGGCGGTTCTTTCCTGCCCCCTTCACACGATACTATTGATAAAAAACAACATGCTATTAGACAGGAGGGACAAAATGTTTTTCGTTTCGCAGTAAGTAGAATGGCTGATACTTCTGCAGAATTGCTTGAAAAAAACAATCTAACAGGTGATGATATTGCCTACCTTGTTCCACATCAAGCAAATCTTAGAATTATTGATGCCACTGCCCGTCGCATGGGGCTAACCAAAGAGAAAGTAGTTGTAAATATTGAAAATTATGGCAATACAACCTCCGCAACCATCCCCTTGGGTATGTGGGACTATAGAGATAAATTCAAAAAAGGAGATAATATCTTCTTCGCAGCTTTCGGTGGAGGATTCACTTGGGGAGCTATGTGGATCAAATGGGCAATCGATAAAAAATAACTCGTAAATTCATATTCCTAAATAACACGAACATGGACTTGAAAGAAATCCAAGCACTCATCAAATTCGTTTCAAAAAGCGGCGCTCAAGAAGTGAGTCTAGAAACCGAAGATTTCAAGATTAATATTAAGACAGCGTCAGGAGTAGCTGAACAACCAACAATTATCCAAGCGGTTGCTCCTCAGGCGGCAATGCCCGTTGCTGCGGCACCAGCTACCGATATTTCAGCACCTACAACGCCAACGGCACCTGAAGATGCATCAACTTCTGACGATAGTAATAATTACATCGAGGTGAAATCCCCTATGATTGGGACATTATACCGTAGCCCATCTCCTGATCAAGATGCTTTTGTCAAAGTAGGCTCTGAAATCAAACCAGGCGATATTCTATGTATTATAGAGGCCATGAAGCTGTTCAATGAAATTGAAAGTGAAGTGAGCGGAAAGATTGTCAAAGTATTAGTTGACGATCAAAGTCCTATCGAGTATGATCAACCGCTATTTTTAGTTGACCCCTCTTAAAACTGCGAAAATACGCTTGTTATGTTTAAAAAAGTACTCATTGCAAATAGGGGTGAGATTGCACTACGTGTAATCCGTACTTGTAAAGAGATGAACATCAAGACTGTGGCTGTTTATTCACAAGCAGATGCAGATTCATTGCATGTTCGTTTTGCGGATGAAGCCGTTTGTATCGGTCCCGCGGCTTCCTCAGAAAGTTATTTAAGTATTCCAAATATTATAGCTGCGGCAGAAATAACCAATTCAGATGCTGTTCATCCCGGTTACGGTTTCCTAAGTGAAAATGCCAAATTTTCTCGTATTTGTCAAGAACATGGAATCAAGTTTATTGGTGCTAGTCCAGATCAAATAGATAGCATGGGCGATAAGGCTACCGCCAAGGAAACTATGAAAAAAGCCGGAGTACCTTGTATCCCCGGTTCAGAAGGTATTCTTGAAACGTACGAAGATGCTGTCACAACAGCCCGTAAAATTGGCTATCCAGTCATGATGAAAGCGACTGCCGGTGGCGGTGGCAAAGGAATGCGTGCTATCATGGAAGAAAACGAACTTCAAGGTGCATGGGAAAGTGCTCGCCGTGAAGCAGCGGCAGCCTTTGGGAACGACGGTATGTACATGGAAAAACTCATTCTTGAACCTAGACATATTGAAATTCAAATCATTGGAGACAGCTTTGGGAAAGCCTGTCACCTAAGTGAGCGTGATTGTTCGGTTCAACGTCGTCACCAAAAATTAGTAGAAGAAACCCCGTCTCCATTCATGACGGATAAACTTCGAAAAAAGATGGGTGAAGCCGCAGTCAAAGCCGCAGAATTCATTGCTTATGAAGGTGCCGGAACAGTCGAATTTTTAGTAGATAAAGACCGTAACTTCTACTTCATGGAAATGAACACTCGTATTCAGGTAGAACATCCTATTACAGAGCAAGTTGTTGGGTTCGATTTAATTCGCGAACAAATCAAGGTGGCAGCTGGAGAAGCTATTTCTGGCAAAAACTATTTTCCTGAAATGCATAGTATAGAAGTTAGGATTAACGCTGAAGACGCGTTTAATGACTTCCGTCCATCACCAGGTATGATTACTTCATTTCACGCTCCTGGAGGACATGGGGTTCGCCTTGATACCCATTGCTACAGTGGCTATGCCATTCCTCCTTTCTACGACTCTATGATTGCCAAGTTGATTATTACAGCCCGTACACGTGAGGAGGCTTTAGATAAATTAAAACGCGCCTTAGATGAGTTTATAGTTGAAGGAATAAAAACAACTATTCCGTTCCATCAACAATTATTGGATAATAAAGATTTCCGCAAAGGAGTTTATACAACTAAATTCATGGAGGATTTTGAACTCCAAGAGTGATTAAGGCACCTGTTACGACTTTGAATAAAAAAAACCTCGCAGGGAACTGCGAGGTTTTTTTTCACTACCGTTTAAAACAATTTACGCGGAGCGTGACAATACGGTGTTCCACCTTTATTATCATAGTAATCTTGATGGTAATTCTCCGCAGAGTAGAATTCGGCTGCCGGAAGAATTTCCGTAGCTACATCGTAGCCCTTATTCACAAGCAATGTTTTCAACATTAAGGCTGTTTCAAATTGTGCTTCATTTTGAAAAAATATGGCACTGCGGTATTGGGGACCAATATCTGGACCTTGCCCATCGCGCTGGGTAGGATCATGTGTTTCAAAAAACACACGTACCAATTCCTCAAAGGTTACCTCAGAAGGGTTAAATACAACATGAACGGCCTCATAATGACCCGTACGTTTTGTACATACCTCTCTATAACTTGGATTTTTAACCTTACCGCCTGTATATCCACACGTAGTAGCAAAGACACCAGGGATTTTCTGTAAATAATATTCTGTCCCCCAAAAACATCCGGAAGCCAGAACCGCTACTTCTTGGCCTTCAATAGGTTCAGGAATAATTGCCATCGCAAATGCATCGCTCATATTGTCATTAGTTTGTGCTGTACAGCCAAAGATTAGCGCAAACACAGCTATAGTTAATACTTGCATCTTCATTGTTCAAATAACATAAATATGAGGCCATCTGTTTCGAGATTGTGGGAAAGAATTAAAAACTAACAAACCCCTTCGCAAGAAGAACTTCTGCAATCTGAACGGTATTGGTTGCCGCACCCTTACGCAGATTATCGCTGACAATCCAAATATTGAGAGCGTTTTTAATAGTAAAATCTCTTCTTATTCGACCCACAAAAACATCGTCTTTTCCCTCTGCCATTAAAGGCATTGGATAGTTATTGAATTCTGGTTGGTCTTGAAGTATAATACCGTTCGTCTCGCTTAAAATTTGACGTATCTCTTCTATCTCGAATGGCTTTTCAAATTGAATATTGACACTTTCACTATGGCCTCCATGAACCGGAACACGTACTGCTGTTGCCACCAGTTTAATACCGTCATCACCGATAATTTTAACCGTCTCTTGAGTCATCTTCATTTCCTCCTTAGTGTAATCATTATCAAGAAAGACATCGCAATGAGGAATACAATTTCGATCAATTCTATATGGATAAACCATTTGTACATTGGAGCCTAGCCGCTCACCCTCAATCTGATCTATCGCTGCTTTTCCGGTGCCTGTAACGCTTTGGTATGTGCTCACAATTACTCGCTTAGCAATAAACGCCTTGTGCAACGGGTATAATGCCATAACAAGCTGTATAGTAGAGCAATTAGGATTTGCAATAATCATGTCCGTTAATTCCAATGTATCTGCATTGATTTCGGGAACAATAAGCTTTTTATTTATGTCCATTCGCCATGCACTCGAGTTGTCTATTACACGCGTGCCGACTGCTGCAAATTTAGGAGCCCACTTCAAGGATATATTACCTCCTGCCGAGAATAATGCAATATCTGGAGCGGCAGCAACAGCATAGTCAATATTTTGAGTTACCCAAGTTCGGCCGCCAAATTGAATTTGGTTTCCAACGCTTTTTTCTGAAGCAACAGGAATCAGCTCTGTTACAGGAAAGTTTCGCTCTGCTAAAACTTTCAAAATGATCTGTCCAACCATTCCTGTTGCACCAACTATTGCAATTCTCATAAATCACTAACTTATCTAGTATCATACAAATCTAATTCTTATCAGCCTTATGAAAACGCAAACGTTCTGTACATTTGTTACCAATAAAAGTAAACGCTATGAAGTTTGGTGTTATTACCTTTCCGGGGTCAAATTGTGACCAAGACATGATTTATGCATTGAAGACTATTATCGGTTATGATGTAGTCAATCTCTGGCACAAGGATGCTAATCTTCAAGAAGTAGATTGCGTAATTCTACCCGGTGGCTTTTCATACGGCGATTACCTACGCTCCGGAGCAATAGCTAAAATGAGCCCTATCATGGGTAGTGTAATTGATTTTGCGAATAATGGGGGATATGTGTTAGGAGTATGTAATGGTTTTCAAATACTAACTGAAAGTGGCTTGTTACCTGGGGCGCTAAGACACAACAACAGTCATAAATTCATCTGTAAAAATGTATTTATCAAACCCATAAGTAATTCAGCGGGACTTACAGCAGAACTTGACCGAAATCGTGGCTATAAAATTCCTATTGCACATGGCGAAGGAAACTACTACTGTTCTCACGAAACATTATACGAGTTAAAAGCAAACGATCAAATTCTCTTTAAATATTCCAATCAATTCGGTGTTGTAACTGAGGCAGAAAACCCTAATGGATCCATTGAAAATATTGCAGGAGTCTGCAATAAAGCAAAGAATGTGTTTGGTATGATGCCTCATCCAGAACGCGCTGCGGATTCAGAATTAAATAATGAGGACGGGTTAGCACTTTTTAAAAGCTTAATAAATCACATGTCTATAGCCTAAGGCTAGTCTTTAATTAAAAAAACCTCCTGAAATTCAGAAGGTTTTTTAGTATCAATTCATAACATTCTACTGTAACAGTAACGGTATGTTTTCAATCTCTGCGTTTTGAATGAGTTGAACCATATAAGCGCCTCGTGCCCAATCCTGCACATCTATATCTAAAGCCCCGTTTACATTGGTAACCAGTACAGTGCGCCCAGCTGCATCTAGAATCCTTACATCAGAACTCCCTCCAACACGAATCGTCAACAGATTTACTGCTGGATTAGGATAGATTTCATAACCCGATAAAAGTTCCTCTCCTAATCCTATGTTGTTTACGCTGTATACATCGGAAATATTAGAACATAGGATATTTGACGTAATCTCTACGTAATAATCACCATTAGAGCTAGGCATAAAAGAAGAGGCTGTAGCTCCTATAATAGGCATCATATTGGAATCAAACCATTGGAAAGTGTAGTTTCCAGGAGGTATAGTAGCCACAAGCTCACCTGTTAGAGGATCTTGAGCTACAGTCGGTTTATTAGGGGCCGATTGCACACTTATTGAACGCTGCTTTGTATCCGAACAACCTGTTATTGGGTCAGTATAGGTGTAAAAAATCCAATGTGAGCCAACACCCAAAGTATTTGGAAAAATGAAACCATTTGAAACGCCGATACCAGAATATACACCACCAATAGGGGCTCCTCCGGTCAAAATTTTTGGATCGTCTAATTCACAAACATAACCCTGTGAAGTCAATGTTACAATTGGTAGGGGGTTAACTGTTATTGTCAATGAGTCATATAGCACCTTCGAGGAAACACAATTGTCAGAGCTAGTCATTTTAACTTTTAATACATCTCCATCCAATAAAAGGCCAGAAAAAGTAGTCCCCCCAGAATAAACGACACTCCCATTCACCATCCAATCGAATGATGGTGATAGACCTCCATTTAGATATGTTGCGGAAGCAAAAACACTATCATTTTCACATACCTGCGATGAACTCACTGATAGTGATACATATGATGTTGAAGCCGCTGTAATATCTACGTGATTAATACTCAAAACAGAGTCTGAACCTGCGGCATTACTAACTACAAGTTTTACATCGTATTTCCCAGGAGCAGCGTAGGTCACTGAAGGACTTGCCAATATCGAAGTTGACGGTGTTCCTCCAGGGAAATACCATGTGCGGGCTGTTGGCGATGGCGTAGTGAAATCGTAAAATTTCAGAGTCTGTGCCACACATGCCGCCGTATCACCCAGAAAAGAGGCAACAGGAGCAATTTGGGCTTGACCACTTATATTAATATTATCAATAAAAATATTATTTCCATATCCGTTAATCGTAACAAACTTGACACGAATACCCGACATACCACTGTATGCGTTTAAGTCTATTGAGGGACACGACACATTTGTATTCCCGAAGCACCAATAAGACGGATCATTTGGAACAAATGAACTAGAAAACTGTCCAGCCGTACTAAAATTAACGTCGTCAGTTCTCCAGCTTGCTAATTCGTTCCAATTAGAACCACAATCTGAACTAATATAAACCTTTAAACTATCCTTATATGCAGAGGAATAATAGGATGACGCATATTCAAAAGTCATTGAAACAAGAGTGTCATTGGAGAAATCAAGAGGTGGACTTATTAATTCATCCACCTCACCGTTAGTTGAATAGGAATAATGATTCACGCTCATAGCCGTTGAACCTGGTGAAGACCCTCCTACTTGAGAAAGCGTCCAAGTAATACCATTATCGGGATTAGAAATCTCCCAACCATTGCTCCCAGTTTCAAAATCTTCCTCAAAAGGAAGCGTTACTCCTCCAACAGAAATAACCTGAAATCGCGTAGTATCATCTACTCCATAGTTATTACTAACACTAAGTGAGACTGTATAATTTCCCGTTGAGTTAAAAGTAATCTGTGGATTCTCAGAACTATCCGTAGTTCCTCCAACAAAATTATATGATGAAGGTGTAATCTGCCAATACCAGGAGGTTGGCCGACCGGATGAAACGTCTGATAATTGGATGATATCATTTAATCCACATAAGGTATTAGGATCAACATCAAAGTTTGCTTCAGGAGCCGCGCTCATACCGGCCATCATTGGACTTTGCCAAACACCGCGACCATAAGTTCCAATGCGAAGCAAAGATTGATCTTCGTATACCTCCAAATCGTTGATTATAACATTGGGCAAATTCTTATTGAAACTTACCCAAGTGGGGTGAACTGAACTTTTATAGTAAACCCCAATATCTGTTCCAACATATATACCATCACTACCATTACCTTCAAAAGCAATAGCTGTAGCAGGAACATTTGGGAGCCCCGTTGAAATGTTTGTCCACGAAAGTCCTCCATTAAAACTTTCCATCGCTTTTCTATTACCATTATATCCACCAATGGCAATAGCAACGTGATTTTCATCGGCTGGGTCTATTGCTATTCCTAGTATATTAGACCCGGGAGCTAAGCTACCTGAAGGTGTAATTGTAGACCATATTGCGCCACCATTATTGGACTTAAAGACGTTTTGATTAATGAGCACATAAATGTAATTCGTATTACTTTTAGCGATTTCAAACTCATCAATATTCGAATTACCATTTATATTATTTGTTGAGGTTGCCGACCAGCTTTGTCCTCCGTCTGTCGATTTCCATAACCTCGTAAAACCAGCATAAATTGTATTTGAAACAATTGGATCAACATTAAATGGTGTAACCCAATTTCCAGATCCCGCAGGTGATAAATTATTGATCGGAGAAAAGAAACTTCCTCCATTATTACTCCTGTAAAAATCTCCATAATAAACAGAAGTATAGAGGATATTATCATTAACTGCATCGACACCGTTGTCCATTCCATCGCCACCGGTAACCTCAGACCAGTTGAACGTATTAAAGCGTAAATGCGAGCCATTATCTTGAGCACCTGCAAGAATTAATGATGTGTCTAAAGTACTTTGGCTTATTTTATGATACTGAGAGATATTCATCCCATCATTCAGCTCGGTCCATGAAGCCCCTCCGTTAGAAGTTTTGTAAATACCACCATCTGTACCCACATAGAGCTCAGAAGTATTTGGTCGAAAAACAGCATCATGATGATCTGCGTGAACATAAGGAGTTGATCCTGAACCAGTCCAATGACCCACAATAGACCACGAAGAACCACCATTAGTTGACTTCCAAATATTGACTCCTCCTACATAAATTGTATTTTCATTATTAGGATCACATGCAATACTCATATCGTACCAAGCTTGGCCACCAGAACCTGACCCATTACTAGACCAGCCCATAATATTTGGAGTAGAACTCATTAATGACCAAGTATCCCCTCCATTAGTTGACCTATATAGTCCACCAAATCCATTTTGACTATCGCCATAAACAACGTACAGTATTCCAGGCGTGTTACTGGCAGCTAGTTCGCAGCGCCTCTTATTGCTTGAAGGCAACCCATTAGTTAGCTGCTGCCATGTATCTCCAGCATCTACAGACCGATAGACTCTTGGTGTCGACCCTGATGTGGTTGCATATGCTGTATCGCCATTACCGAGGTGTAGCCCATAAAAAGACCCAGTTTGTCGCAATGAGAAACTACTTCCGGCATTGGAAGATTTATAAATCCCCCCATTGGTTGCGGCGATAACTATATCTGTATTATCCTCATCAACATTAACACGACATATTCGATAGTTTTGACTAACATTGAAGGATAATCCGGTATTGCCCCAAGATAATCCACCATCGGTGGACTTCATTAAACCGTGACTATAGGTATCTCCTCCATCCCGGTCTCCCGTGGCTAAATACATAATATTAGGGTTTGATGGGTCAATAGCTAAGTCACTAATTCCTAGGTTTGTCAATTCATCGGTAAAAGTCTCCCAAGTTTGACCATCATTATAACTTACCCATAATCCTCCAGCGGGAGCACCTGCATAAATAGTATCATTATGTAGTGGATGAAACGCTACATTGTTGATTCGTCCAATTCCCCCACCAGAGGGAGCATTAAACGGCCCCATAGCCTTCCATTGACCGTATTCGATAGAGTTATTAGCTTTCTGAGACTGAATCGCTTGATATAAAATGCTTGGTTTTGGTCGAATACCATCTGAACCTACGCGTTTACCCATCATGTATTCCCAGCGACGAAATTGTTTGATTCCATGACCTTTTTCATAAACCACACCTTTATGAGCTTTTTCAAACTTTGAGACTACCGTATTAAAGTTCACACGATAGTCTTGCATAGCTTCAACCCATGTCATATCGCGAATCTCTTTATCTGAAAGCATCCTAGACTCTGTCTTTTGGGCTTTTAAACTTAAAGTGGCGGCTATACAGGCTAACGATAGGATAAGTTTTCGTAGCATATAAAATTCTTATAGACAGTAAAGCTACAAAAACTATACCTAGTTATTCATTCGGTTTCGCAGTGCTTTTTAGCTTTAACTCATGGAGTTGAATTTCATCAATTGTCGCTGGAGCATCAATCATAACGTCACGGCCTGAATTGTTTTTTGGAAAAGCAATGAAATCTCTAATAACCTCAGCTCCACCGATTATGGCTACAAGTCGATCAAACCCAAAAGCTAAACCACCATGGGGAGGAGCACCATATTCAAAAGCATTCATTAAGAAGCCAAACTGCCTCTCTGCCTCCTTTTTCGAGAACCCTAATAAATCAAACATTCGACTTTGTAGTGCTCGATCATGAATACGTATTGACCCACCGCCAATTTCATTTCCGTTTAAAACCAAATCATAGGCGTTTGCGCGCACTTTTACTGGATTTTTTTCGAGTAAACTAATATCTTCTAGTTTAGGCGATGTAAATGGGTGATGCATTGCATGGAAACGTTCTGATTCATGGTCCCATTCCAATAATGGAAAGTCAACTACCCATAAAGGAGCAAAAGTCTCAGGGTTTCGCAACCCCAATTTCTCAGCAATATACAGTCGTAACTCAGACGCAGCCTTTCGAGTCAAGCGCTCTTCACCAGCTAATATTAAAATTAAATCGCCTTGAGTTGCTTCAGATGCCTTGGCCCATTTCGCTTGTTGTTCTTGGGTAAAAAACTTATCAACCGAACTTTTGTATGTGCCGTCCTCATTAACCTTACAGTAAACCATCCCTTTCATTCCGATATCGGGGCGCTTTATCCAATCCGTTATTTTATCTATCTGCTTACGCGACCATGATGATGCTCCTGGAACAGCAATACCTAAAACGGTCTCCGCTTGATCAAACACGTTAAAACCATGGTTTTGAGTCAGCGAATTCAAATTAGCCAACTCCATACCAAATCGAATATCAGGTTTGTCATTGCCAAAACGTTCCATTGATTCCGAGTAGGTAATGCGAGGTACGCTATCAATATGAACTCCTTTGACTTCTTTTAGCAGGTGTACTAACAGCCCCTCAAAGGTGTTTAGGATATCTTCTTGTTCGACAAAAGCCATCTCACAATCAATCTGAGTAAACTCTGGTTGGCGATCTGCTCTTAAATCTTCATCTCGAAAACAACGGGTAATCTGATAATACTTATCATAACCGCTTACCATTAGCAGCTGCTTAAACGTTTGCGGGCTTTGTGGTAAGGCATAAAATTTACCCTCCTGCATTCTGGATGGGACGATAAAATCTCTTGCCCCCTCCGGTGTTGATTTTATCAGAAATGGTGTTTCAATATCCATAAAACCATCTTTATCTAAATACTTCCGTACCTCAATATTCAAGCGGTTCCGTAATGCTAAGTTGCGTTGTAACGGTGCTCTGCGCAAATCCAAATACCGGTACTTCATTCTCAGCTCTTCACCACCATCACTCTCCTCTTCAATCGTAAATGGTGGTGTATTCGCGGCATTTAATACCGTTAGATGCGAACTCTTAATTTCCACAACTCCTGTAGGCATAGCGGTATTTTTACTATGTCTTTCTATCACTTCACCTTTTATTTGAACTACCCACTCACGACCTAGCTTTCTCGCTTCTTGCAATAGATTAGCATCCCATTCTTCATTGAATGCTACCTGAGTAATACCATAACGATCTCTCAAATCAAGAAATGTCATTCCCCCTAATTCACGGGAGCGTTGCACCCAACCCGCCAGTGTAACTTTTTGTCCTATGTGTGAGGCGCGCAATTCGCCACAAGTATGAGATCTGTACATCTTACTTTATGTTTGAACCGCAAAAATAGCCAAACTTGTGAGGCAAATACCTATTTTGCATTGAAGATGATAGAGCTAGACAATAACCGCATATTCATGAAAGCTGCACTCGCTGAAGCACGTATTGCTAAGAGCAAAGGCGAAGTCCCTGTTGGTGCTGTGATTACAGCTAATGGTCGCATCATAGCGAGGGGACATAATCTAACTGAAAAACTTACTGATGTTACAGCTCACGCAGAGATACAAGCTATAACGGCAGCATCTAATTACCTTGGATCTAAATACCTCCAAAAATGTACACTATACGTAACCTTGGAGCCATGCCCGATGTGTGCTGGAGCTATTTATTGGACACAAATGGGTCGTGTAGTTTTTGGTGCAAAAGATGTAAAACGAGGTTTCCAAGAGCATGGTGGACATCTTCATCCAAAGACCGAGTTAATCACAGGTGTAATGGAACATGAATGTGGGGAAATAATCACAAATTTCTTCCAAAAGAAACGGAAGTAAACGTATGACGTTAAGCAAACTAGACCTTATTGTACTTGTCACATTACTCTTAGCGACCATGCTTATAGGTATGTATTTTGGCCGGAGTAAAAAGTCCTCCGTGAGTGAATATTTTTTAGGAGGACGTTCGCTACCCTGGTATATAGCAGGAATATCAATGGTAGCTACCACATTCGCTGCGGACACTCCTTTGGCAGTGACCGAGTTAGTCGGTCAATACGGAATCAGTGGAAACTGGCTTTGGTGGAATTTACTGGCTGGTGGAATGCTTACCACGGTATTTTTCTCTCGTTTATGGCGTCGTTCAGGCCTCACGACCGAAGTTGAATTTATAGAATTTAGATATTCTGGTCAGCCTGCCGCGATTTTGAGAGCGTTCAAATCTATTTATTTAGGCGCGTTCATGAATATCCTAATTATGGGATGGGTTAATGTTGCTATGATCACCCTACTACAAGGATTATTTGGGCTTTCTTATGCAGAGGCGTTTACTTGGACCGGTTTGTCACTTGTTGGAGTTGTTCTTTACGTAAGTTTCAGTGGCCTTAAAGGAGTAGTATATACTGACGTTTTCCAATTTATCCTTGCCATGTTCGGATCTATTGTTCTCGCTACATATGTGCTTCAATCTCCAGAAATAGGCGGTATTTCTGGACTAAAAAAAGTCCTTCCATCAGAAACCTTTAATTTTTTGCCTGCTATGGGAAACGACGATTCCTCAAAGGGGGGATATCAAATAACACTAGCGTCTTTTCTTGCTTTTTTTGGAATGGTTTGGTGGTCTTCATGGTACCCTGGAGCGGAGCCGGGAGGTGGAGGGTACAGCGCTCAGCGAATGTTGGCTACAAAAGATGAACGGTCTTCTTTTTTAGCAAGCGCCTTATTTCAAATTGGACACTACGCAGTAAGACCTTGGCCCTGGATTTTAGTTGCCCTTAGCGCAATAGCATTATACGGGTCTAAGGGAAACCCTGTTGAAAATCTTCCGAATTTTATTTCTTACGAAATGTTGTCTGGAGAACAACCGTTTGAAAGAATGACTACAGAACAGGGAGCAGAATATGAACAATGGTTGAATACTTGGAAAGTAGTTTATGGCGAACGATTACCACAAGCAGTTAAATACAATCAAGATTACCGTTTTGGCTACATTTTTATAATGCGAGATTTCATGCCACGAGGTTTATTAGGAATGCTTTTGGCCTCTTTTTTTGCTGCATACATGTCGACTATGTCGACTCAATTAAATTGGGGTGCCTCTTACTTGATTAATGATCTTTACTTACGCTTTATCCATGCTAGTTCACCAAGACGAAAGACACTCAATATTTCGAAGTTAGTAACATTAATTTTAGCTTCTCTAGGGTTACTCATCACCAATATGATGGATAGTATTGCTGGAGTTTGGCGGTTTATTATGGAATGTGGAGCAGGGCTGGGTTTAGTTCTGATACTGCGATGGTATTGGTGGAGGATAAATGCATGGACGGAAATTGCAGCAACCTTGGCCCCATTTATTGGTTACTGGATAGCTCATTCTCTACTTCATATGGCTTTCCCAAACAGTTTCTTTTTCACCGTTGCCTTTACAACGGTTACATGGATTACTACCATGTATCTAACCAGTCATGAGCCATTCTATACACTAGTTAAGTTTTATAAAACTGTTCAACCAGGTGGAGCTTGGAAACCCGTTTCGCTAAAAATCGATGAAACAAATAAGCATGGATCATTGTTATGGCAACTACTACTTCAATGGGCATTAGGAATTGCCGCAGTATATGGATCGCTTTTCGCAGTGGGGGTTTTACTCTTTCATTAATTAACACGAGTAAATAAGACCAGCTTATTAATTTGAAACTATTCTAGTGTTCGTTTGACTTCAACCATTTCAAACGCCTCAACAACATCGCCAACCTTAATATCATTAAAGTTTGCAATGTTTAAACCACACTCAAATCCTTGACGAACTTCTTTAGCATCATCTTTAAAACGCTTTAATGAACCTAATTTACCGGTGTATACAACCACTCCATCTCGAATAACACGAACATCGTGATTACGCTCAATGAACCCATCAGTTACCATACAACCGGCAATGGTGCCTACCTTAGAAATCTTAAAGGTCTCGCGAATCTCTGCGGATCCCTTCACTTCTTCCTTGACCGCAGCACTTAACATACCTTCCATCGCATCACGAATTTCATTAATTGCATCGTAAATAATAGAGTACATTCTAATTTCAACATCTTCTTTTTCAGCAAGCTTACGAGCTTGTGCTGAAGGACGAACCTGGAAACCAACAACTATTGCTTCGGAAGCTGTCGCTAGGAGAATATCACTCTCCGAAATTTGACCTACAGCTTTGTGAATAATATTAACCTGTATTTCTTCCGTTGTAAGTTTTTGAAGCGAGTCCGATAAAGCCTCTACAGATCCGTCGACATCTCCCTTTAATATAATGTTTAATTCTTTGAAATCCCCAACCTGCAAACGACGTCCAATTTCTTCTAGGGTCATTTTCTTCTGTGAGCGAACACTTTGTTCTCGTTGCAGCTGTAATCGTTTTGCCGCAATCTGCTTGGCTTCCCTTTCGTCGTTCATTACAATAAACTTATCCCCGGAAGTTGGTGCACCATCAATACCAAGAATGTTTACAGGAGTTGAAGGACCAGCTACATTTATTCTGTTGCCTCTTTCATCCAACATTGCTTTAACCTTCCCTGAATACTGACCGGCAAGAACATAATCTCCTACTTTCATGGTTCCTCCCTGAATCAAAGCTGTGCACATATAACCACGACCCTTATCTAAAGATGCTTCTACCACGGTTCCGCTAGCATTCTTATCTGGATTTGCTTTTAATTCAAGCATTTCCGCCTCAAGCAATACTTTATCAAGCAACTCTTGAATATTTAGACCTGTTTTTGCTGATATCTGTTGACATTGGATAGTTCCACCCCAATCTTCTACTAAGATATTTTCTTGCGATAATTGCTCCATAATCTTGTTAGGGTTCGCTACATCACGATCAACTTTATTGATTGCGATAATAATGGGCACGCCCGCTGCCTGTGCATGGGAGATTGCCTCCTTCGTCTGAGGCATAACCGCGTCATCAGCTGCAACCACGATGATAGCTATATCTGTAACTTGAGCACCACGAGCACGCATAGCAGTAAAAGCTTCGTGACCAGGTGTATCAAGGAAAGTAATTGTTTGACCAGTATGAACCTTGACATTATAGGCACCTATGTGCTGTGTAATTCCACCGGCTTCTCCAGCAATAACATTAGCTTCTCGAATATAATCTAAAAGGGATGTCTTACCGTGATCAACATGTCCCATTACCGTAACAATTGGAGAACGAGTCTTTAGGTCTTCTTGCTTGTCCTCTTGTTCTTGAAAAGTTTCAGTAACCTCTTCATCTACGAAATTTACACTGAAGCCAAATTCTTCTGCGACCATTTCGAGCATTTCAGCATCTAAGCGCTGATTCATAGTAACCATGACTCCTACACTCATCAAAGAAGCAATAACATCATTTACACTTACAGCCATCATATTGGAAAGCTCCGTTACCGTAACGAATTCTGTTACCTGTAATACCTTACTGTCTTCTGCTGCTTGTATATCCGCAAGTTCCTCTTTTTCTCTTCGCTCAGCTCGCTTATCACGTCTAATCTTTGCGCCCTTATTCTTTTTACCAGAGGTCAGTTTTTCAAGCGTTTCTTTAATCTGTTTCTGGATTTCCTCGTCAGACAGTTCTTGTTTCTCAACAACAGGATTATTGCGACGGCTTTTACCTTTTCCGCGATTTTGATTATTCTCGCGACGTTGATTACGGTTTGATGAATCTGGTTGCGCAGGTTTAGCATTTCCTGGTCCTTGTGTCTTTATTCGCGTCCTTTTCTTTTTAGGTGTTTTAGGTTTATCAACCGGTAGCTCGATTGTCTGTCCTGTAAACTTCGGACCGTCTATTTTAACGTACTCGGTTTTATGCTCTATATCGACCAAACTTTCATCGACTGGCTGAGTTAGCGGCTTATTGGATAGTACTTGTTCTTCAGATTTAGAACTAGTATTAGACTTTTTCGGAGCCTTAACCACTGGTTTATCAACCTTTTTCTCAAGAGGGGAATCCTTTTTGTTAGATTCTTTATGGCGTTTAGTATTCTCAAGGTCTATTTTACCCATAACCTTTAATTCGCCAATAGCTTTTGGAGCAGTCTCCTCTTGACTGTCTGTATTCTTTTCTTTTTCATGAACAGCAGCCTGTTCAATGACCCTTTCGATTTTTTCGTCTTTCGGCGCATCTTTAACGGGTTCGACTTCAATAACTTGATCAGCAGAGTCTTCTTCCTGTTTGGTGCCGCGTAAAGTTTCCTTCTCTTCCTTGACTTGCTGATTCATCTCTTCAGCAGCTTTCTTTCGCTCGAGATCATCCGCAAATGCTGTCCTTAATACCTCATACTGTTCCTCCGAAATCTTTGTGTTTCGATTATTTGGAATATCATGGCCATTTTTTGCTAGCTCTTCAACCGCACGATCAAGTGAGATATTGAGTGTTTTAGTGGCTTTGCTAAGTCTGACGCTACTCATAGAGTGTCTTTAATATTTTTATTCTTCCTCAAATTCTTGCTGTAGAATTGAGACTATATTTTCAACTGTTTCCTCTTCCAAATCAGCTCTAGAAACTAATTCCTCTTTAGTCAACTTCAAAACACTTTTCGCAGTATCACATCCTATCTTTCTCAATTCGGTAATAACCCAAGCTTCTATTTCGTCGCTGAACTGCTCTAATTCAATGTCATCTTCAATTTCTATATCATCGCGATAAACATCTATTTCCATTTCTACTAACTTACTTGCCAAACGAATGTTAGTTCCACCGCGACCAATAGCTAGACTCACTTGATCAGGAGCTAAAAACGCCTCCACTCTGCCAGCTTCTTCGTCAATATTCAATGAAGTTACTTTTGCCGGACTCAAAGCGCGCTGGATATATAATTGAAGATTATTGGTATAATTAATAACATCAATGTTTTCATTTCTCAATTCTCGCACAATACTATGAATACGAGAACCCTTCATCCCAACACATGCTCCAACCGGATCTATACGGTCATCGTATGATTCTACTGCTACTTTAGCTTTTTCGCCAGGAATTCTAACGACTCCTTTAATCGTAATTAAACCATCGTAGACCTCCGGAATTTCCTGCTCAAATAATTTAGCTAAAAAGCGTTCATCCGTTCGTGACATTATTACTACGGGCTTAATGCCGCGGAATACAACTTCTTTTACAACAGCACGAATAGGGTCACCTTTTCGAAAAAACTCTCGCTCACCAATCATTTGATCCTTGGGAAGAATAAGTTCGTTTCCATCATCATCATAAACGATAACCTCACGATGGCGAACGTGGTGCACTTCACCTGAGATGATTTCTCCTTCTAGGTCTTTGTAACGTTTGAACAATTCTGAGTTATCGTGTTCTTGTATTCGACTTACCAAGTTTTGTCTGAACGCGAGAATAAAGCGACGACCTAAATCAATAAGTTTTACTTCAACAGAGACATCTTCACCTACCTCATAATCCGGCTCAATTTTTAATGCTTCCGTCAGTTCAATTTCTTGATTTTCATCTTCAACCATGCCGTCTTCTACAACAATTCTATTGTGCCATATCTCTAAGTCACCTTTATCGGGGTTTACGATGACATCAAAGTTTTCATCTGTTTCATACTTCTTGCGCAATTGATTGCGAAAAGCTTCTTCTATGAAAGCCATTAAAGTAGTTCTGTCGATATTTTTTTCCTCCTTAAAAGCGAGGAAGCTCTCGATAATTGCCTGATTTTCCATTATCTCTAAACCTCTATTTAAACCTAATCGCTACTTTGGCCTCGGCGATATCGGTAAATTGTATTTTTAACTCAGTGTTAGGAGTACTTTTCTTTTTATTCTGAACACTTATAACCAAATATTTTTCCTCCACTTTCATTAACATTCCTTCTTCTTCACGGTTATTGAATTTTAGTTTCAAATAGCGGCCAATATTTTTCTTGTATTGCCGCAATGTTTTTAACGGCCTATTCAAATCTGGGCTACTAACTGTTAAATTAAAATCCTCTATATCACGATTCAAAACTGTTTCAATTTGACGATTAATCATTTTTATTTGATTTATCGTAAGGCCCTGATCAGAATCCACATATGCAACAATTACGTTATCTGGTTTGAGTTCTAACTCAACCAAAAACGCATTATTATCGGTAGCCGCACTCTTTACAATGCTTTCTGTTTTTGCGTAATTCATCAATTCGCAGCAATAAAAGAGGGGACCGAAGTCCCCTTTTAGAATTCCAAAAAGTTTATACAAATATAGTCTTTTCCTTTGAAATTACGATTTGGTAGTATTCAGATGTATTATTTGGTAGTATTCAGATGTATTATTTTGAAAAAGCAAAACCTTCTATCCTTTCTTCTTGTACTTTAGCTTAAACAACAAGCAGTATCATTGTATCATGTTGTTTGAGTGAATAGACTTAGTGATAATCCGAGATGAAACATTCCTAAAATTTATACATAAGCAAAAAAATGCTTCAACCAAATGGTAATTCAGGCCTTGCCAAACTGTTCAGACTTTCATGGAAAAGAATAACATAAAAATACTTGTTGTAGATGATCATCCTATTGTTCGTGATGGGATAAAAACTATGCTAGAATTGGGTGAATTTTACTGCTATAACTTTACTGTACTTGAGGCTAGTGATAAAGAAGAAACCATGTCAATATTAAAAAGTAAAGCAATTGATCTAGTGCTCATGGATTATCAACTAGAGAAAATTGACGGTTCGTCTCTAACAAGTGTTATACTGAACGAATATCCTGAACAGCTAGTTTTGGCCCTGTCTAATTATGATAATAAAGAATTCACATCTAGCATGCTTAAAGCAGGGGCTCGAGGTTATATGACTAAAAACATTGAATCTGACGAACTTTTCGAAGCAATTACGACAGTTTTAAGCGGAAAGCTATTTTATACTCAGCAAATAGCCAATGAACTCATTGAAAGGGAAATACTTAAAAAAGGACTTGCCAAAAGAAATAGTGATAACCCTGCTTTAGCATTACTAAGTAAGCGTGAAATAGAGATAATTCAGCTCATATGCGAGCAACTAACGAATGAACAGATTTCAAAAAAGCTTTTTCTCAGTAAGCGGACCGTCGATAACCATCGGCAGAATATTCTAAATAAATTAGGAATGGTAAATACAGCAGGAATGGTTCGTTTTGCTGTGGAAAACGGCATTTTAGGCTAATTCAAAACACGTTCAATACAGTAGACCCAAAGCTATTATATGCTTCCAAGTCAATTCAAAAATAACCTTGTCACTATTCTACCATTATCTTAATTATTTTTACTGCACCTTGAGAATTTACCACCTTAACGAAGTAAATCCCGCCTCTCATTAAAGAAGAGTTCAGTTCTATATTTCCCTTTACATTATTCATTGTTGAAATAATGCGACCAGTAAAATCAAATACCTGTACTTTATAAAAATCTTGATTTCCTAAAGTAATGGTCGCGATATCTTTTATTGGGTTCGGATTGATTGAAACCTCATGTAAATTGTTTTCAATTACATTAATAAATGAACAGGCACCAAAAATATGCCTTACTGTGTCCGGCACACCCGTACGTTCAAAGAATCTATTGAAACCCCCAACTCCGTTGTCAACTCCACAATCTATTGGCACAGGTTCATGATTAGCTAAGTTGATAGGATCGCCGTTTGAAAAACGGTATTCCATTGAACCCGGACAATACTGAGCAATAGTAGTAATATATTGGCCAACCGCTGAATGAGGAACCATTGCAATAGCATTTGAATTCCATTGAGTGAAGTTTCCCATCAAGTAAATGGTGTCTGCCGGAGTGAAGGATGCTTGCGTAAAATCGACAATAAATGAAACATCTGCAGTTGGAGGAATTGTGGCACATGGTCCGTAGTTATCTTTACCAAAACAGCGCGTTGCGACAATAGAATCTGAACTTACTGCAATGATTTTATTCCCACCGCCTTCCCAGTTCGTGGCCCCCGATGTATGATAACGCGCTTTAAATTCAAAATCGCCGGAATCAACGGCTAAAAAGGAAATGGTATAAATACCATCATTATCTAAATCAGACATTAGCTCTCCACCCCAGCCATTGATCGGGCCGGCAAGGGTCACCGAATCAATTGATGAACACGCGATTAATGGGCTCAAGTCAACATTGATTGTAATATCGTATGTTGGCACGACTAAACAAGGGCCACACATAGCATAGCAAACCTCATAAATACCGCTCGTAGCATCTGTATAGAATCGGAAGTCCCCTTGGCTAATCCCCGCAGAAGAAGCTTGACATGAAGAAGGTACAAGTTCCACAGAACTCCAATCATTACCATTAACAAACTTGAAATAAACTGAGTCCCCAGGGTTGAAGTAAGCAATGTAGCGGTGAACTCCGTCAAAATTAACCATCATTGTTTTAGATGGATTTAAACCTTGAAAACTCCCCACAATATGAATTGAATCTGTACTTAAAGATTGTAAAGACATATCTACTTTAAATTGAATTGCTTTCATTCCAACTGGAGCTGACCCTGCAAATAGGACCGCTGGCAATACTGTGTCTTGAGAAATCACCGCCCAGCGATTTCCATTACTATTAGTACCTACACTAACCTCTGCTGGTACAGATTCATCATCTCCCCAAACATTACCATTAATGAACTTGTATTCGAGCTTACCTTGACTAACCGCTAACGTAGCTTCGTAGATAGACGAAGTGCCTATTTGAGACAATGACGTACTTGACGGGTCCCAACCTTGGAAGGAGCCAGCAATATGTACTCCGTTGGCATTTGCTGTGCTAGAACCTAAGTCGACCCTAAAGGTAACATTGTATGTTTGGGCAGTTGCACTTATTCCAAAGAACAGTGTAG
>CACMMX010000010.1 GCA_902614915.1 uncultured Cryomorphaceae bacterium
ACTGCATTATATAATTATTTATTTGCCAAGAAACATGGTGGTGATTTCTTGTTGCGCATTGAAGATACAGACCAGACCAGGCTTATTCCTGGTGCAGAAAAATATATAGTTGAATCTTTAGCGTGGTGTGGAATCAGCCCAGATGAAGGAATTGGTGGAGAAGACCGCGGAAATGGGCCATACCGTCAAAGTGAACGAAAAGAGATGTACCGCAAATACGCTGACCGTTTATTGGATGAGGAAAAGGCTTATGTCGCTTTTGACAGCGCTGAAGACCTTAATGTCATGAGACAAATGGCAAAAGATGCTGGGGCAGCAAATTGGCAATACAATTATATAACGCGCGGCAGCATGAAAAATTCATTGACACTGCCTAAAGAAGAGGTGGCTGCTAAAATGGCAGCTGGTGAACCTTATGTTGTGCGCATCAAATTGCCAAGAGATCATGAGGTACGCTTTGAAGACACTATCCGTGGGTGGGTAAGTGTAAACACCAACAATATGGACGATAAGGTTTTGTTCAAAGCGGACGGTATGCCAACCTACCACTTAGCAAACATTGTAGACGATTATTTAATGGGGATTACTCATGTTATTCGAGGAGAAGAGTGGTTGCCCTCCGCTCCACTTCACGTAATGCTGTATGAGGCGTTTGGATGGAACTGCCCGGCGTTTGCTCACCTTCCTTTATTGTTAAAGCCAGACGGTCCAGGCAAATTAAGCAAAAGAGACGGCGATAGACTAGGGTTTCCTGTATTTCCGATAGATTGGAACAACCAAGAAACAGGGGAGTCCGCTAGCGGCTACCGCGAATTTGGGTTTTACCCAGAAGCATTCATTAATATGCTTGCGCTGCTTGGCTGGAATCCTGGTACGGAAAAGGAAATCTTTAGCTTAACAGAATTAATTAGCGAATTTGATTTAAACAAGGTTTCTAAGTCTGGTGCGAAATTTGATTTTGAAAAAGGGAAGTGGTTTAATCAAAACTTCTTGCGCGGGTTGAGCCAGGACCAATTGGCCTCTGAATTAAAACGTGAACTGGATAAATGCGGTCTCACATACAAAGAAGCCTTTTTGGGTAAAATAGCTTCAATGATGAGCGAGCGAGCTACTTTTTCTAAAGACCTTATGACAGAAGGTTTGTTTCTTTTCCAAGCTCCGAGTGAATACGACGAAAAAACACGCAAAAAGAAATGGAGCGAACAAAGCCAACAAATGATGCAGGATTTGATAGATCGTTTTATGGATTTGGACGACTTCTCAGAGGGTGCAATTGAAGAGGTGTTCAAGAACTATTTGTCTGAAAAAGAAGTGGGATTTGGAAAAGTGGGGCCTTCATTCAGACTTGCTATTACAGGAAAAGGAATGGGTCCCTCCATGTTCGCTATATGCGAAGTATTGGGAAAAGAAGAGGTTGTTAGTCGAATCAAAAAAGCAATAAAGGTTTTAGGTTAGTGGCTGATTTACATAAAATAGACGTTGCGGGTATTCGCTTATATACAAACCATGGATGCATGAATGAGGAGGCAATTATTGGGTCTCATTACGAAGTTAACATTAGTGTTTGGGCCGACCTCAGCGCCTCAACAGAATCCGACGATTTAAACGATACGGTTGATTATGTCGCGCTTCATGCTATTGCGAAAGAAGAAATGGCCTCACGCTCAAAGTTGTTAGAAGTAGTGTGCCAGCGTATTTTAGAACGAATTATAATCGAACATTCTTTGGTTCAAAAAGCTGAGGTAAACGTTGTTAAGCTAAACCCTCCAATTAACGGTGATGTAGAGAGGGTGGCCCTAACTTTCACTACAGAAAGATAGGAACAAAATAAAGTCGTGGCTATATAGAAATTTCTTCTATTTTTGGCCTCCCAAAGGTTCCGTGGCCGAGTGGCTAGGCACTGGTCTGCAAAACCAGCTACAGCGGTTCGAATCCGCTCGGAACCTCAAACAACCCCAACACACCTTGTGCGTTGGGGTTGTTATTACAAAAGGTAATCTGTAGTCATCCACTTACTCTCGCCTCCGGAAATTACTCTGCCTACCAACTCTTTTTGGTCTGAGCCCGCTGCAACAACCGTTCTTATGGAAAAGCTTCGAAGCGCATCGTGTACACTCAAAGTGGCTACAGCGCTATCCTTGCGCCCTGTAAAAGGCAAGTAATCTGGACCTCTTTGACACGCTACATTTATATTTACTCGACACACTTGATTGACCATATTATCTACCGCATAAGCTATAGTCGCGTCATTATCGCTAAACAAACTACACTGTTGACCATAATCTGATTGAGCTATTGAATTCATTGGATCTTCAAGATCTTCATATTCCACTATAGGTACAACAGGACCAAATTGTTCTTCATGATAAATACGCATATCTCGAGTAACAGGGTAGAGCACTGCAGGAAAGAAAGCTGTTTCTGAAACTCTGCCCGCATTTGAATTCATCACTTTTGCCCCTTTCGCTTTGGCGTCATCAACATAAGCCTGCATCTGCTCCACTTTGTTCTTCTCAGGAAGTGGTGTTAATTCTGCATCCGTTGCTGGATGATTTAAAACAAGTTTGTCAACAGCCTTGGAAAACTTTTCTATGAATTCCGAAATTATGTTTTTATGCACAAAAATCAATTTAAGTGCTGTACAACGCTGACCGTTGTAGGACAAAGAGCCATTCACGCATTGCTTCACAGCTAAGTCAATATTGGCGTCTTCAAACACAATGCCCGGGTTCTTGGCTTCAAGACCCAATACCTGTCGCAGTCTGTTAGGTTTAGGGTGCTGAGCGACAAGAGCATTAGAGCTTTTAGAATTTCCTATTAGCGCCAAAACATCTACATCACCTGTTTTCATAATGGGTCCGGCGAGCGTACGGCCTCTACCAAACACTATGTTTATTACACCAGGAGGAAATGCTTTCTGAAAAGCCTCCATGAGCGGTGTGAGCAATAGCACTCCGTATTTTGCTGGCTTAAACACTATTGTGTTTCCCATTAAAACAGAAGGAATAAGCAAACAAAACGTTTCGTTCAAAGGGTAATTGTAAGGCCCTAAACAAAGTACTACACCTAATGGGCCTCTGCGAACTTGGGAAATTACAGCACCATTTCGCCCTACTTTAGAACCTCTTCGCTGCAGTTCTTTGTATTCCTCAAGTGTATCTTCTATATAATCTACTGTTCTATCAAACTCTTTATAGGCAGAGGATTTGTTCTTGGCTATTTCCCACATCAAAAGAGTGCTTACCTCTTCGCGCTTAGTTTTCATGATTTCCAAAAACGTTTCCATAGCAGAAATGCGTTCTGAAGCGCTTGCAGTTGGCCACAAACCTCTGCCGTTATTGTATGCTTTTTTTGCCGCGGCCAAAGCTGTCAATCCTACCTCTTCATTTAAAGTTGGGGCCTCCCCTAAATAGTGTCGCTGTATTTTTCCTTCTGCAGAAATGGGGCCCATAGGGCTGAATACCTTTTCCATTTCTCCTTCCCATTCATGCAAGTAGCCGTCAACAAGATATTGCTTCCACGTTATAGGAGTTGGTGACTCAAACTGTTGAATTTTCTGTGCTAAATGTGCTGCACTCATAGTCCAATGTTATGTTAGTTTTGTTCGAAGGACAAACCTAAGCGTGTTTCGTAAAAAAACAAGATTGTGCCCATCTATTTTTACCCACAAAAAATCAGGTTTTTGTTTGGTGTTTATTTTAGCTTTTTAACCAACAAAAGATTAGAATGTTTATATCAGGGGCACGCGCAGAAAAATTCGCTGCTTTTGTACCTTCGGTAAAAATTAAAGCTTCAATGACCCTTTATCCTATACATACTGGCAACTTCAAACTAGACGGAGGCGCCATGTTTGGTGTAGTTCCGAAAGGCCTTTGGGAGCGCACAAATCCCGCTGACGAAAAAAACTTATGTACATGGGCCATGCGTTCTTTACTGATTGAAGACGGCGAAAGGTTAATCTTAATTGATACCGGAATCGGTGATAAACAAAGTGAAAGATTTTTTGAACATTATCACCTGCACGGAGACAACAGCTTAGACAAGTCGTTAGCGAGTTATGGTTTTGGCAGAAACGATATTACGGACGTGTTTCTCACCCATTTACATTTTGATCACGTTGGTGGCGCTGTACAATGGAATAAAGAAAGAACAGGTTATGTGCCTGTATTCAGCAATGCGCGATATTGGACCAATTCTCGTCACTGGAAATGGGCAACCCAACCAAACAGAAGAGAAAAAGCCAGTTTCTTGAAAGAAAACATTATTCCACTTAAAGAAAGTGGGCAACTCAATTTTATTGACACTCCTGAAGAATCCATTAGGGTTGATTGCGGTTTAGGTTTTGACGCTTTTGTAGTCAATGGACATACGGATGCTCAGATGTGTCCTATTATTAAGCACAAAGGTGAAACACTTGTGTTTATGGCAGACCTTCTGCCGTCTACAGGACACATCCCTTTGCCTTATGTGATGGGTTATGATACTCGCCCACTGCTTACTCTAGAGGAAAGAACGCTGATTTTCACAGAGGCAGCAGAAAAAAACTATCACCTCTTTTTGGAACACGACGCTTATAATGAAATGTGTACCCTTAAACTAACTGAAAAAGGTCCACGGTTAGCAAATAGTGGCCGATTGGACCATTATATGTAAACTAAAATGAAAAACCTTCTTTCGCTCGGCTTTGTTTGTTCAGCTTTTATCACAAACGCTCAATATTGGCAACAATCTGTGCATTACAACATGGATATCAGTATGGATGTCGAAACAAGCCAATACACCGGGCAACAACAAATCACATACACCAATAATAGTCCAGACACTCTACACAAAGCATACTTCCATTTATACTTCAATGCTTTTCAGCCAGAAAGCATGATGGATGTTCGTTCACGCACCATAGATGATCCAGATCGACGCGTTAAAGACCGTATTAAAGGATTAGGGCAAAATGAAATAGGTTATCAAGATATACAATCCCTTACACAAAACGGACAGCCATTGGATTGGAACATTCGCGGTACCGTTCTGAAATGTCTACTCGCGGAGCCACTTTTGCCTGGTCAAAAAACAACGTTTGAAATGAATTGGAATGCTCAAGTTCCAAAACAAATAAGGAGGTCGGGCAGAAACAATAAAGAGGGTATTGAATTTACCATGACACAATGGTATCCTAAGCTAGCTGAATACGATGACGACGGATGGCACCCCGATCAATACGTGGGTCGTGAGTTTTATGGTGTTTGGGGGTCTTTTGATGTTCACATTAAAATTCACCGGAATTATATTTTAGGGGGGCACCGGCTACCTGCAAAACCCGGAAGATGTTGGTTTTGGATATGGCGGAATAAAAAAGGTGCGTTTACAAAGAAACACGCTTCGCCATTGGCATTTTAAAGCAGATAGTGTGCACGACTTTGCGTTTGCGGCAGATCCAGACTTTAAACATGTACAACTTCAACTTAAAAATGGACCATTAATTCACTTATTGTATGATCCTAAAACTGCAAACAAATCTAATTGGGAAAAAATTCAACAAGGTTATTTTCAAAACTACTTTGACTTTATGGCCAAACACTTTGGGACTTACCCTTACAAACAGTTCTCGCTCATTCAAGGAGGTGACGGAGGCATGGAATATCCTATGTGTACCATGATGCTTGGTGGTGGAGATTCATTTGAAGGATTCACCAGTCTATTTGTTCATGAAGCGACACACAATTGGTATTATGGGGTTATTGGAACCAACGAGGCTGCTTATCCATGGATGGATGAAGGTTTTACTTCTTACGCAGAAGAAGAATTTATGAACACTGTTTTTTATGGCAATGAACTAAATCCACACCTAGGCGCTTACCGATCTTACGTATATCTAGATACTTCCGGTTTACGTGAACCTTTAAGTACACCAGCAGATCACTTCCACTTTAACCGCACCTACAGCATAAATAGTTATAGCGCGGGGGCTTTGTTTTTAAACCAGCTTGAATACATAATTGGCGAAGAACCCTTTGCAAAAGGAATGAAAAGGTACTGGAACAGATGGCAATTCAAACACCCAAGGCCTGAAGATTTTTTACGCATTATGGAAGAAGTTTCTGATATGGAATTAGATTGGTACCTCAGTTATTACAAAGACCAAGTAAAAAGCATTGACTATAGTATTGAGAACATTAAAAACAATATGTCGGGGGCACAAATCACCTTGAATCGAATAGGTCTTTTTCCCATGCCAATTGATCTACTTATCACCTATGAGAGCGGAAGACAAGAACGTCACAACATACCATTAATAAGTATGTATGGTGCAAAGAAAGAAAAGGGGCTACAAACGCATAAACCCTGGCCATGGACTCATCCTAAATATCAATTGCTTATTCCCGCCACTGAGAGTGTTCGTGCTGTTGAAATAGACCCTTCTTTGAGAATGTTAGATATAGATCTCAGCAACAATAAAAAGCAGAGCGAATTATAAACAGCCTGTACTAACGTTTATTATTAGAGCCTAATCCGTGTTTTTAGGTTTATTCAAGGCTTTTTTCGCGGACGTTCCAATGTTATAATCTTTGGAATTTTTAGTTTTTTCTCTTGGAACGAAGGGCCAAGTTCATCCTTAGCCCATTTTTACCTTAAACTACTTTATTCATCGAAGCTAACGATGACTTTTTCGCTTGTTGGCTGTGCTTGGCAAGTTAAAATATACCCATCCTTAACTTCTTCATCAACCAACGCATAATTCATAACCATCTCTGCTGAACCTTTGATAATTTTTGCTCTACAGGTACAGCACACAGCTCCTTTACAAGCATATGGAACGTCCGCCCCGGCATCAAGTGCTGCGTCTAAGATAAAGCCCTTCCCAGTGGCTTCAAAATTAGTTTCCTCTCCATCTAAAATAATTGTTACAGATGATGTGCCCGTAGTGCCCGAAGTGGTATCTTTTTTATCTACTGTTGATGTTGAGGTGTTAAATAATTCAAAGTGTATTTTTTCTTTTTGCGTACCCATTTGCTCTAGGGCCTCACTAACGCTTTCAATCATGCCAAGCGGACCACACACGTAATGTGCTGTGACACTCTCCGACTTAAAAAATCGGCCTTTAAAAACCTTCACTTTTTCTGCATCAATTCGGCCTTTAGAAAAATCACTTCCTTGATCTTCTCTACTTAATATGTGATGGAATTCTAAGCGGTCTACATAACTGTTTTTTAAATCTTCTAAAGCGTCTTTAAAGATGATGCTGTTGCTCTTTTTGTTGCCATAAAAAAGCGTGAATGTATTGTTTTCATTACTTTCTAAGACCGTTTTAGCTATTGACATTATAGGTGTAATTCCAGATCCCGCAGCCCAACCTACAACATGAGCTGTTAATTCAGAAGGTTGCCACTTAAAGTTTCCCATTGGAGGCATGCACTCAATAGATGTTCCTGCCTGAAGTTTTCGGTTTGCGTATGTTGAAAATTTTCCTCCCTCTATCTCCTTAACTGCTACGCGCAGCTCTCCTTCGCTCGGTGCAGCACATATTGAATATGAACGCCTTACCTCCTCCCCATTAATATTTGTTTTGAAGGTTAAATACTGACCGGGTATAAAAGTAAACGTCTGTTTTAACCCTTCTGGTACTTCAAAAAATATACTAACCGCATCTTCTGTTTCTCTTCTTACTTCTGAAACGACTAAAGGGTAAAATTTTGTGTCTGTTGTTTTGGCTGCACCAGCCATCAAAGATGGTTTTTCTTCTTTCTTTTTTTTGAAAAACTTCAACATGCATTGTAATTTGAAGGGCAAAGGTAAGCCCGATTTTAAACCATAACAAGAGATAGCTTGTTGTGTTTTAACTTTGTAAATAACCAAATTAACAGAATATGGGAACCAATGTTTCTCTAAAAGACAAATTTCAAGCCTATGTAGACGCCGAAAATAAGGTGGAACCAAAGGATTGGATGCCTGAAAAGTACCGCAGGACCCTTATTCGCCAAATATCTCAACACGCTCATAGCGAAATTATTGGGATGCAACCTGAGGCGAATTGGATAACCCGTGCGCCTTCATTAAGAGCTAAGCTAATTCTTCTTGCCAAGGTTCAGGATGAAGCAGGGCATGGACTGTATTTATATTCGGCAGCAGAAACTCTCGGGGAACCTAGAGAAAAAATGATTGCTGATCTTCAAAGCGGTAAAGCTAAATACAGCTCCATTTTTAATTATCCCACACCTTCGTGGGCTGACATGGGTACAATAGGTTGGTTGGTTGATGGTGCTGCTATTCAAAACCAAGTGATGCTCACAAGAACATCATACGGACCTTACGCGCGCGCTATGGTAAAAATCTGTAAAGAAGAGAGTTTTCACCAAAGACAAGGGTACGAAATTGTCATGAAGCTTGCGCAAGGAACACCGGAGCAACGTTCGATGGCACAAGAAAGCCTGAATCGTTGGTGGTGGCCCTCTCTGATGATGTTTGGCCCTTCAGATGATAACAGCCCGAACTCTGAACAGAGCATGCAATGGAAAATCAAACGCAAGAGCAACGATACGCTTCGTCAAGAATTTATAGATAAAACTGTTCCCCAAGCTGAATACCTAGGGCTAACTATTCCTGATGATAATTTAAAGTGGAATTCAGAGCGGGGTCATTATGACTTCGGCGAAATCGATTGGAGAGAATTTTACGAGGTAATCAAAGGCAATGGTCCGTGTAACAAAGAACGAATAGCTCATCACAAAAAAAGCACATAAAGAGGGCGCTTGGGTTAGAGAGGCGGCTTTAGCATACGCTCAAAAACAATCAGCAAGAAAAGCTAAAAACACTCCTGCTGCATAAAACCTAATCACAAGCGCTATGAGTGAATCAAATTGGAAACTGTGGGAAGTATTTCTCAGAAGCAAGAACGGCCTATCACACAAACACGTAGGAAGTCTTCATGCTGCTGATAGTGAAATGGCTATAAAAAATGCGCGAGATGTTTACACAAGAAGATCTGAGGGAATTAGCATATGGGTTGTTCCTTCAGAAGAGATTACCGCTAGCGCTCCTGATGAAAAAGATCCTTTGTTTACCCCTTCAGATGACAAGGTATATCGACACCCTACCTTCTATGACATCCCTGACGATGTTGAACACATGTAGCACATGGCTAAAGGTTGGTTAAACAGTGTAAAGCGAGGCTTTACAAAAGAAGAGGCGTTAAAAGAGTATTTATATTTCCTTGCGGACGACTCTCTTATTCTGGGACAGCAGCTCAGTAAATGGTGTTCAAACGGACCCGTTTTAGAACAAGATATTGCCATAATAAATACGGCATTGGATCATATTGGAAGAGCACGGTTATTATTCCAAGAAATCGCTCGACTAGAAGGAAAGGGAACCACAGAAGACTCTTTAGTTTATTTCCGTGATCACCTGCATTTTAAAAACGCTTTATTAGTCGAGCAGCCCAATGGCCATTGGGGCGATACGATAACTAGAAGCTTTTTAATGGATACTTTCAACTTTTACCTATATGATTCTTTAAGGACGTGTGAGGTCAATTCTATACGGACAATTGCGGAAAAGGCAATCAAAGAAATTTCCTACCAAGCACAATGGAGCGCAGAATGGATCGTTCGATTGGGAGATGGAACAGAAGAAAGCCATACTAAAATTCAAGAAAGTATAGATAACCTATGGATGTGGAGCGGGGAATTGTTTGAAAATCATCCGGTCTTTGAAATATTGAATGAAGAGCTTCCTTCATTCACTTCGATTAAAGACCTCTGGCTTAAAAAGGTTGGTCAAGTACTCAAAATGGGAATGTTAATCATGCCCTCGCCTGAACTCTGGATGCAAACCGGGGGTCGTTTCGGTATACATTCCTCACAACTTGGTTTTATTTTAGGAGAAATGCAAAGTCTCGCCCGCTCATATCCAAACGCTACCTGGTAAATTAGTTAACTATTAAGGTTAGTATAAAAACCTCTCTTGTAAGGTCAAACTGTTTTTTTTTACAAACTTTTGTCCTTGAAATCATTTTGATGGTTTATCCTATGAATTTTGGGTCTAAGTAAGTGCGTGTTATGGTATGGACTTTAGTCCTCTTTTTTTTACGACAAAAACAATGGAAAAACCAACGAAACTAATAACAGCCATTGAACCACTAATCGAAGCGTTTAATATATTCGATAACATATAGCCGCCTAATGAACTCAAAAACCCTTGAACGATTATAACCATAACCATTCTTTTTAAGTCTTTGGTGATTAAAAATGCTGTAGCTGCTGGAACCACTAAAAAAGCAATAACGAGAATAGCGCCTACGCTTTCGAAACTTACAACCGTGGCCACACTCGTTGCTGCCATTAAAGAGTAATGCCATAATGCTGTTTGGATACCTATGCTGGCCGCATATTCAGAGTTAAAACTAGTAAGGAGCCAACCCTTATATCCTACCCAGAAAACCAATTGAATAAGTGTAAACAACAACAGCAGGGTCCATACAGCGTCCGGTGCGGCTATCCCTAAATAAGAAGATTTTTGTAGGGGCACAAAAGCCAGCTCACCGTGTAAAACACAGTCGGCATCAATATCCGCTTGTCCGGCATACTTGGTTACTAAAATAATTCCTATTGCAAACAGAAAGGTAAATACTGTTCCCATAGCTGCATCACCTTGAATTTTTCCCTTATTTGAAAAAAAGTGAATTAAAAACGTGGTCAATAGCCCCATAATTATAGCGCCCATTAGCAAAGGAAAAGACGCTCTTGATCCGCTTATTAAATAGGCAATAACAATCCCTGGAAGCACTGCATGGGATAAGGCGTCTCCCATCATACTCATTTTTCTAAGCAAAAGTAAATTTCCTAACATTCCTGTTGAAGAAGCTACTAGAAAACCTGTTAAAACTATCCAAAAACCGTCCATATTAAGCAATATCAGGGTCTGGTATGATTTCGTGTATTTCTAAAAGCGGGTTGAATCTAGAACATAAACCCAACTCTCCTAATATTTCTTCTTCTATTTCAGGTGTTAAAAAATGCTCCATGGTCTCCGCTTCATCATGAACCAAGTGTACACTCATCTGCATTCTACGTTGAAGGTATACTTCCCAAATCTTGTGTCTTCTATCTATGTCTGCGCCGTAATTTCTTCCCGTCATGCTCAAGGTGTATCCTGTATGTACTTTATAAACAAAACCTTTGTTTTTCAACCTATTTATGGTTCTGTTCCATAATTTCTGTTCAAAATATTGACGTTTATTTATTTGTGCTCGATCGAAAAGCTTCCCTTTACCTCTGACCTCATTTTGGACAGCTGCCTTAAGTAGGTTTTCTTCATTAATTCTCCTTCTTAATAGTAGTTTATTCCATCGTTGGTATATGATTCCTTTCTTTGGCGCAAACATCATTGATACAAATGCAAATAAACTTACGCAGACTATGGTTAAAGGTCCGGTGGGCATGTTGGTTTCGTAATAACTAATAAAAGAACCCAGCCACCCGCCTAATGCGCCAAAACATCCACTAATAATCAACATAGGGACCAAGCGATCAGTCCAAAATCTAGACGCAGTGGGAGGTATTATTAATAGCGCACTCATCATAATTATTCCTACTGCTTTTATTCCTACACTAATTGTAAGTATTGTGAGTATGCTAATTAAAACATCAATCTTTCTTCTGCTTATTCCTATACTTTGAGCATAATCTGAATTAAAAATAGTGGCTTTAATACTCAGATAACTCGATGCAACTAGGAGAAAAACAATTAAACAAACCGCTGCAAAAGCAGTGCTATCTTCAGGTGTCATTGCTGCTGCATTACCAAAAATATAATGATCTAAACCGCTTTGATTTCCAGAGAAACTTGACTGGATCATAGTAAGTAGAACAATACCTAATCCAAAAAAACTTGATAATACAATTGCTAAAGCACTGTCGCTCTTTATTTTGCTTTTGTGGGTTATGTAGTCTACTAACCAAATACTCATCCATCCACTTAAGGCAGCACCCAGAATCATAATAATTGGGCTTTTGACCCCGCTTAATAAAAAAGCAATTAATACACCTGGAAGCATACTATGAGCAACTGTCTCTCCTATTAAGGTTTTCTTTCGTAGAAAATTGAAACTTCCTACTATCCCGCTTACTGCCCCAAGAAGGATTATAGCAACTACTACAAACCTAACGTTTGGGTCTTCTAGTATTATATATTTTAGTAGTAAGTCCAATTATCTTAGATAATCCGCTATAGTTCGTGCATTAAATAACAACATATCAGTATATGTGTTTTGGTCTTCTTTATCACCCAATGAATCACTCAATAATTCGGGTCCTATTTTTACTTCAAACCCTTTAGTTTTACATCCTTTTTGGACACTTATCATTGCCTGTGGGCTTATAATATTCTCTAAAAATATTGCAGGAATTTGTTGATCAACAATAAAATCTACAAGGCTAGTGATCTCTTTTAAACCAAATTCACTTACTGTGCTTGAACCCTGCAGGGTTTTCACATTAAAGCCAAAAGATCGACCAAAATAACTCAATGCATCATGAGTTGTAATAACCGTACGTTGGCCTTCTGGTATTGAAGAAATTATACTTCTAACCTCTATTGCGACATCATTAATTTGTGAAAAGTACACTTGTTTATTAGAATATAATTCATCTTCGAATTGAGGATACTGTGTAGAAAGGTTTTGTATAATAGTTGAAATAGCACTCCTTGTTAAATCTAAATCAAACCAAACATGAGGGTCTGTAGATGTTGGGAAATTAGGATCACTAATAATTAAATCCTGAGGATAATTTTGAGACACATTAATGACTAAAGGACCTTCCATCTTCTTCAAAACCTCAATGATTTTACCTTCTAAATGCAAGCCGTGATAAACAACCACATCCGCGGAGCGTAAAATATCTAAATCTCTTTTTGATGGTTTATACACATGAGGGTCTATTCCTGTTTTAAGTAATGGAATAATTTGCATTTCATTTGAGGCAATGTTTTCAACCCAATCTGAAATAATACTAGTAGTACAAACTATTTTTATTGTGTTTCTATTCTCCTTTTTTGACTTTGTTAAACATGCAGTAAATGAGAATAACATTAGATAAAGCAGTACTTTGCGCATCTTATTTTTATTTATTCTAAATAACAAAAATACATGATGTAGCCGCTTAATAGCACATTGACTTCACTTTTTTTATTAGAACTCTTGAGTGCATATTCTATTGTATTTTTAATAAAAATCTATAACCTAAATAATGGAAACATTTACACCTTCACAAATTCTTAATTCTTTAGGATTAAAATCTAAAAACCACGGAACATCCACAGGTAAAACTTGGATGGAAAACACAGAATCCATTAGTTCATTTTCTCCAATTGATAATTTACTTTTAGGACATGTGAGTATTACTACTAAAGAACAATATGAAACTGTCGTTTCCTTTGCCCAATCTGCATATAAAGAATTACGAAGTATTCCAGCTCCAAAACGAGGGAAACTTATTCGTCAGTTTGGTAATGCCTTAAGAGATCAAAAAGCAGAATTAGGTGCATTAGTTTCTCTTGAAATGGGGAAAAGCTACCAAGAAGGTTTAGGTGAAGTACAAGAAATGATTGATATCTGTGATTTTGCAGTTGGTTTGTCTCGTCAATTGTATGGTCTAACTATTAAAAGTGAACGAGGTAATCACCACATGATGGAGCAATGGCATCCACTTGGTGTGGTTGGGGTAATATCTGCATTTAACTTTCCTGTAGCTGTTTGGGCATGGAATTTTGCTCTTGCAATTGTGTGTGGAAATACGGTAATATGGAAAGGAAGTGAAAAAACACCTCTATGTGCCATAGCTTGCCAAAACATATGGAATAAAGTTGCCGCAAATAATAAGCTACCCGAAGGTATTTCTTCGATTGTTTCAGGGGATTATTCTCGTGGAGAATGGATGACTCACGATGAACGTTTGCCTTTAATTTCTGCTACTGGTTCTACTCGTATGGGTAGAATTGTTGGTGCCCAAGTTGCCTCAAGATTCGGAAAGTCTATTCTAGAATTAGGTGGAAATAACGCAATCATTATTACTCCAACATGTGATCTCAAAATGACAGTAACTGGAGCATTATTTGGTGCTGTTGGAACTTGTGGACAACGTTGTACTTCTACACGTAGGTTAATTATCCATGAAAGTGTTTATAACAAGGTTAAAAAGGCTTTAATTGAAGCTTATGGTCAAATTAAAATTGGCAATCCTTTAGATGAAAACAATCACGTTGGTCCGTTGATTGATAGAGATGCTGTGAATGCTTTTTTAGCTACTATAGAAAATGTTAAAAAAGAAGGTGGGGTAGTTCTTTATGGAGGGGGTCTTTTAGTCGATGGTATCTATAATGAAGGTTTTTATGTTGAACCTTGTATAATTGAGGTATTAAACTCTTATAAAAATGTTCAAAAAGAAACATTTGCTCCAATATTATATTTAATTAAATATACCGGTGATATTGAGAATGCCATCGCTATTCAAAATGATGTGAAACAAGGATTATCTAGCGCAATTATGACTAGTGATGTGAGAGAAGCTCATTTGTTTTTAAGTGAATGTGGTTCTGATTGTGGAATTGCAAACGTAAATATTGGTACCTCTGGAGCTGAAATAGGAGGAGCATTTGGAGGAGAGAAAGAAACAGGTGGAGGAAGAGAAAGTGGATCTGATGCTTGGAAAGCGTATATGAGGAGACAGACTAATACCTTAAATTATGGTAAAGATTTACCTCTAGCCCAAGGTATTGAATTCAATATTTAATTTAATGATTACTGAAGTTAAAGTGGGGACGGAAAAACTTTCTGATCCCCCTTTTTTTTTAGGTTTAGGAAGTTGTTTTGTAAATAACCTCACACCATTTCTTAATAAATGGGGGTACGACTATATATACAATCCGTTAGGAACTACTTTTAATCCTATTAGTATAGCAAAACAACTTCAATGGATGTTCAATTCAGTTGAGTTAAACACACCTTTTCAATACGATAATATTTTTCATCAGTTAGATGCATCTAATCAGTGGCAAAATGTGAATAAGCAGAACTTACTTTTTGAATTAAGTGAAATAAAAAAAAATATTCAAGACTACGTATTTAAAGACAATAAGCAACTTGTATTAATTATCTCTTTTGGAACCGCCCACGCTTGGTTTAAAGAAAAACAACTAGTTAGTAATTGTCACAAATTACCAGGATCTTTATTTGAAAGACAAATACTTTCAATACAGCAAATTATTGAGTCTTGGAAGTTAGTTTTTAATGTTTTACCCCCTTATATCCAGGTTGTATTTACTGTAAGTCCAGTGAGATACACTAAAATAGGATTGCAAGATAATTTTTTAGGTAAATCTATTTTAAGACTTGCTATTGAAGAATTGATTCAACATTCTTCAGCTCTTTATTTCCCTAGTTTCGAAATTATTAATGACGAATTAAGAAATTATGGTTTCTATGAACCGAATGGTACTCACCCTAATAAAAAAGCGATAGAAGTAGTTATGAAGCGATTTAAAGAGTTTCTACAACTTTAATTAATCCCTTAAATAATTAAAAATAACCTTTAAGGTTATTTAATTACTTCTATTCATAAATTATTAAACCACCTACTATATTATAGTTTAATTAAAATATATAATAATAATATTATCGTGTTAATAACCGTGATAACTTAATAAGATTGATATGAGGTATTATGAGTTATTAAATGTTATAAACATCATTTAATTCATAAATTACTTAAACGGACTTATATGACTTAGTTTTATCTACAATGTTAAATTAGTTATTAATAGATTATAGTTGATTAAAATTGATTTTTTATAATAATAATTCCGTTGGTAAGATGTGAAATTGTTTTGTAGAAATAACTCCATATTTTAAATAGAAATAAATAAAAAAAAACAACTAACAAATTATATGCTTAATTCCAAGAGGAAGTTGTTGTTTTAAATTAATAGTCTTATAAACACTTATTAAAAAGTAATACACATATAATAACAAGAAATGAAAATAGCTATCGGAACTGATCATGCGGGTGTAAAATTAAAGAATAAGTTAATTGAACAATTAGAAACTCAAGGTGCTACAGTTTTAGATCAAGGACCTTTTAATACTGATAGTGTAGATTACCCAGATTATGGACATAAAGTAGCTTCTTTAGTTTCAAATGGTACCTGTTTATTTGGTGTAGTTATATGTGGGTCTGGGAACGGAATTAATATGACAGTGAATAAATACCAAAATATTAGAGGTGCCCTTTGTTGGAAGCCTGAAATTGCAGCATTAGCACGTCAACATAACGATGCTAATATAATTGCTATTCCAGCTCGTTTTGTGACAAATAATGAAGCGAAAAATATTTTAAAAGAATTTCTTGAAAGTAAGTTTGAAGGCGGTAGGCACGAGCAACGTGTGAACAAAATTGCTTGCGATTAATATAATTTATTTATTATAAGCCTCCCTGAATACGGTTTCAAATGGATTAAAGGTGTAATATTTCTAAATTCTTTTAAATACTGATAAGAATAATTATTAATCAATCCAGAATTAGGAATATCTGAATTTAATAAAGTATATAAATCAAGAGCATTTATGGAATTAGAATGTTGTTTGAATGCAGCTTGATTAGATGAAATTTGTTGTCTTAAATAATCGTTTAAACTGGAGTTAAATATTGGATAAAGATGAATTTCTGATGGTCTTACATTAATTCCCCAATTAATAACATGTAAACATTCTAATCCAGAAGCAGCAATACCTTTTAATGGCACTTGGTTATTTATATAATTATAGATTGAAATACTATTTAAAGATCGTGTTAATTGATTGTCTGAATTTTGTTTTAATACAAGATTTGAAGAAGTATCTAATACTGTTAAAACAAAGTATTTTTTATTTAATTCTTTAATTATTGAGTCGTTAGAGTTTAAATTAATATCACTAAAAAACAAAAGAGCTGGCTTTCGAATATTTCCTTTTGTTTCAATAATAAATGTAGAATTTTGTAATAAAAATTTTTGAGAAGTACAGCTATAAAACAATGATAAAAGAAGGACAAATATTAAAATTTGTAAAAGGTTTGTTTTTACGTAAGTCATTATATTACAGTGTTTTAATTTTTTTATTACTCTTATTTACTACATTAATAATTACCGGTGTTAATTATTTATTTTTTCCTCCAATAAAACTTATTCAATCGGTTGTTTTAATCTGTGGTTTATTCTTTACACTAGTATTAATTCTTCTTCCTTTAAAGTTTTTAATATTCTATTTTTTTATAAAAAAAATATCTGATCAGTATCTAGCTAAAGTTGTTCGAAGTTATGATGAAGGGCGATTACAACAATCGTTAGATCTTAATAAACAAAAAGAATTAGGAAAATGGTCATCTCGTGTATCCTTGAGAGAAAGTCAAATAATTTTGAAAACTTCACTGAGTTTAATAAAATTAAATTGGCCACTAAAGAAATGGTCTCTAGGTTTAATTTCAATACTAATACTTTCACTTCTTGTTAATGGGAGGGTATTAGATAGTTCTAAAGAAATATTTACAGGTTATCTAAGGCCTTCACTGGAATTAAATATTCTTCCTGACACTATAAAAGTTCCTTTCAATACAGTTTTAGATATAAATAATTTTAAAGACAAAGGGTTCTACATCAATCAAATTCCTAATTCAGTGATTTCTAGTTTCACTGTTAAGTGGATGTTTCAAGGTCGTTTTATTAAGGATTTATTTATTAAATGCGATTCTATAGTTCGTCTTAATTCATGGTATGCTGTAGTAGAACCCCCTGTGTATTCTTCAATGAACAGATATAATACAAAGGATACTATAGATGTATTATTAGGTAGTAAAATTGAATTAGTACTTAAAGGGATTTTAACAAATCAATTAAGAGTAAATGTTCCACGTGAAACATTATTATCGAAGAGAAAATTTAAAATAAAAGAAAAAATAAACTCTATTGATCTAATATTTAAAAATCAGGTTTTCACTATTCCTGTAAAAATCAAAGAAGATTTTCCACCGGTAATAGAAGTTCAGAACAATACAATAGATTCACTGAGTTTATTTATTTATGATGATTTCGGTGTAAAGAACATTTTGATTAATGATGTTCCAGTTGAAACAAATAGTCAGTTTATTATTTACTGGAATTCGGATGATGAAATAATTGTAAAGGTTTTTGATGAAATCAACCAAATCACAGTTAAAACCATAAAAAAACCTCAACCTTCTTTTAATGAACTGAACAGAACAATAACTAAGAATACAAAACCTGTCCTAACAAGTTTTAATGAGATTAAAAAACAAACCTTTTTAAACAAAGATTTTCAGAAAAAAAACAAATTATTGGATTTAGAAAAAACAAAAGAGAAAACACAAATAGAGAACAACGATATAAATAAAAACGAATTAAGTAATGATAGTTTATCACAAAAACTTACAGAATCATTGGATGAATTATGGGAGATTCAAAAACTAATTACTGCTTTAGAACAAGTAACAGAAGAAGAAAATGCAAGTTTAGATTCTGTGCTTGATCAAAGTATAAATGAACTAGAAGAAACACAAAACAACGAATTAAAAGAGGAGTTACAATCTCTTGAGAAATTAGAAAAGAAAGGGAATGACCGTAAAAAGCAAGCAGAACAAAGTGTTGAGAAACTTAAAGAATTATTATCAGAGAAAGCGGTAGATATTCAAATTGACAACATGAATAGGCTGAAACGATTATTGAAAACATCATGGAACTCAAGCTTATATCAAGAAATTAATAGATCAATATACACTGGCAGTAAGTATAGAAACCAACGTCAACTCTTAAAAATAGAGCAATCTATATCTGATACCTTAGGTGATTTAATTATAACTGATCCAATGATGGGTGTGGTCTTAGGTAATGCAGAGAGTAATCTAAAGAAGGCTATTCAAGATTTGGAATCAAATCTATTAGCCTCCAAAGATATTGTGGTTCAATCGGCTTATATGTTCAACGCTTTGAATGAATTAAACGTGGTGCTTTATAGAATATTAGAAAGCGAAAAAAGTGCTCTAGCGCAAGCGAAAAAAGAATGTAAAAACGGCCAACCCGGATCAAAAGGAAAACCGAATAAAGGAAAAAAAGGCGAAAACAAATCGAAGAAAATAAGTCAATCTCCAGGAAAACAAAAGGGTAAAAAAGGAACCAAACGAAAAGAAGAAAAACAGGGTGATAAACCAGGGGAAAACGGAAAAGGCACAAAAGAGCTCCTTAAAAAAATAGACGAGTTATCAGGTGAACTACCTGGTGAAGGTAAAAACCCAACAAAAGAAAAGATAGAAGAGCTAAAAAAAGAATTGTTATTTAATAAAGACGATAGCCCTGAACAAATTCAAGAAATTGAAAAAAGGTTGTGGGAGTCATTAAAGTCTGAATTACAGAAGGAATCTGAAGGTGAAAGCAGAAAATCCAATACCGCTACTGATGTATATTCAGATAACGGTGTGGTTATAAAAAACAAACCCTCTGATACGAGCAGAAGCACATTACCTTTGCCAGTGTTAAAAAAGAAGTGATTTGCTCAAATTAAGTGATCAATTTTTAGATGTGTTTAAAAAGCTTTACGCTGATCATAGGTTTGGTGATATTGTCATTCACTGGGTTAATGATGATGAATTACTAGAAATGAATAGGATATTTTTAAAACATAATTATTATACAGACATTTTAACGTTTGATTATTCTCGTGGAAAAAAAATAAGCGGTGAGTTATTCATAAGTGAAGACAGAGTTCTTGAAAACGCTAAAAAAGAAATCACACCCTTTAATCAAGAACGTGATAGAGTTATAGCGCATGGTGTATTACATCTGCTTGGGTTTAAAGACACGACAGAGAAGGAACAAGAGGAAATGAGACTAAAAGAAGATCAATTTTTAAAAGAACTCTATCATGGTTCTTGATGAAAAGTACGATGTAATTGTAGTAGGCGGTGGACATGCGGGTTGTGAGGCTAGTTATTGTGCGGCAAAAATGGGGGCTAATGTTCTTCTTGTGACGATGAATATGCAGACAATAGGTCAAATGAGTTGTAATCCAGCAATGGGAGGTGTTGCTAAAGGTCAAATTGTTCGTGAAATAGATGCTCTAGGAGGAGGCTCAGCTGTAATTACTGATAAGAGCATGATTCAGTTTAGAATGCTGAATAAAAGCAAGGGTCCTGCTATGTGGAGCCCAAGGGTGCAAAGTGATAGAATGCTTTTTGCTCAATACTGGAGGGAGCTATTGGAAGAGACAAAAGGTTTGAATATGTTTCAAGATATGGTGATAGGCCTTTTGGTTTCTGATGGAACAGTTTCCGGAGTAAAAACTGCTTTAGGACTTACTTTCGAGGCACAAACCGTTGTGCTTACAAGCGGTACTTTTATGAATGGTTTAATACATGTCGGAGATCAAAACTTTGGCGGTGGGAGAGCGGGAGAAAGAGCAAGTAAGGGTATTACTGAGGAGTTGATAGCTCTTGGTTTTGAGACAGGTAGAATGAAAACAGGCACTCCACCGCGAATAGACGGAAGAACTATTGATTTTAAAGTTATGGAGGAGCAAAAAGGTGATGAAAACCCCGGGCAATTTAGCTTTATGGGAGAATCAGCACTAAAAAATCAGCGGAGTTGTTGGATAACGCACACCTCACAAGAAGTTCATGATACATTAAAAAAAGGGTTTGACAGGTCTCCGCTGTTTAATGGATCAATTAGAGGAAAAGGCCCTAGATATTGCCCGTCTATTGAGGACAAAATTGATCGATTTAATGATAAAAAATCACACCAAATATTCGTTGAGCCAGAGGGTTGGAACACAGTAGAGGTATATGTAAATGGATTTTCTACGAGCTTACCTGTGGAAACACAGTATGAAGCTCTTCATAAAGTGAGAGGGTTTGAACAAGCCAAGTTTTTCCGCCCAGGCTATGCAATAGAATATGATTATTTTCCACCCACACAACTTAAATCTACGTTAGAAACAAAACTAGTGACAGGTCTATATTTTGCCGGTCAAATAAACGGAACCACCGGTTACGAGGAGGCGGCTTGTCAAGGGCTTATGGCCGGCGTAAACGCAGTCCTTTCTGTTCGTGGAAAACAACCTTTTGTTTTAGGTAGAGATGACGCATACATAGGTGTTTTAATAGACGATTTGATTACAAAAGGCACAGAAGAGCCATATAGAATGTTTACTTCTAGAGCTGAATACAGGCTTTTATTGAGACAGGATAACGCAGATCTTCGTTTAACTTCTTTGGGGCACCAAATAGGGTTGGCAGGAAAGGATCGTAAGAATCTTTTAGAGTATAAAGAAAACCTAATAATTAAAGGAAGGGAATCATTGGATAATAGCCTTTCGCTTAAGGAAGCAAACACAGTTTTGGGGGCAAAATCTGAGCGTACAGTAAAAGAGAAAATAAAAACAAATAAACTAATAGCAAGGCCAAACATTTCAATAATGGACTTCCATAAAGAATACTCTAAAGAACCTTGGTGGCAAAATGATGTTTTAGAGCAGCTTGAAATAGAGATAAAATATGGAGGTTATATAGCGCGTGAAAAAGAAAATGTGGCCAAGATGAAACGACTTGATGATAAAGAAATCCCAGAAAATTTTGACTACGACAAGGTGAAAGGGCTTAGTTTTGAAGGTAGAGACAAGCTAAGCGCTATTAGGCCCACTACAATAGCTCAAGCTGGCCGAATTAGCGGGATTAGCCAAAGTGACATTCATGTGTTATTGGTTTTTATGGGGCGTTAAGTTTCACGTGAAACATAGTATGATAGAAAGTATAAACAATTGCCCGGTGTGTGGGGAGACAGATTCTGAGTTAACTGTTAATACGGTAGATTATTCAACGAGTAAAGAGTGTTTTGATATTCATAAGTGCATTAAATGCGGTCATCTATATACAAATCCTAGAATAAAGGAAGACAGCATAGGTCCTTATTATGATAATCCTGATTATATAAGTCACACTAATGAAAACAAAGGTTTGTTTGGCCGCACCTATCAGTTTTTACGAGGCATAAATCTTCGTAGAAAAATTTCTTATGTGGACCAGGTGTTTTCAGGAAAAGGTACTGTTTTGGATTATGGATGTGGAACAGGTCAATTTTTAGAAGCCTTAGTTGCTAGTGGTAAAAAATCACTTGGTGTAGAAATCAATCAAAACGCTCGGAAGGCAGCAGAACGATTTGGGAGTGTTTATTCTTCTATTAATGAAGTTGATAAAGGTGTTGAGGTTATTACAATGTGGCATGTCTTAGAGCACGTTTACGATATTCACAGATTGTTGTCTGAGTTTAAAAAACGAATGCTAAAAGGAGGATACCTTATTGCTGCTGTTCCAAACCCACAGAGCTATGATGCGAAACACTATAACGAATTTTGGGCAGCTTGGGACGTTCCAATTCATGTTCATCATTATACAGAGAATAGTATTAAAACCTTAATGGGTCAACACGGGTTTTCTTTAGAAAAAGTAATACCCATGAAGTTGGATAGTTATTACATTTCTTTGTTGTCCGAGCAATATAAGAGTAAGAAAGAAAAAAGAAATATAAAGCATTGGTTTAGAGGTGCTTATGTAGGCGCGTTGAGTAATGTGAAAGGAAAAAACACTAATACAAGTTCCAAGATATACGTTTTAAAATACAACTAACTACAACCCCTTGAAGGCTCTGTTTAATTGATAACTCGTTACAGACAATGAGGTCTTAACATGTATGTTTCTTTCTATATCTCTTAGACAAGAATCAAGTGCTCTAGCAATCAAATACGATCCCGAAGGAATAACAGCACTGCTTAGTTTTTTTAGATTAACAACACCCAGCTCAGTTGACGAGGTGTTAGTTCCTTGAACGTTATGATAAAAACCTTTTTCTAAAAGGTGTAATGAAGTGGATACAAGGTTCTTTAAGCCCTCTTTGGATAGAGATGCTAGTTCATTGACGACTGCTGTAATTTCTATTGGTGAACCTTTATAGCAAGTGCGCATCCAATTAGCAAAAACCGCCGTTTGGTTGTTGTTTAAGTTATTATTCGCTGCAATAGCTGCACCAAGATTTGGAGCAAAAAGCATGCTCAGAATAGCTTTTGTTTCTTGGGTTTCATTGGGGAAATACGAAAGAAAATCATCTACACCTAAAGGCTTACAATGCCACGGTGCGCATCGTGAGAGAATGGTGGACAAAAGCTTTTTTTTGTTATAAGAAACAAGTATGATATATGTGTTATCTAAGGGCTCCTCGATAAGCTTAAGAAGTTTGTTGGATGCGCCAGTTTTTATGGACTCAGGCATCCATATAAGCAAAACCCTGTTTTTACCTTCGGCAGCTGTTAGCGAGAGGTTTCTTTGAATTCGCTGGATTTCTTTAACAGGTATTTGAAGTTGTTGGTTTTTAGAAGCTATTTCGCGTTGCCAAGTGCTGGGGTCAAGAAATGGGTTTTCAATAAGTTGTTTTCTAAAATCCGATATATAATCATCTGAGGTGCCAGAACTACCACCAGAAACTATAGGAAACGTTAAGTTCAAGTCGGGGTGTTCAAGCTTTGACACGCGGGTACAGCCACTACAACTTCCGCATCCGGTTTCTTTATCACATAACAGTAGTTTCGATAGCTCAATTGCTAAAGGCAGTCCCTCTCCTCCAATTCCGCTCAAAATCAGGTTTGCATGATGTAGCTTTCCGGCCTTAAAGGCGTGCTTTAATTGCTCTAAAAGAAATATGTTTTTATATGCAACAACCATTGAATGTCAACATTGAAATTGGTGTAAATTAGTCGTCCAACTCAATGCTTAAAAATAGATGAAAACCTTCGATTTTTCAGGAAAGAACGTGCTGATTCGTGTGGATTTCAATGTACCACAAGACAAAACACTTAAAATCACAGACAACACTAGAATAAAGGCAGCATTACCAACTATTATGAAAGTAGTTGAGGGAGGTGGCAAGGCAGTGTTAATGAGCCATTTGGGTCGTCCAAAAGGAAAATGGGTTGCAGAACTCACTCTTGCTTCATTGGTGGAGGAGGTAGCTTTTCTAACAGGAAGAAAAGTTCATTTTGCTAAAGATTGTATCGGTGATCAGGCGCAAGAGGCTATTTCTATAGCGTCTTTTGGGGAAATCGTGCTCTTAGAAAACCTCCGTTATTATATAGAGGAAACAGCGGGTGATGAGTCTTTTGCCGCCTCGCTTTCAGAACTTGGGGATATATATTTAAATGATGCTTTTGGTACGGCGCACAGAGCGCACGCTTCAACAGCGCTCATTGCTGAATTTTTTGAAGAATCAAAAAAGGGTTTTGGTGAGTTAATGAACCGTGAGGTGGCAAGTATTTCTAAAGCACTGGGTAGTGATAAAAACACAACGGTTGCAATTATAGGAGGAGCTAAAGTCAGCTCGAAAATAGGGGTGATTAACAACATGATTGCGAATGTTGGAACTGTAGTAATTGGCGGCGGCATGGGCTTTACTTTTGTAAAGGCAATGGGTGGATCCATAGGGACGTCCCTAGTAGAGGACGATAAACTAGACCTGGCACGTGATCTTATTTCTAAAGCAAAAACATACCGCTGTAACCTAATGATACCCGAGGATACGGTAATAACAAGTGAATTCAAAGATTCCCCGCCGGCAGGCGTTTGTCCAATAGGTGAAATTCCAGATGGCTATATGGGACTAGACAATGGACCCGCAAGTATTTCTAAGGTAATAAGTGTATTGTCCACAGCGAAAACAATAATATGGAACGGACCTATGGGTGTATTTGAGTTTGAGTATTATGCAGAAGGGACAAAAAAAGTAGCACAAGCTATAGCAGGTAGCACAGAGAATGGGGCTTTTTCTTTGATTGGAGGCGGAGATAGTGTTGCCGCTATCAATAAGTTTGGTTTTACAGATAAAGTAAGCTACATATCAACAGGAGGAGGAGCAATGCTTGAGTTTCTGGAAGGGAAAGAACTTCCAGGAGTGGCAGCTTTAAGCTAGGTAGTTATATAAAATTTCAGCGAAATCAACTAAAATAGGAAAATACCTTGAGTCTTGTATCCATATTGGATGATCGAAACCAACGTTGGTTTTGGCAATGGTATAAGCATAGGTAATTATGGTAAACCATAAAGCGGATTTTATACCCCCAAAAAGACCCCCTAATATTCTGTTTACACCACCAAGCATAATGCTCTTTAAGATGTTATCAATAAAACCCCCTATTAGTTTCACTAGTAAATAAACACCAACAAACAACACAACGTAGGTAGCAGAGGACAAATAGGCAAAGTGGAGTCGGTTACTTAAAAGAACAATAGCTTCGTCATGTAAAGAAAAAGACAACACAACAGCTAAAAACACTGCGATTATTCCAGCTATTTCTTTAATAAAACCTTTCCACATACCTTTAGCTATAAGTAAGGATGTACATATTATAACAACTAGGTCGAATCCTTTCATAAAAGAAAAATAGTGAGAAGTGAAGAATTAAAAGCAGATTGGCACAACCTTCTAGAAAAACTTTCTAAACAGTTTCCCGGCAATGGAGACCTTGATCTCGATGGTGTGTTGTTGTTAATAGGCACACAAGAATTACAAATGGGTTTTATAAAAATGAAAAAAGACGTCAAAATCAACCTCCTTCATGTGGGTATTTGCTCTGTTTTAGAGCCCTATGGTTACTATGAGTTTGAAAAGCGAGATGGCGAGGGTTGGCCGCATTTTAAGTCTATAAAACAACTTCCTGCGCTTAGGGCTGGTGAACAATCAATACTACTGAAACAAGCAGTCGTTAATTACTTTAAAAACAATAAGTACATTTGAATATCATACTAAGCGTATCTGTATAAGACAAATAGCTTTTAACAACCCGGATCTGCAGGATCGTATGGTAATATAACAATCGTCGACTCTACGGTTTGGTTTGGTTCAAGCTTAATAAAACCACAGCCAATGTGGGTAAATGGGTTACCTCCACGAGTTGTTAATACTTTAAAAACAGCTTCATAGTCGTATTCAAACTCTACAATACCATCCAACCCAGTTTTATCAACCATATAAGCTTCTACTCTGTGACCCGGTACATCTACAGATGCTTCAACCATTACGTTTTGAATTGGGATACCATCGGTATTAGTTACTTTTATTCTAAACGTATAGGTTGGATTTTCTATTCTACAACCACTGAGTATTGAAATACTCAAAATAAAAAGGAATATTACTTTTTTCATCATTCAGCACAACCATTAGGGTCACCAATAGGGTAAATTACAACATTTACATTAATTGTTTCACCTTTGACTAAACGAACATAATTACAACCCTCATAAATCATTTTTCGGGCTTTAATATCATGATATGCTTCAAAACCAGAACGAAAAACTAATTCTCCGCTTACATCTGTAAAGTTGTACCATGACGTAGAACCAGGAATGGGCGTAAACATTCTTACTTGAGCGTTTTGGATAGGCACTCCATCTTCATTGGTTACACGTATCTTTACAAAGTATTCTGAGCTTTCCTTTTCACAAGAAGAAAAGGTGAGCACAACCAGAAAAAAAAGAAATAAGCGTTTCATCTTTGTAATTCAGTAATTTTGCCAAATCTACAACAAACAAATCGTATTTAGACTACGCAGTAATGTTAGAACGTGTTCAAAATCTTCGGAATCAAATAGAATCTTATTCACTAACAAGTAAAGAAGAAGCAGAACTATTTAGACTTCAGTTTTTAAGTAAAAAGGGTGCTATACAAAACTTATTCAAAGATTTTCGACTGGTTCATGTTGATCAGAAGAAGTCGTTTGGCGCTGCCTTGAATGACCTTAAGCACTCTGCAGAGGCTATATACAAAGTGGCAATGGAATCTTTTGATGAGAGGGCTGTTGTGAAAGAAAACATCGATATAACTCGTCCTGGAAAACCTCTTGAAATAGGGGCTATTCACCCTATTAACGCTATAAAAGATGAGATTATAGAGATATTTAAAAGAATAGGATTTAATGTAAGCTTTGGACCTGAAATAGAAGACGATTGGCACAACTTTACTGCATTAAATTTCCCTGAAGAACATCCTGCACGAGATATGCAGGATACTTTCTTTGTGCAAAGAAATCCAGATTGGGCGCTCCGAACCCACACTTCTTCTGTTCAGGTTCGTGTTATGGAAAACTCCTCTCCGCCTATAAGAACAATAAGCCCCGGTCGTGTTTTTAGAAACGAGGCTATTTCGAGTAGAAGCCACTGCGTTTTTCATCAAATAGAGGGCCTGTATATAGATAAAGATGTCAGTTTTGCTGATCTCAAACAGGTTTTGACGTATTTCGCAGAAGAGTTTTTCGGAAACGCGAGAATTAGAATGCGCCCTTCCTATTTTCCTTTTACCGAGCCAAGCTCAGAAGTGGATGTTTGGTGGGGACTAGAAACAGAAACGGATAATAAAATAACTAAAGGAACAGGTTGGTTAGAGGTTATGGGTTGCGGAATGATAGATCCAAACGTCCTACAAGCGAGCGGGATAGATCCAGAAATTTATTCAGGATATGCTTTCGGAATGGGAATAGAGCGGATAGCTATGAATCGTTATCAAGTCCCTGATATTCGCTTATTTACTGAAAATGACAAACGATTTTTGAAACAGTTTAAAAATGGAATTTAACTATAAAGAATATAGTGTTCGTCAATTTTAGATGCTAACCTGTAATCCAAATCTGTAATTATATTTCCCTTATCTTTTGACACTGTTTTTAAAGTGACCATTGTATATTCTACAAGTATGCTTGGGTGATGGTTTTCGGTTTCAGCAATTTGTCCCACGTTTTTTACAAAAGCGATAGCGGCGGTAAAAGTTGAAAACCGAAAGGATCGAACAAGTTTTCCATCAACAACACTCCAATTGTTTCCTGTGTTCGTCATATAAATAATTCAGAATGTCAATGGTTTCTTTAACAGTATATTATCAATAGTAATTATACTGCGGAAATCTTAAGCATATTAGTGAAACCTTTCTCTTCAATAGGCATAGAAGCGATTTTCACAATTAGGTCATTTTTTGCGACAATCTTATTTTTTATAAGAATAGCTTTAATGTCATCAAATGATTTATCCGTGCTTTCCATACCGTCGTAATAAAAAGCCTCTACCCCCCAAACCAAGGACATCTGATTCATAATCTGATAGTTTGCTGTAAAAACAACAATTTTTGTTCTTGGTCGGTGACCAGCAATTTTAAGTGCTGTATAACCACTAAAAGTTAGCGTTAAAATTGCAGAGGCTCCAACTTGGTCCGCAATTTTAGCAGCGTTATAACAAATTGTTTTAGTAATAAAACGCTCATTTCTTATTGAAGGCGGGTTTTCTGTAATTGGTTTAACGTCGAAAGTGGACTCCACGTGTGCAACAATTCTTGCCATTGTTTCAACTACTTTAACAGGAAATTTCCCTACAGACGTTTCTCCAGATAGCATAACAGCGTCTGCTCCATCACAGACAGAGTTGGCAACATCATTTACCTCAGCTCTGCTTGGACTTTGGCTTTCAATCATGCTTTCCATCATTTGTGTTGCTATTATACAAGGCTTTGCTTTAATGTGACATTTTTCCACAATCATTTTTTGAACCATTGGAACAGACGAGTAAGCAATTTCAACACCTAGGTCACCTCTGGCAACCATGATGGCGTCTGTCGCATCTATGATTTGGTCAATATCTGTTATCGCTTCGGGTTTCTCTATTTTTGAAACAATTTTAGCGTGACTACCGAATTCTTCAATTATACTTCGCAGTTCGCGAACATCTCGAACATCTCGAACAAAGCTAAGCCCAATCCATTCAACCTCCTCCTCCATTGCGACCACGACATCAGCTAAATCTTTTGGGGTAAGACAAGGGAGGCTAACCTTCGTATTGGGAAGATTTACACCTTTTTTGCTTTTTAAAGGTCCACCTTGAACAACACGCGTGATAACAGTATTTTTGTTGTTGGTTTCCATCACCTCACATATTAGTTTACCATCGTCAAGAAGTATTTTTTCACCTGTTTTGACATCTGAAGGAAAGTTTTGATAGTTCATATAAACCAATTGAGCGGTTCCTTTTACCTTTTCAGTAGTAAACGTTAGGGTACCTCCTTCATGAATTTCAGCACCACTTTCGACCTCACCAATTCGAAGCTTAGGACCCTGAAGGTCTGCAAGAACAGCCACTTTGCAGTGGTGCTGTTTATTGATTTGTTTAATTAGACGAATAGTTTTTCTATGTGTTTCATGATCGCCATGTGAAAAATTGACGCGAAACACATTAACACCCGCTTTAACCATATCTATCATAATGTTTTTATGCCAAGATGCAGGTCCAAGAGTTGCTACTATTTTTGTGTTGTTAATTGTTTTTAATCTCATATAGTAGGTGTGTTTCAGGTTGTGTCAGTTGTGTGTGTGCCTCAAAGTAAGAGGCAGCCGTGATTTTAGGATTACGTTTTAGAGCTGTTTCTAAATCGATTGCAAATTCGGCATTTTCTGCCATTAAAAAACAATCCCAATGTTTAAGCGAGGGTAAAAGATGTTTTTCAGGTGTGCTCTCAAATAAATTTAGACCTAAGTTTATTTTTTCCTTTACCCCGCTGCTAAGGTTTGTTACCATACAAAGGCCTTCACCTTTGTGATCTAACCCATCAAAAACATTGTATTCATAGATGTCTCCGCCAATTTGAAAATCAGTAGCATCCCCGCGCGCAATGAGCTTAATATCAAAATACAGGTTTAGCCAATAGGCTAGCTCATAATCTTTAAGTTCACTTCGAATTCCAAGTGTACTAAAGTTCATTTTTTCGCTTACGAGCGCATTTATTTTTGTGATTTTATCCATTAGCTAGTGTCTTCTCGTAATATAACTTTGAAGCCGCCTCTTCACCTTTCTTTTTAGAAGACCCCTCTCCTTTTGCGACAAGCGTGTTGCTTATAAACAGTCCCATGGTAAACCTACTGTTGTGTTGTTCCCCTTGTCTCTCAATTTCTTCAAATCGAAAAGAAATTCTTTCAGCCTGAAAGTGCTCAATGACCTCGCTCTTGTAATTGAGTGTTGTTTCAAATAAGTCTTTATTGGAAAGAAGAGGATCTATAATTTTTTGAATGATAAAATGTTCTACACGCTTAATGCCCTGATCCAAATATATTGCTCCTATTAAAGCCTCCAAGGCATCACCATAAATACTATCACTATAATTTCCTTTTAGATTTGCAACGACAAGGCTGGGTATTCCCAGCTCATCTGCTACTCGATTAAGGTTGTTTCTTGAAACAATTTTGCTTCTGAGCTTTGTCAGGTATCCTTCGTCTTCTGCGGGGTATCTATAGTAGAGAATGTCAGCAACAATCAAATCAATAACCGCATCGCCTAAAAACTCTAATCGTTCATTGTTACGCTCACCTTTCTTTTTTCTAAAGGGATATGCGCTTGCGTGCCTCAGCGCTAGCTTGTAAAGGGAGGCTTCTTTAGGCCAAAAACCAGTGATGGTTTTAATTTTTTTATCGAATGAATTGCGCCTAAGTAACGCAAAGGAAAGCATGGATTTCTTACCATTCATTTAATAGGTCTTTCTGAAAAGTACAGAGGCATTATGCCCTCCGAAACCGAAGGTGTTGCTTAATGCTGCTCGTACTTCTCTTTTCTGAGCCGAATGGAAAGTAAAGTTGAGTTTTGAATCAAGATTCTCGTCGTCTGTAAAGTGGTTTATCGTAGGCGGTACCGTATTAGTGTGAATGGACAGGATTGCCGCCATTGCTTCAACAGCACCAGCAGCACCTAATAAGTGACCGGTCATGCTTTTTGTTGATGATATGTTTAAATTATATGCATGCTCTCCAAAGACTTGCTTAATAGCCTGTGTTTCAGCGATATCACCGAGCGGCGTGGAAGTACCATGAACATTGACATAATCAATTTCATCAGGAGTCATTTTAGCGTCCTCAATAGCATTTAACATAACGTTATGCGCTCCTAGGCCTTCAGGGTGTGGTGCTGTGAGGTGATGGGCATCAGCGCTTAATCCCCCGCCCACCATTTCGGCATAAACTTTTGCTCCTCGTGCTTTGGCGTGCTCGTATTCTTCTAGAATAAGTCCCGCTCCTCCTTCACCCATGACAAATCCGTCTCGATTTGCGTCAAACGGACGGGAAGCGGTTATCGGGTCATCATTTCTTGTGGACAACGCATTCATAGCATTAAAACCACCCATTCCCACTGGATTTATGGCCGCTTCAGAACCTCCTGTAACAATGATGTCCGCTTTATTCAAGCGAATAAGGTTAAACGCATCTATAAGGGCATTGGTTGAAGATGCACATGCACTAACTGTTGTATAGTTTGGTCCGCGGAGACCATGTTTCATAGATATTCTGCCTGGGGTGATATCAGAAATCATCATTGGAATTAAGAAGGGATTAAAACGGGGGCTTAGGCCGTTGTCGACAAACCCCTTGACTTGGTCAAAGAAGGTGTCTATACCTCCTATTCCAGATCCCCAAACCACTCCGATTCTATCAAGATTTTCTTTTTTTAAATCCAATCCGGAATCGGTAATGGCTTCATTTGCCACTACCACTCCGAATTGTGTGAATCGATCCATACGACGAGCCTCCTTACGGTCGAGAACATCGTTAGGTTCAAAGTCTTTAACCTCGCACGCAAATTTTGTTTTAAACAAGGAAGCGTCAAACCTAGTGATAGGTCCTGCACCTGACTTGCCAGCAAGTAGGTTTTTCCAAGTTTCTTCAGCGGTCTTACCCAGAGGGGTAAGCGCCCCTAAACCAGTTACAACGACACGTTTAAGGCTCATAGAATAAGACTTTAGTTATCCTTGTGCTTCTTCGATATACGAGATAGCTTGACCAACAGTACCAATGTTTTCTGCTTGATCGTCTGGAATTTGAATGTCAAATTCTTTTTCAAATTCCATAATTAATTCTACGGTATCCAGAGAATCTGCACCTAAATCGTTTGTGAAGCTAGCTTCAGTGCTTACTTCATTTTCGTCAACACCTAATTTGTCAACGATAATCGCTGTTACTTTTGCTGAAATGTCAGACATGATTATTTAATTTTAATTAATCAAGCACAAAGAAAATAAAACTTTAGTTATTCTGCTTGGGTAGTATCCATGCCTAACTTTGGCTTAAGAACAAATAATTTTAATGTATAAAATAGCTGTATTTGCCTCAGGATCAGGAAGTAATGCTCAAAGAGTGTGCGAGTATTTTGAAAAAAGTCGACTTGCACGTATAGAAATGATAGTTACTAACAACTCGAAAGCAGGCGTGATTAGTCGATTTAAAGAGAGAAACACAGATCTTTTAGTATTTAACCCCTACACGGATTCTCAAGAAATGCTGGAAAAACTAGAGAGCACAGTAGATGTTATTTTACTTGCGGGTTATACAAGGCTTATTCCAAAGGATTGGACGATAGTATTCACAAATAGAATAGTTAATATTCATCCCTCTTTATTGCCTAAATTCGGTGGTAAAGGAATGTACGGTAAGCGGGTTCATCAAGCAGTTTGTGAATCAGGTGATTCAGAATCCGGAATAACGATTCATCTAGTTAATGAGCATTATGATATGGGCTCTATAATTGCACAATTTAAGGTAAAGCTTTTGCCTGGTGATTCAGCGGATGAAATAGAAATAAAAGTAAGAGCCTTGGAACAAAAATACTATGCTCCGACCGTAGAAAAGTGGATGAAGAATAATATTTCACTACAATGAGAGTAACTATTTATACAGACGGAGCAGCAAGTGGTAACCCTGGTCCTGGTGGTTACGGGGTTGTTTTAGAGAGTAGCGCAGGGCACAAAAAAGAATTAAGTGGAGGTTTTCGGAGAACCACAAACAACAGGATGGAATTGCTTGCTGTCATAGTCGGCTTGAAGGAGCTTAAGGGCACTAACATTTCTGTGACTGTGGTATCTGATAGCAAATATGTTGTTGACGCCATTAATAAGGGATGGTTAAAATCTTGGGTAAAAAAAGAGTTCAAAGACAAAAAGAATAAGGATTTATGGAAAAGGATATTGCCCTTATTGGAAAAGCAGAAACCTATTTTTAAATGGGTTAAGGGCCACAATAATCACCCTCAAAACGAGCGTTGTGATTTTTTAGCCGTCCAGGCCAGTAAGGGGAATACATTGCCCGCAGATATAGGGTATGAAGACCAAGTTTAGAATTGAATAAAACCTAGCGGATCAATTGGTGCGCCTTCATACCACAATTCAAAGTGTAGATGAGGTCCGGTAGAGTTTTCTCCACTATTTCCAATAATAGCAATTGCTTCCCCGCTCCTAACAAATTCTCCAGCCTCTTTCAGAAGGGCACTGTTGTGTTTGTAGGCGCTAATCAGGTTGTTTTCGTGTTGAATAATTATAATATTACCAGTTTCACTCGTCCAGTCTGCGAAAATTACGGTTCCTTCATGGCACGTTTTTATTGGTGTGTTTGCTGCCGCCGCAATATCTATTGCGTAGTGCTCACCAACTTTGTCAAAACCACTGGTGATGATGCCCTCAAGAGGAGAAATTAGTTGAGGTATACCGAGATTTGCACCGCTTTCATTAAGTGTAAAAGCGTTTTCTTGTTCTACCCATTCTCGGAATGCGCTATCTTGTGTGCTTGGGTTGGAAAGTGTCAAAGAAATGGTGGAGTCGGTATACTTGTCTTCAATTTCCATAAGAACGGTATCAATAACTTCGCCTTCAAGTATGCGCTTTATACCGATGATGTATCTCTCGTTGCTTTCAAGAGCCGCTTGAAGACTGTCTGATGTCAAGGCTAGTTCAATAGCCTCTCTTCTAAGCTTTGAAGAAGCGTGTCCAGGAATTAGCTCTTTGAGTGAAGTAAATGCAATTAAAATGGTCGTTAAAGCTATAGTAGATATTATCGCAATAACGGAAACAACAAAAATATTTAGTGGACTAAGCTTTAATGTGATAATTTCCTCAAATGTATCGTCATTAAGGATTATGAAACGGAATTTATTGCGCCACCGCTGTACTCTTGTTTTGTTTTTACTTTCTTTTGCCATTATTCAACAAATATCGCACTATGAATTTCTCTCTTGGTATGAAATAAAATAATTTTAATACGTTATTAGGTCTATGCAATATTTCCGTAAGTCTATTTTAACCTGCTTAGTTCTGTTTTTGGTTGGATGTTCTACAACCAAAGATAAATGGGTAAACAGAAATTACCACAAAACCACTGCTCATTATAACTCCTATTTTAATGGGCTCGAGGCTTTTAATGAAGGCGTGCGCACGTTTGAGGAAAAAGAAAAATTAAACTTTGAGGAGATGCTTCCTCTATACAACTGGCCAAATGAAAAGGAAGCGACGGCCTTATTTTCAAAGATGGACCGGGCTTTAGAAAAAAGCGCTAAAGTAATCAAAGGTCACAGCATGGTTTTTAATGGAAAACAGAAAAACCCTTTCGTGGTTAAAGCCTATTTACTTATCGCTCGAAGCCGTTATTATAAGCATGAATTTATTAAAACGTTAGAGGCCTGCGCATATATTCAGGATCAGTTTGGTAATATTGAATTCGCAGAAGAAGAGGTGTTTTGGTCAAAGTTGTTGGCTGCACATACGCACATACGTATGGGTAACTCCTTCGCTGCAGAACCTTTGTTGAACGATAGCTACACAAAAAAACTTGCTAAAACAAGGTTACACGAAGCTCAAAAAGCATATGCTTATTACTACATAAAAACGGGGCGCTTTGAGGAGGCTCAAAATTGGGTTAGCGCAGCGTTTGAAACCGCACCAACCAAAGAGCAGAAGGTGAGACTGGCGTATATCAATGCTCAGCTTCTTGCGGAATTAGACTTAGGCTATGAGAGCGCGCTTGCGTATGAAAAAGTTCTAGAGTTACACCCGAACAACTATGATATAACATTTTCAGCTCAAATAAAACGAGCGGAAAATTTTGATGTGTTCAAGGAAGATATTGCAATTATTGAAAAGGAATTGCGAAAAATGCTTCGAGATGACAAAAACATTTCGTACCGCGATCAAATTTATTATGTGTGGGGACTGAAGCACCTCGAATTGGAACATTTTTTGGAAGGAGAAAGCTTGTTGAGAAGGTCCATTTCCTCCTCAGTAGATAATTACAGACAAAAAGGAAAGAGTTTTTTGCGTCTGGCAAGTCTAGAGTTTGATTTTAGAGAATTTGTAGAGGCCAAAGAGCTTTATGATAGCGCTTTGGCTGTCCTTCCTTTGGATTATCCCGGGCTTGACACTCTCGAAGAGAGGGTGTCTGTGCTCTCTGAGCTTGCCTTTCATTTCACAGAGGTTAAACTACAAGACAGCTTACAATACCTCTATACCTTAAGCGAGGAGGATATCATAATGAAGTTTGAAGATTTTATAGATCGGAAAAGGAAAAGAGAGGCAGAGGCAGCTCGATTGGCTGAAATAGCCGCATTAAATGCCGCTCAAAACGCTGTACTATCCGATGCAGGTCCAACTGCAGGCAGAGGTTCGGGTAAGTGGTATTTCTACAATCCTGCTGTCCGATCATCCGGACTAGCGGCCTTCAAAAAGTCATGGGGTGAGCGAGAACTAGAAGACCATTGGAGGCAAATAGACAAACCTGTTGACGGCTTTAATAAAGAAGATATATCACAATTTAATTCGGACACCACAACAATAGAAGAGGCTGCCCCTTTACCTGTTGATGATAGTAGTTTAGAGTATTATCTAGCACGATTATTAAAATCTGATAAAGACCTTACAAAAAGCCTCCAAAAGGAAGCGGAAGCATTGGCAGAGCTTGGGTTTGTATATAAAGATGGATTGAATGATTTACGCGCTGCAGAAGAGGTATGGGACAGGTATTTGTTGAGTTTTAGTGCTGAGCCATTAACAGCCAAGGTATATTATGGAAAATATTTGCTTTACGCTCAACAACGAGATAATCAGAACCAAGAGAAGGCTAAAAACAAATTATTGAATGATTTTGAATACAGTCCCTACGCAGCATTAGTTCGTGGTGGTGTTATGGGTCCAGAAATACCGCAAAAAGAACAGATGGCGTATAACAAGGCCTTTGAAGCTTTTGTTGAAGGACAACCAAATCAAACTGGTTTATTTTTAGATGTTTTTGAATCAACTTTTCCTAATAGCGTGTTAATGTCTAAATCAGCTCTTTTAAGGGCGTATTTATTTGGTCTTGAAGAAAAACAGGCAGAGGTTTTATCCCAGTTGGGATTGATAATCAAGAACTTTCAGGGCACGGAGGAAGCAGCAAAAGCAGCCCAAATATTAGCACTATTCAAGGACGATAAATCCAACGAGGAGAACACTAAAGGCTTTGGTGATTTAAAAGTGCAGGTTGTTGAATTTGAACAGCTTCCAAAAGCTCCCCACAAAGTGGTTATTGTTGTTCCAGCTGAGAATGTGAAAATTAATGAGATGAGGAATGCTTTGGCCGATTTTAATAAAGCTAATTTTAAGTTTGAGAACCTCAGAATACAAAATATTTTTTACGATCAAAACACTCAGTTGGTTATTGTGAGTGGTTTCCGGTCTAAGAATAAGGCAGTTATATATTTAAATAGCTTTGATTCGCTTGGGGCAAATGTGAAGCAGTTTTATCCAGTTAATTTGAGCGAGGTTTTTTACATAAATAATCCGAACTTTGGAAAAGTTTATAGAGACAAAGTTCTCAAAGATTATGTACGTTATTTTAAACAGCAATGATTTCATCTTCTAAAAAAACGCAAGAACAAGCCCAAGCTTCTAATAGAGTTTTAACAGGAACGTATATTCAAGGAGACGTTCAAACAGATGGAGACATACGCGTTGACGGTTCAGTTATGGGTAATATGAAAGTAAGAGGTAAACTTGTAATTGGCCAACAAGGAATTATCGAAGGCGAAGTCGAGTGTAAAAACGCTTCAATAGCTGGTGCCTTAAAAGGCACCCTTAAAGTTGCTCATAGCATGTCTTTGTCCGCGACCGCAAATATTGAGGGAAATGTTCACACTGAGAAGCTTTCTATTGAACTAGGCGCCTCCATCAACGGTGCGGTTACCATGGGTACAGTAATGAAAAAAGTAGAGGTAAACATAAAAGAGTCTTCAATAACAGCCTAACAAGACACGTTGTAGTGCCAAAGGAAAACTCTAAAATGGACAATAAATTCTTGCGTTTTGGCTCTTTAGGTGTTCAAATGGGGGCTCTGATTTACCTAGGCTCCGAGTTAGGTAAATATTTAGACCATAAATACCCTTCTGAGAATAACTGGTATACTATTTTATGTGTTCTTGCAACAGTGGGCATATCCTTTTATCAACTGATAAAAAAAATGCCAAAAGACTAAGCGCATGATAAAACAGGTTCGTCAATTTTATCAGTACCTGTTCATTGTTGCCGTAATTGGCTGGCAATTTCAATCATATATCATGCAGCTTCCTATGGATGGACTTTTGGGCACGTCCTATCTATTGAATTACATGATGGCTGCAGCTATTTTTGTAACTCTTTTAAAGCTCAAAAACAAACATGTAGACAAATTGGGGTTCATTTCACTCGTAGGGACGCTAATTAAGTTTGTTCTCTTTTTCTTAATTTTTGATCCATTGTTTAAGGAGGACGGCGAAACAACAAGTAGTGAATTCGCGATTTTTTTTATCCCTTACGTGTGTGCTACAATTATTGAAACGGTGTTTTTAGTGCGCATATTAAACCGACAAATAAACTAGACCAATTACTTGCCCGCGCCCAATTTAATCTCGTGTTTAATCAACTATTTAGCAGCCTTTTAGAAGGTGTTAATTATAACCATAAATAATAGCGTGTAATTTTTCACGGCGTCGACTTTCTGTATTAGATTTGCAGCGTTTTTAAGCCGCTAAAATTCCGGAAACGGAAAATGCAGAATTGTATGATTACAAACTTTAAAGCCTTTTGGGCCTTATTAGGGTTCATGTTCGTCACTTCATCAGCGGTTGCTCAAGACCACGGCCATGAAGCTCATAACGAAGCAGCTCACCATGAAGAAGTTGCTCATAACGACTCTCATCAACCTGCAGCACACAAGGAAGAAGATTCCGAAACAGACATCAAAGCGGTTATTAAAGAAACCATAGACCACCACCTTGCGGATTCGTATGACTTTCATATTACGGACGGTATTGGATTTCCTCTTCCCGTAATCCTTTTTGACAATGGTCTCAAAGTTTTCAGCTCCACGAAGCTCAATCATGGTCATGAAGTAGCTAGTATAGATGGAGATAATTACGTCTTACATCACGACAAAATTTATAAGGCTCTTTCCACAGATATCCATACGGCATTAGATTATGATGATCACCATCATGTTACAAATGAGAAGCCTCTTGACTTTTCCATCACCAAAAACGTCTTCATGATTTTGGTGATGGCGATTTTCATGTTTTTCTTATTCAGCGGAATTGCTAAATCGTACAAAACAAGTCTAAAACCACAAAAAGCGGGTAAGTTTTTGGAGCCTATTATTATTTACGTACGAGATGAAATCGCAATACCGAATATTGGAGAAAAGCATTACAAGAAGTACATGAGTTATTTGCTCACGGTATTTTTCTTCATTTGGTTCTTAAACTTAGCCGGAATGACCCCTCTAGGCATCAATGTTACGGGAAACATTGCCATTACTTTTTCGCTGGCCTTGATGACATTTATCATCACACAGGTTTCCGGTAAAAAAGATTATTGGATGCACATCTTTTGGATGCCTGGAGTGCCGGTAGTTTTAAAGCCTATAATGGCCATTATAGAATTGATAGGCCTGTTTGTAAAACCATTTTCTTTAATGATTCGTTTGTACGCGAATATGCTTGCGGGCCACGTAGTGCTCATGAGTATTATCGGTTTGATTTTTGTTTTTGGCAAGTGGGTTATTTCGCCGGCATTTTTTGGTTTAACCCTTGTTTTGTCTTTGTTGGAGCTGTTGGTGGCAGCACTGCAAGCATATATTTTTACCATGTTGGCTGCATTGTATTTTGGTTCTGCAGTGGAAGAACATGCCCACCATTAAAATTGAGTATTAATTAAATTATATATACTATGGAAATTCCTGAAATTGTAGGTGCTGGTTTGATTGTCATTGGTGCTGGTTTAGGTATCGGTAGAATTGGAGGATCAGCTATGGAAGCGATTGCTCGTCAGCCAGAAGCTACTGCTAAAATTCAAACAGCGATGCTAATTGCAGCTGCACTAATCGAGGGTATTGGTTTTGCTGCGCTTTTTGCGAAGTAACGAATTGGTTAAGGAAAGCACGACGATTGGTCGTGCCTCCCTTTTCTTCTTCCCAAGTTGTATAATTTGATTTTAATCAAAGCATATGGATAAGTTAATCAATGATTTTTCGGTCGGGCTATTCTTCTGGCAAACGCTCGTTTTTGTTACGCTCATTTTAGTTCTCAGACGTTTTGCTTGGAAGCCCATACTCAACGCTGTTAATGAAAGAGAGGAGTCTATTGAAGGTGCTCTTAAGGCTGCAGAAAAGGCTCGTGAAGAAATGGCTTCTTTGCAAGCGAGCAACGAAGCAATCATGAAAGAAGCACGAGAGGAGCGTGAGCGAATTTTAAAAGAAGCTCGCGACATGAAAAACAGCATTGTTGCAGAAGCTAAAGAGCGTGCGGTTGCGGAGGCAGATAAAACCATCACTGCTGCAAAAGCCACAATCGAGTCTGAAAAAGCGGCTGCGATTGCAGAATTAAAAAATCAAGCCGCTACGTTGAGTATTGAGGTTGCAGAAAAAGTTCTGGGTCAGGAATTGAGTACCAAGAACAAGCAAGCGGAAATGATCAGCAAGATGATTGATGAAGTAAAAATCAATTAAGAATAGGGTATGAACTATCCAAGAGTTGCTTCCCGTTATAGCAAAGCGCTGCTTGAACTAGCTGTTGAGATGAAGCAGTTGGACAAAGTGAGTGAAGATGTGGCCACAATGAAAAAAGCTATTACAGGTTCTCGAGACCTAGAGTTATTATTGGCGAGCCCCATTGTAAAAACGGACAAGAAACAGACCATCTTAAATGAAGTGTTCAAAAACGCGTTTTCGCCCATTTTTGAAGGCTTTGTCTCTTTGATAACAAAAAACGGTCGAGAATCAGTTTTGGTTTCAATTTGTGAAAAGTTTGAAAAGGACGTTCTTGAGTACAAGGGGATTGTTGAAGCCCAAATTACTACAGCGGTTTCTTTGAGCAACGCAGACAAAACAAAACTAATCAAATCACTAAAAGCCCAGTTAGGCAAGGAAGTGACTCTTAGCGAACGAGTAGATGCATCCACCATTGGAGGTATGAAACTTTTTGTTGGGGGATATCAAATAGATAACACGGTTTCAGGAAAGCTTAGGGCATTGAGAAACCAATTAATTGACAAGTCTTACGAGGCAAAACTTTAAGAAAAACAAAGCCTTAATATAAAATATCATGGCAGAAGTAAATCCAGCTGAAATTTCAGCAATTCTCAAGCAACAACTCTCAGGTATGGCGTCAAGTGCCGACCTCCAAGAGGTAGGTACCGTTTTAGAGGTAGGTGACGGTATTGCCCGCGCTTACGGTCTAACGAACGCTCAATCGGGTGAGTTGGTAGAATTTGAAAGCGGTCAAAAAGGTATTGTGTTAAACCTTGAAGAAGACAATGTAGGTATAGTATTGCTTGCTCCGTCAACAGACATCAAGGAGGGCTCTACAGTTAAACGAACAAATACCATTGCATCAATTAATGTTGGTGAAGGAATGGTAGGTCGCGTTGTGGACACTTTAGGGAAACCAATTGACGGTAAAGGACCTATAGAAGGCGAAACTTACGAAATGCCTTTGGAGCGCAAGGCGCCAGGTGTAATTTTCCGTCAACCGGTAAACGAGCCATTACAGACAGGTATAAAGTCTATTGATGCAATGATTCCTATTGGTCGAGGTCAACGGGAATTGATTATTGGTGACCGCCAAACGGGAAAAACGACAGTGGCTATCGATACCATAATCAATCAAAAAGAATTTTTTGATAAAGGCGAGCCGGTTTATTGTATTTATGTGGCTGTGGGCCAAAAAGGTTCAACAGTTGCCGGTATAGCAAAGACTCTTGAAGACGCAGGGGCTTTACAATACACAACCATTGTGGCGGCTAATGCTTCAGATCCAGCGCCAATGCAGTTTTATGCTCCATTTGCAGGAGCTGCAATAGGCGAGTACTTCCGTGACACAGGTCGCCCGGGTCTAATTATATACGACGATTTATCAAAGCAGGCGGTTGCCTATAGAGAAGTTTCCCTTCTTTTACGCCGACCACCTGGTCGTGAAGCATATCCAGGAGATGTATTCTATTTGCACTCAAGGTTACTTGAGCGTGCAGCAAAGGTGATTGCAGATGATACCATAGCGTCTCAAATGAACGACCTTCCTGAATCTTTGAAAAGCAAGGTGAAAGGTGGAGGGTCATTGACGGCTTTGCCAATTATTGAAACACAAGCAGGTGACGTATCTGCATATATTCCTACAAACGTAATTTCTATTACGGATGGTCAAATTTTCCTTGAAGCTGATTTATTCAATTCAGGGGTAAGACCTGCCATTAACGTTGGTATATCTGTTTCGCGAGTTGGAGGGTCTGCTCAGATTAAGCCAATGAAAAAGGTATCGGGAACACTGAAGCTTGATCAAGCACAGTTCCGAGAGCTAGAAGCCTTCGCTAAGTTTGGATCTGACCTTGATGCGGCAACAATGGCTGTAATTAATAAAGGTCAGCGCAATGTGGAAATTTTGAAGCAGGGCGTGAACGCACCCATGTCAGTGGCCCATCAAGTAGCAATTATCTACGTTGGAACTAAAGGAAAATTAAACAAGGTTCCTGTAAATAAAGTGAAAGCTTTTGAAGCTGCTTTAATTGAATATATGGAGGCAAACCAAAAAGCGTCCCTAGAAAATATTGCGGCAGGCAATTGGACTGATGCAGAGATGGGGGCGATAGAGAAATCTATTTCAGAAGTTCTGCCGGCATACGAAGAATAACAATAAACTGGCTTAGGCGTCAAAACCCAAGATTAAACGTTCCCATTATGGCGAATTTAAAAGAGCTAAGAAACAGAATAACTTCCATTGGTAACACAATGAAAATCACTTCAGCAATGAAGATGGTCAGTGCTGCCAAGCTTAAGAAGGCTCAGGATGCGGTTGTGCAAATGCGCCCGTATGCCTCTAAGCTAACTGAAATTCTGCAGAAGGCCTCATCAACCTTAGATAGCGGTGAAAACGCATATGGTGAATCACGCGAAAGCAATCGGACGTGTCTTGTGGTAATCACTTCTAACCGCGGTTTATGTGGGGCTTTCAATTCAAGCATTGTCAAACAAGCCAAGGTATACATCGCGGAGACGAGCGAAGAATTATCTATTGTAGCCATTGGAAAGAAAGCAGGAGATGCATTTAAAGATGATTCACGACTTGTTGATCGTAACATAGAATTATGGGACAACATCAACCTTGATGCGGCATCATTATATGCGGAAAAACTAATGAAAGCATATTTGTCTGGTGAATATGACAAGGTCGTTCTTGTATATAATTCATTCCGCAATGCTGCTGTTCAAGAACCTACGGTTGAGCAGATGTTACCCGTTTCAATGGAAACAGAAGGGCCTGTTGATACCACGGAATATTTGTATGAGCCGTCAAAAACAGAAATCCTTGAGGATTTAATACCGACTTCTTTAAAGACACAGTTTTTTGCTTCTCTGCTAGATGCTAACGCATCAGAACACGGTGCCCGTATGACCGCAATGCATAAGGCAACAGATAATGCAAATGCTTTGCGCGGAGAGTTAAAGCTGGAATACAATAAGGCGCGTCAAGCGGCGATTACCAATGAAATCCTAGAAATTGTTGGTGGTGCAGATGCCCTAGCTGGCTAATAGCGTATGACATAGGTTAAAATCTTGAATGCCGGATGCTTACCAAGCACGAGGAGGTTTTCGACTTTCCTATGGCCATAACTCAATTACTGTTTAGCAAGGAAAACAGTTTACTGGGCCAGTCTTAGAAAAAGTTTTATAAAATATTGGGATTTTCTTACCTCTCTTCATGAAAGCGTTAAATTAGAATATGCGTTTTCTAACACTTAGGGTCCGTACTTTCTTGTTTATGATACTTAACCTTTTGTTGGCATTTCTGTTAACAGGTGCCTTTAGTTTCTATCATTTTAAAAAAGAGACAAAAGAATATCACAATGAACGTTTTGAGCGTAAGGAGCGAGCAATTATAAGTCATATAGAATATGTTGTTTCAGGCAAAGACAGTCTTATTCAAACAGCAGAGACGTTGAGGAACTCTCTTATTAAAAGGATAAATGAAATAGGCTCGATTCATAAACTCGATATCGGTATTTATCTTTCAAATGGGGAGCTTATAGCAAAATCAATTTTACAAAAGGAAAACAATGCGGTTCTACCGAATAAATTAACTTTATTACAAGTTGATAATTATACCTCTTCGATCGGAAGACAGGTAACAGAACACGAGGGAAACCTTCTTGTAAGTACCAGCGAAATTTTTTTACCGGAAGATCAATACAGTTTGATAGTAAGGACATTATATCGTGTTGATAATTCAACCAAACCTAAAGGACAAATAGACTTTCTGAAACAACTTGTATATGTGTATCTATTTCTCTTATTATTAGGCATTTTATTAGCATTCATTTTATCCAATTATATAAGCCAAAATATGAAGCGAGTCATAGAACAACTGAAAAAGGTTCGGTTGAATAAATCCAATGAAAAGCTGGATTGGCGCTTTAATGATGAAATTGGAGAGCTTATCCAACAGTATAATGTAATGGTTGATAAGTTGGAGCAAACAGCTGTTGAATTGGCTACAACAGAACGTGAGAGCGCCTGGAAGGAAATGGCTCAACAAGTTGCGCATGAGATAAAAAACCCCCTAACTCCAATGCGTTTAACATTACAAATGATGGAGCGCGAGAAAGATGTTGCAGAGATCCAAGAGATGGCTTCAAACCTCCTTGATGAAATTGAAAACCTCACTAATATTGCTGAGGCGTTTTCTCGATTTGCTCAGATGCCCAAGTTGAAACTTGAGCTATTAGATATCTCTTATCAAACAAATCGCGCTGTTGCACTTTATTTAGACCGAGGAGTTAGTTTTGAATCTTCGGGATCTGTTTATACGAAAATAGACAAGGAACAGTGGTCTAGAATTCTCCATAATCTTGTTACAAATGCGATTCAGAGTATTCCAAAAAGCAGAAAAGCAGATGTTAATGTTCGTGTTGATGGCCGAGATGATCGAATCTTCATTTTTGTAAAGGACAATGGTGAGGGTATTCCGGAGTACATGCAAGATCGCGTTTTTGAGCCTAATTTTACCACTAAGAATTCAGGAATGGGCTTAGGTCTTGCTATGGTTAAAAACCTTATTGAAAATTTGGGAGGAGTAATTCGGTTCAACACATCTGCTAAGGGCACAGAATTTACCATAGAACTACCCATAATAAGAGATTAATATGAACCAATCTGAACATCTTTTAGTCGAAAAAAATGAGGGTATAGCCCTTGTAACACTGAATCGGCCAAAACAGCTAAACGCTCTAAACAAAGCCCTTTTAAGCGAATTAAGTGAAGTGCTTGAATCGCTTAGAGACGCTACAGAAATCAAGGTTGTTTTACTAACAGGCGCCGGCGAGAAAGCGTTTGTCGCAGGAGCGGATATAAAAGAGTTCGCGTCTTTCAATGGAGCTCAAGGGGCCGAGCTGTCTAAAGAAGGACATCTTACTGTTTTTAATGTGATTGAAGAGTTTCCGAAACCTGTTATTGCAGCGATAAACGGCTTTGCGCTAGGTGGGGGATTAGAACTTGCGATGTCAGCACATATTAGAATTGCATCTAACAATGCGCGAATGGGCCTTCCAGAGACCTCGTTGGGGTTAATTCCTGGTTATGGAGGCACTCAGCGTCTCCCTCAGCTAATTGGAAAGGGAAGGGCATTAGAAATGATTTTTAGTGCAAGAATGATTGATGCAGAAACAGCTTTGAATTATGGATTGGTGAACCAGGTGGTCCCTCAAGAGAAGCTCCTAGAAGCCGCCCAGAAAATGGCACGTTCATTTATGAAGAACAGCATTGTGGCCATGGGCTATGCTATTGAAAGCGTTAATGCCGGGCTGCTCGAAGGTTCTCTAGGTTATGACGTTGAGGTTCAGGCTTTTGGGGATTGTTTTGAGACGAAAGATTTTAAAGAAGGAACTCAAGCGTTTGTGGAAAAACGTAAACCTCATTTTCCCGGTGCCTGATGTCAACGCATTTTATTGAAACCATACAGAAACTGCGCATAGAAAGTGTAGGTGACTTAAATGAAAACACAACCAACATTTGGCTTGCCCTGCATGGCTACGGACAATTGGCAGAATATTTTAAAAGACATTTTATTCCGTTAAGTCATCAAGGACGTGTATTTGTTGTGCCGCAAGGAGCACATAAATTTTACCTCCACGGTACCGAAGGGCGGGTAGGTGCATCTTGGATGACCAAAGAAGATCGAAAAATGGATATTGACAATCAACGATTTTTTTTGAACGAAGTAGTTAGTTGGGCTGCAAAAGAGGCGCCAAACGCACGGTTCCATATGGTGGGTTTTAGCCAAGGTGTGGCAACGGGGATGCGCTTTTTGGGTTATTCTAAGACCTATATCCACTCTCTTTTGGCTTGGGCGGGAAGTTGGCCGCCGGATTTAGAAGAAGAAAGCCAAAAAACTCTTGCTCAAATGCCTATGAGTTCATGGTTTGGTACGAAGGATCCCTTTATTGGTAAAGACAAAAGGGAGGAGCGTATAGCTTTATATAACAACAAGTTTGATCTTCACCCAGAAGTGAACACTTATGATGGCGGACATACTTTTTGTTCTGATATCTTAGCGAATGAAATAAATCGATTAGAAAATATAACTCTTAGGCGATGACTCACGAAATAGATCCTTGGATTACAAATGACGCAACACTCTTTGGTATTTTAGCAGCAATGTTGGGGGGAGTTTTTCTGACTGCTAAAAGTGAAAATCCCTTTTGGAAGAAGTTTTATAGCTATATCCCTGCGCTACTATTGTGTTACTTTTTGCCGTCATTGCTGACCACCTTTGAAATCATTGATCCTAAGCAAAGTCGATTGTATTTCATGGCGTCCCGTTATTTACTGCCGGCGGCACTCATTTTACTGACGCTCAGTATTGATTTTGGAGAGGTAAAAAAACTAGGCCCCAAAGCGCTGATAATGTTTTTTACAGGAACATCTGGTGTAATTATTGGTGGTCCTTTATCCATTTTTTTATTCAGTTTTATTGCTCCTGAAATTATTGGCGCTAACTCTGACGCAATTTGGCGAGGGATGACAACGGTCGCGGGTTCATGGATTGGTGGCGGCGCGAATCAAGCAGCTATGAAGGAAGTTTTTGAAGTAAGTGAAGATATTTTTTCTGCTATGGTAACCGTAGATGTTTTGGTAGCGGAACTTTGGATGGCTTTTCTTCTCATTGGCGTTGCCAAAGCAAAAAACATTGATGCGTGGTTTAAGGCAGATTCCTCTTCGGTATTGGCGCTTCAGGAAAAGATGGAGGCGTACACTGCGAGCATTTCAAAAATTCCGTCTTTTAATGATTTAATATATATTTTAGCCATAGCTTTTGGCGCAACAGGTTTGGCTCATGGGCTAAGTGACGTTATTGCGCCATTCATCAATAACAACTACCCTGTTTTAGCAAAGTTTAGTCTTACTTCTGGTTTCTTTTGGTTGGTTGTTGTGGCAACGACCATAGGAATTGCGTTGAGTTTTACAAAGGCAAGAAACCTCGAAGGCATAGGTGCTTCAAAGGTCGGATCTGTATTTATTTACATTCTTGTAGCAACCATAGGTATGAGTATGAATGTTATGGAGGTATTTGAGAATCCTGGGTTATTTGCTGTTGGGTTAGTTTGGATGATTATTCACGTTGGGTTAATGTTCTTGGTGGCAAAAATCATAAAGGCGCCGTACTTCTTCTTGGCAGTTGGTTCAAAGGCCAATATTGGTGGCGCTGCAAGCGCACCGGTTGTTGCAGCAGCATTCCACCCAGCGTTGGCCCCGGTAGGGGTTTTGTTGGCCGTATTGGGTTACGCGCTTGGAACATATGGGGCCTACATCTGTGGGCTTTTAATGCAAGGCGCTGCAGGTGTTTATTAAGGAAATCAATGCTTTAAATGGTACCGTTTTCCAAGAGCCGTTCCGATTTTATATTTTGGTGGTTTTAGTCTGTATAGAAACGCCATTCATTCGTGAGTGAAAAGCGCTATTTTCTTCGCTTAGCGTTTTTAGGTTTTATAGTAAGACGTGTCATATAATACACCTTAAAACATCAGCGTCTATACCATAACAGACGCGCATATAAAAACAGAAGACAACATGAAGAAAGTTATTCTATTTGTCCTCATTGGGATAAACGTACCGGTTAATGCTCAGCAGCTTCCATCTGAAGCAAAAGACGTTATCAAAGCAATCTATACCGAAGCCTTAGGCACACAACAGGGGTATAAATGGCTCCATCATATTTGTACTAAGATCGGTCCTCGATCAAGCGGCTCGGATGCTGCAAATCAAGCGGCGATATACACTAAACAAATGATGTTGAATGCCGGTGCGGATACTGCTTGGCTTCAACCTGTTGAGGTTCCAAAATGGTACCGAGGCGAAGAATGGTCAAAAGCATATACCAGAGGGGATACGTTGTCCTTACCAACTACAGCCTTGGGGGGTTCTGTTCCTACACCAAAAGAGGGAATTAAGGCAGCTGTGGTTGAGGTTGGTTCTTTTGAAGAACTTGAGAAGCTTGGAAAAGAGGGTATAGAAGGAAAAATAGTATTTTATAACACCTATATGGACCATAGTCTAATTAGCACTTTTAATGCCTATGGTGGCGCCGTTAAGTATCGCTGGGCAGGCGCCATGGAGGCGGTGAAGTACGGTGCTTTGGCTACGGTAATGCGCTCCGTGACGTTATTGCGGGATGATTTGCCTCACACAGGAGCCATGAGTTATGGGGATAGTGAGGTGAAAATTCCAACAGCCGCTATTTCTTGGCTTGCTGCGGATAAATTAGCGAAAATGTTGAATAATGGTTTGGTTGAACTTGAGCTTTTCTTGGATTGTGGTGTACGAGGTAAATCAATAAATTACAACATGATAGCAGATTTCAAGGGCGCGGAAAAGCCGAACGAAATCATGCTTGTAGGAGGACACATTGATTCTTGGGATTTAGGGCAAGGCGCGCAGGATGATGGCGCAGGATGCGCTCAAGCAATGCAAGTTCCTAACTTAATAAAAAAAGTGGGTTATAAAAACAACCGAACAATCCGTGTGGTCTTATGGGCCAACGAGGAATTTGGTCTGGATGGAGCAAAAGAATATGCCCGTTGGGCCAAATCGCAAGGCGTTCGACATTGGGTAGCGATGGAAAGCGATGCGGGAGGAGATGTGCCTAGGGGTTTCGGAATCAGTGCAGACGATATTCGACTTGAGCAGGTAAGAACGTATGAAGAGTTGTTTAGTCCTTATGGATTACATGTTTTTGCAAAAGGAGGCGGCGGAGCCGACTTAGGTCCATTACGAGGTTATGACGATTTTTTTATAGGTTATCGTCCAGAAAGCCAACGTTATTTTGATTTTCACCACAGCGCTAGAGACAACATTAATGCGATTCATCCAAGAAGCTTAGAAATGGGCGCAGCATCTATGAGTGCATTATTTTATTTATTAGATCATTTAGACTAAGCGGTGAGCAGGTAATGCTGCTTATAAAGAACGCCGTTTATCCTGCCGAGGTCGGGGAGAGAAATCTTCCAGGTCTTTTTTATCTACCACATAAAAAACGGGGCAGCCGAAGCCACCCCGTTTAGGTTAAGGTTTTTTATTCCCAAACGTCATTCTTTAATTGTGAAGACACGAGAAACATTAAAACCTAAAAAAACACTTGCATCCCTAATATCATATGGGTTCTGAGCCATCCAGAAGGGCGCATTCATTGATTGAGTATTTGAAAGATGAAATTGGAAAACATGTCCACCTGTTTCAATGTCTATACCTATTGCCATCGGAACCCTGTGACGAACCTCTCCGCTTTCATTGGGGACACCATATGCATTGTTAGACATAAAAGTTGTTTCTGCGGTTAAAGCTATGCGTGTTGATAACTTGTACCTTCCTCCTAGCGTTAAATGGGCCGTAGTATTTTTGTCGTCTTGCGTTGGGACCAAGTTAAAGTGTACTATTGAAGGGCTAATAAGTGTGCTTAATTTGCGATTCCATTTTCGGGCTATAATCGCTTGATGTAGGTAGGATAAACGATCAGATATGTAGTGATTTATATTGTCTGTGTATTTTGCGTTTCTGTAATTTATCGAACTGTGTAGAGCTAGACTGAACGGTGTATTTATCGTCCCTGATTTTTGTTGTAGAAGCTGATATTTAACAAATCCATCTGCGATTTTAAGGAAAGAGCTTCTGCCAATGCCAGCATTCAACCTGTTGGTTATCCCATAATCAACTTGCATTCTTATTTGTGCGTTGTCGAGACCAAAGAAATTATAGAGGTAATCGTCACCAAAACTACCAAAACGATGAGCTATAATATATTGAAGAACTCCTTTACCTGGGGTTTCGTTGGTTGCTGCATTTATTAATTGCGTTCCCTTAAAAGTGGCATAAATAACATTGTTTGCATCCACGGTACTTGCAATTGAATCTTCATCTAATAAATCGAACAAATCCTTTTTCTGTGCTAAAGCGACTGAGCTTGTGCAAAACAAGCATACGAGTAATAGGTTCTTTCTCATCTCGCTATCATTTCACAGTTTAATTTTATTTTGGCCTCTGAGGCGATTTTATTAGCAACAATTTTAGGAATTGAAACCTTGAAATCTTCAATTTTCACTGAAAATTGTGCGTTAAAAAAAGCGCGTTTTTCCGTTATCTCTAGAGTAGCAGGCACATTAACATCTTTGGTAACACCATGTATATTTAGCGTACCAATTGCCCTTCCGTCCTTATACTTTCCCTTGAATATAGCTTTTGGGTAAATTTCACTCTCCACATAATTTTCGTTGAAATGTTCCTGCATTAAGGCACGTTTAAACTCAAAGGAAGTCATAAGTACTTGAATACCAAGCTTGTTGTCCTCTCCATCATATACGGCTGTAGCGCTTTTGCTGACTGCATAGATGTCCTCCAAAGGGGATCCGGCGTCAAAAGAAAGCAACCCTTGTCTTGTTAAGTATTGTTGTGCATTTGCTGACAACGCAACAATAAAAAACATAGCGGTTAGTTTAAAATTCATAGGTTAATTATCTAATGCACCTTGGTTAATCCAGGCTCTTAATTTCTTTTGATTGCAATCGCTTAACGGACCGTTTGGAGGCATGGAAAGTGGATCGCTTAGCGGTCTTCTAACCCTATCCATTATTAATCCGTTCAATGCAGCGGATTGAATGTTTTGATGATCGGCTAGATTTAAACCCCCGCTTGCTGAGATTCCGTTGTGGCAGCCTTCGCAACTCTGTTGAATGATTGATTCGATATCTTGACTAAAGGAAACCGCGGAGGTATCGCAAAAAATACCGGAGCCAGTACGGTCTTCAATATTATCATAAGTGCAACGGGAAGCGGTCATTAGAAACATAAAACCAAGTGCTGCCGAAGCTGTTTTGCTCCAACGATTAACGCGCATTCTTTTATTTAGGTTTAATTTAAACATAAAGTAATTCCCCTTGAACGTTTTCAAAGCAGGCAGAGAGAAGATTTATATATTCATTTAACTGCTTTTCGTCCTTTTCTTTTGGAACGCCAGTTTTATAATCTATAACAATCAGTTCCTTTTCCTGTTCAATTATTAAATCGGGTCTAAAGAAGCTCTCGCCATCAACAAGGCTTCGTTCGGTATATACTGCAGTATTTTCCTTTTCCAATAGGTTCAATATTTTATGGGTACCTATTTGGTTAAGAATATTATATGCACGTTCTCTGAGGGCATTAGAGATGATACCGCTGCGGTATAAGCGCTCTAAGCTTTGATGCCTCTTTTCTTTAGGGCCTTGAAGAATTCGGTGTATAGCGGTGCCCCATTTTCTCGGGTCTATTCCGCCCTCGTACCAATTTTGTGGAGCAGCATGTGCCATTTTTAGTTTTGCAGCCCCAAGAGTTGTTTTTGTTAAAAACATTTCTGCTTTGGTATTTACTTCATTTTTATCTTTAGGAAGAACTGCTTTACCTATTCTATGCTGTCCTGCATTTCCTTCCACACCAAGGTAATCAAAGATTGCCTTGGAGAGATTTTTAGCCTCCTCGTCTTCTTTGAGAATAATGTGTAATCCACGAACAGGCCTTGTTAATGCGACATAAATCATATTCATCCAGTCGAATCGACTCTTGGTTTCCAATTCTATAATGTGGTCCTTCTCAAATAAATCTAAATTTTCTTTGGTAAACGAAACAGGTATACGTTCAATTTCGTCGTGGTATGGAAACTCTAGCCAATGTTCAGTATTGTCAATTTTGTAGTTGATGTCGAAAGGAACTATTACATGTTCAAACTCTAGCCCTTTACTCTTGTGAACTGTCATTACACGTATCGCTGATGCGTTTGCATATGTCTGTATTGGTCTGTTGAAGGCTTCTTCCCTCCACCAAATGGGTAAATTTGCAAACGTACCCTCCCTGTTTTGGTATTCATAGACAGCGTCTAAAGCGGCGTCTACAAAAGCATTTGGTGTGTCTAAATAGCCAAAAATATCAAAGGCACGAAAGGCAAAATCAAATAGACTATCCGCTGGATGGAGTAACTGTGATACCTTTGGAAAGTCGTTTATTAGTGCTGAGACACCAAATGAAGCAGTTGACTTTTCTAAGATAAACCCATCTTCTGCCTTTAACTTGTTATGGCGAACAAGCGCATGAGCTAATGCGAATCGCGACGGTTTATCTTCTGGATTAAGATACATTTTAAATGCCGCGTGAAGTAGTTTTCCTTCGTGGCTGTTTCCAAGAATTAGTCCGTCTGAAGTAAAAACTGGACAGCCATTATTCGTTAAGTAGTTGGCAATGAGTTTCCCGTCAGCATTGCCCCTAACTAGAATAGCAATATCTGAATAGTCGAATTTACGCTTATGCAATTCTTTGATGCGTTCTAGTGTTTTTTTACAGGCTAATTCTTTAAAGTTATTCGCATCACTTGCATCGATAACATCAACTATGACTTCTCCCTCATCATCTTTTTTAGTGGCTATTTGATATACCCGATCTCTTGAATAGACACTCTTGTGTCCCTCTTGCAAGAGTTCATTGGACAGAGATGCAAATAGGTTGTTGTTGAAATTTACAATGGCTCCGTATGTTCGGTGATTCTTTTTTAGGCGAAGCGTTTTCCTTTTGTACTGTTCAACCCCTCCCGCCTTATTGATAGGATGCGCATTGTCAACAAGCGCCATAAATTGTTCTGCCTTTCCTCCGCGCCAACGATAAATACTTTGCTTAGCGTCTCCAACAATAAGGGCGGAATTTTTAAACACATCTTTTGTTAATGTGTGTTCAATTAAAGGATGAAGATTAATGAATTGAACCTCTGAAGTATCCTGGAATTCGTCAATATAAAAGTGCCAATATTTTTCTCCTAATCGAGCATATAAGAATCCGGCTGGCTCGTTTTCCAGCTCTTTGTATATAAGCTTGTTAAAGGCGCTCAAAGGCATGGTGTTTTGTTTTTTCTGTAAATCATCAAACTTTTGCAGCAGCGCCTTTATGGCTGCTAATCTTTGCAGTTTTACCGCAGCTAGTTTTAAAGCCATGAGCTTTCGCTTGTTTTCTGATTCAAAACGCTTGGCTTTGTTTAAAAAGTCTTCCCAAACCTGCCCGTTGTTTTTGACGTGAGATTTCCAAACGCTGTCTGCAGCAGATAGTGGGTTTTTTTTAAGGTTTTGCCATTTATCTAGTATGTGATTTTTTACTGGTTTGTAATGAACAATTGAGCCTTTAAGTCCATGTTCTTTGATAAGATTGCGTGCTTCATTTGATAGGTCCCTGCCTTCAGTTACAATGGCTTCAACTTGACTTTTTAACTCAAGTTCAACGCTAAGCAGCCGTCCAGGTTGAGGAAGTTTTTCAAGATATTGCCAATTGTCTTCTTCAAAACTATCCTTTCCTTCTTTTTTGAGGTGATAGTCAGGATTATAATTTTCATCCCGAGCCATTCTTTCATGTACCATTGTCACCATGGTATTTTTCAGGTCGGAATGATCGCCTAATGAAGTGTATAGATCTTCAAGAGCCTCGGCAATCATGGCGTCTAAATCTAAGCGGACTTCAAAATTGTCGTCTAAGTTTAGGTCTTTTGTAAAAGTGCGAACAAGACGGTGTGTAAACTGGTCAATAGTCCCAACGTTCAATGTTGAGTAATTATGAAGCATATGCTTGGAGGTAGAAGCCGCCCTGCATTGTAGCTCTTTCGCGTCTAATCCTAAGGTTTCCCAGATGGGCTTGAAAAAAGTGTCTTCCCATGGCTTGTCAAGTTTACTAAAGGCTAGTAAATGTTCTAGCAAACGCGTTTTCATTTCGTCTGCCGCGTTATTTGTAAAGGTGATAGCTAGTATTTTTTGATAAGCGTATTCCGTTTTAGGGTGTTTCAAAGCATTCATTAGAATATGCTGCACAAGTGTGTATGTTTTCCCTGACCCTGCAGATGCGTCTAACACTAAAAATGCCTCTTGGGCTGTTAGTGGAGATTCTGAATTAACGCTTTTAGACATAGCCTTAATTTACACCGTTTAAATTCATTTGGCGTCATTCTCCGTTAATTCTTTAAGCCCACCGCTCTTTAGGATATAAGGCATATCGATTTTCATATTTTACCAATTAATTTTATGACTTTCTATGCCTTGCATATTGATACCCCTTGCTATAATAACGGGAGCGAGCAATATAAGATTCTTGAATATCTGCTTGAAGAGCAAACCACCGAGGTTTTAAAAATTTAGTTAAGTGGTCTTTATAGTTTAGTTTTGCTAAAAATTAAAACCCTTTTTTATTATGGCATTTAAATTACCACAATTGGGATACGCACATGATGCGCTAGAACCTCACTTTGATGCGCGTACCATGGAAATCCACCACGGGAAACACCATGCAGGATACACGTCAAAGCTAAATGCAGCAGTTGAAGGCACAGATATGGAAGGTAAGTCTATTGAGGAGTTGCTTGCAAACCATTCAGACAATGTAGCTATCCGTAATAACGGTGGCGGTTATTACAATCATTGCTTGTTTTGGGAAGTGCTTTCTCCAAACGGCGGCGGCGCGCCAACAGGTGATTTGGCAGCGGCTATTGACGATGCATTTGGTTCGTTGGACGGTTTGAAAGAAAAATTCAATGCCGCTGCTGCGACTCGTTTCGGATCAGGTTGGGCTTGGTTGTGTGTTAAAGACGGCAAGCTGGAGGTTTGTTCTTCTGCAAACCAAGACAACACATTGATGCCAGGCGTTAGCTGTGGTGGTCACCCAATAATGGGCTTGGACGTTTGGGAGCACGCATATTATTTGAACTACCAGAATCGTCGTCCTGATTACATAGTAGCATTTTGGAATGTAGTTAATTGGGCTGCAGTAGCTGAAAAATATGCTGCTGTAAAGTAACTTTATATCTTGTTTTATAAACAAAGAGCTCGAGAAATTTTTCGGGCTCTTTTTATGTTGCGGGACTAGCTTAATGTCGCCGTATATCTTTTAATTGGACCTTAGATAGAAATAAAACCTCCCCCCTACGCCAACATTTATTACTAATTCCGGTGAGGGAATGACGGCAATACCTGGCGAAAATTCGAAAAAGATATCTGCCGGATAATTGTTAAATTCATAAGCCACCCCGAATGGTACGCGAGCGTAAACCTGACTTTCGCTTTCATAGCTTTTTATATGTGCCCCAAAACCATAATAAAGCGGGACATAACCTTTATCGGTAGTTATGAAACTGCGGTCGTGTAAAAGAAAATCCACTCCTAAATTGATTCCAGAATTCCTAGTAGTGCTATAGCCGAGTGTAAATTGAAACGCTTGGTTAGTGTTGTTGAATTTCTTAACGCTAAAGCCGCTTGGTTCCCCTATTGCCATTCCAACTCCATGGGGTCTGTTGAAATTCTGTGCGCTCGTAGATAAGACAGTGAGAAGAGCCAATGAAAGAGTGATTTGTTTCATTTTTCTGGATTAAAAGTATCTGTGATTAAACGAGTTCCGTTCCATTTTGCAAAAGAATCTATGCTAATCCAATCGCCCAAAACAACGTATCTTGATTCAATATTTATGCCGTTTTTTCGAGTATGTTCAAGCGGTATGTCCTTAAGATAGTGTCTGTGCCCGTAAATAAAATAATCTATTTGCGTGCTCTCAAGGATAGTCAAACTGTGTTGAAGTAGCCTTTCCTTTACCCCTAAAAACTTGTGGTCCTCTTCGGTTTGGGAAGCGCGTGAGGCGCGAGACATTTTAGCGGCAAACCAGATACCGAAATTGGGATGAAGCCTTCGATAGAGCCATTGACATACCTTATTCATAAATACCTTTTTCAGCAGTTTGTATTGCAGTTCACCTGGGCCTAGACCATCGCCGTGGGCAATATAAAACCGCTTTGATCCTAGTTTAATTTCTAAAGGTTTGCGATGGATGGTTGCTCCTAGTTCAACGACTAGATAGTCGCTAATCCACAAGTCGTGATTACCGGTGAAAATATGCAAATCAAGCCCGTTGTCTACAAGTTGAGCAAGTCGTCCTAATAATCTACTGTGGCCGCGTGGGACAACATGTTTGTATTCAAACCAATAATCAAAGAGATCTCCAACGATGTAAAGCCTCTTACAATCGGATTCAATGGCATCCATGAAGCGGATTAATTTGCGCTCACGTTTCTGGCTTTCCGTTATTGAAGGCGCACCAAGGTGAATGTCTGAGATGAAGTATATATTTTCCTTCATGCGTTGCAAGTTACACTCTTCTTAGAAGATATTCATAGGTTAATTGCGTATATGCGCTCAAAGGTTTAGTTTTACCTAAACTTATTTGTAGGCAAAGTGAATAATCATACAGAAAGCGAGGAGAACTATATTAAAGCGCTGTACTATTTAGGCGGTGAAGCTACCGTTGCTAGCGGCGCTCTTGCAAACCGAGTGGGTGCCAAGGGTCCTTCGGCAACACAAGCGGTGAGAAGACTCGCTTCAAAAGGTCTTGTTGAAGTTATTCCTTACAAGGGAGTTAAGCTCACTTTAGACGGGCTAACCTTGGCTAAACATATTTTACGTAAGCATAGATTATGGGAGACGTTTTTGGTTGAAAAACTTGGCTTTGGCTGGGAAGAAGTTCATTCTATCGCTGAACAGCTAGAACACATTCAAAGCCGAGAACTGGTAGAAAAGCTGGCAGAGTATCTGGACTCACCTGCTCATGATCCTCATGGCGATCCAATTCCTCAAGCAGATGGAAAAATACCACCTGCGGTGGGAAAACCGCTGCAGCAATTTCCTCAGGGCAGCAGCCTGAAAGTCGTTCGTGTGGAGGACGCAGGAACAGACTTTTTTACACAATTAGATCTTTTAAAAATAAGCTTAGGCAAAGAGTATACTTTAAAATCTGTGTCAAGTTTTGATTTTAGTATCCAGCTTCAGGCTGAAGAAGGCGAATCCTTCTGGTTAAGCCATAGTATGTCCTCAAACATTTACGCAATATCCCTATGAAAGCCCTAATCAAATTTCTTTTACCAATTACTCTTCTTGTTTCTTGTGAAGCGCCTAAGGGAGCGGAAGTTTTAGCAACCACTTCTGTAGTTGCAGATGCTGCTCGACAGTTACTGCCTCCCGAAGTTGAAGTGCAGGCGTTAATGCAAAGCAACATTGACCCTCATTCATACAAACCTGTAGAAAAAGACGTACATGCCATTACTAGTGCACAAATTGTATTGCACAATGGCCTTCATCTTGAGGGTAAAATGACAGAAATATTAGAAAAAGTTTCCTTGACAAAACCTGTTTATGAAATGAGCGAATCGCTTACGAGTTTAGAGTTAATAACTGTTGGCCCAAATGTTTTTGATCCACACATTTGGTTTGATCTTAAACTTTGGGAACGTTGTGTGAGTGAATTAGCCCTGTTTTTAATTGAACAATACCCTGAGTACAGCGTGATTATTGAAAGCAGAAGTGAAGCATATAGTGCTAAATTGTTAAACGCGCATAATACGTTCTATAATAAAAGCAACGAGATACCTGACTCGTTAAGGGCCATAGTTACCGCACATGATGCCTTCTCATATTTTGGAAGAGCTTATGGTGTAAAGGTTAAGGGGCTACAAGGCGTTAGTACTGCAGCTGAATTTGGTGTGAAGGACATGAGCAATACAGCGGACTTTATAGTTAAGACAGGCTTAAATACCGTATTCACAGAAACCTCAGTAAATTCAAAAAGTATTGAAGCATTACAGGAGGCTGTAGAACAGAAGGGGGGAAAGGTTAGACTTGGCAAGCCCCTCTATTCAGACGCCCTTGGGGAACAAGGAACGAAAGAAGCGACTTTAATCGGTGCATTTAAATACAATACAACACAAATATTAAACTCTTGGAAATAATGGAAAAGAGCATTGAAGTACATAACCTTACGGTAAGCTATCATAGTAAACCGGTGCTGTGGGACGTGGACTTTTCATTACCTATGGGAAAAATAATAGGAATCGTTGGCCCAAATGGGTCGGGTAAAACTACTATGCTTAAAACTATAATGGGTCTAATGAAGCCCGATAGCGGCTACACGGAAATCTTTGGGCAGCCATTGGATAAAGTGCGTTCCCGAGTAAGTTATGTTCCTCAACGAGAAAGTGTAGATTGGGATTTTCCTGCAGACGTCATGGATGTGGTGTTAATGGGTCGGTACAGAAAGAATAATCTCTTTAGAAGAATTTCTAAAGACGACAAGAGAATTGCCACAGAGGCTTTAGAGAAAGTAAATCTTTTGGAGTTTGCGCATAGACAGATTTCTCAGCTTTCTGGAGGACAACAGCAGCGTGTTTTTATTGCAAGGTCATTGGCGCAGCAGGCAGACATCTATTTAATGGATGAACCTTTTGTGGGTGTTGATGCAGCGACTGAGGACGCGATTTTACAATTATTGCAAGAGATGAAAAATCAGGGTAAGACGGTTGTTATTGTCCACCACGACTTGCAGACGGCTAACGAATATTTTGATCACATCGTATTGTTGAATACAAGGCTTGTAGCCGCTGGTCCTAAGAATGAGGTGTTCACAAAGGACTTGCTACAAGAAGCGTATGGCGGGCGTTTAACGGTTCTATCCAAGTTAGGAGATTTGATAAGCACGGAAGAGTTTCCTCTACGTGAGCCAGAATTTAAGGAAAATAAACCTGATAAAGAATAAGAATGGACCCTGTTTTCCTAAAGGTTTTAGTCGGTACAACCCTTTTAGCAGCTTCTTCTTCTGTGGTTGGTGCTTTCAGTTATCTCAAAGGACAGAGTCTTATTGGAGACGCTATTGCTCATGCGTTGTTGCCGGGAGTTGTCCTTGCATTTATTCTTGGCGGAATTAGAAATTCTAGTTTGCTGATTTTCGGAGCCCTCATTAGCGGTTTGTTGGCACATTATGGAATAGGATATATAGAAAACAAGACAAAACTCAAGAACGATACCGCGGTGAGTTTAGTGCTTTCAACTTTTTTTGGGTTTGGAATTATGTTGATGTCCTATATTCAGCGAACAGGAATAGGTCAACAAGCCGGGCTAGAGCGTTTTCTTTTGGGTAAAGCAGCGGCTATAACTATGCAGGACATTTATATTTTTACAGTACTTGCCCTTCTATTAATTATTGGCGTTGGTCTATTTTATAAGGGTTTTCAGCTCATGACGTTTAATGAAGATTTTGCTCAAGCTATAGGGCTGCCTATGCCGCTTATTCGCTGTGCGTTTACGGTTCTTACGGTTTTGGCAATTACAATTGGCATACAAACCGTTGGTGTTGTTTTGATGGCAGCATTACTTATTACGCCCTCCGCTACCGCAAGGGTTTGGACAAATAGTCTGCCTTCGATGTTAGTTCTAACCGCGTCATTTGCCGGTGTCGCAGCTGTACTAGGAACTTACATATCTAGCGCACTTTCAAAGATGCCTACGGGACCGTGGGTGGTCCTGGTTATGGCTTTTTTTGGTTTCTCATCGTTATTGTTTGCGCCTAAAAGAGGGTGGTTTTCTAAACAAAAACAGGCTAATGCGAACCAACGAAAAACGATTCGAGAAAACGTCCTTAAACTTCTCTTTCAGCAGGAAGAGCATAGGGGGCTTCCTATTGTGCTTTCTGTTGATGAAATACAGCGCAAAAGGGTAATCCGCTTAGACAGATTAACATCGGCACTCAAGGAGCTGAAAAAGCGCTTGTTAATTATTGACTATGGCGGCTGCTATGGCTTAACTGAGCTTGGTCGTAGTGAAGGTAGGAGGGTTGTTCGTCTTCATAGATTGTGGGAATTGTATCTTACAGAACGTCTTGGGATGGCCGCTGATCACATTCACCCACAAGCTGAAACGATGGAGCACGTGATTACTCCAGAAATAGAAGAATTACTAGTTAAAGAATTGGGGAATCCCGAAGTGGATCCGCACAAAAGTCCAATACCTTATGAAGAAGATTAGCATTTTGATTTTAACAGTCTCATCTTTTTGGGGCATGGCTCAGGAGCGTCCTGAGACAGATGATAATGTAGGCCAAATAAGTCCGAATACCCCAATGATTAAAACATTTCCCATTGCGACGGACCGTCCAGATATGACAGAGAGTGCTTTTATAACACCTGTAGGCTGGTTACAGTATGAAGGCGGGTATCAGTATTCACATAGCGAGAGCCTCTTGCCTGGAGGTGAAGTTATAGATATTCATCAGGTTGAGCAGGTGTTGCGGTTTGGTATTAATAGACGATTTGAATTTCGTAGTGTGGTTAATTCGAATACTCAACAATTTGATAATCCATCTACTTTGAATGATCCTTATCGCAGAACAGGTGTTAGTCCATTGACTATTGGTTTTAAGTATAATTTGTTGGAAGAAAGCCATAAAATGCCACAGACAACCTGGTTGAGTCATACCACACTTCCTTGGCTTTCCTTAGGTGATTACCGTCAGGTTTATCCAAACAATACAGTGTTTCACGAACAGCGATTGATGCTAGAAAAAGGGATTACCTCTAAGGTCGCCCTTGCCTCTAACATTGGTTTTTCTGGCGCTTTAAATGGAACCGCTGGCTATATTAACGAGGGGATGTTTTCTTTCGCAGTAGGCTATGATTTCGGTAATGATTGGGGAGTATATATAGAATATTTTACCAACTGGGAATTGGTACAGACGCAGCTTTTTCATACCCCTTTTGTTGACGGGGGAATCACTAAACTATTGTCTAGTGATTTGCAATGGGATGTTTATGCAGGTTATGATATATCAGAAACTGTTGACGCCCGCAATCCAACGACCGGCTTTATTGCAGGCGCTGGAATTAGCTACCGACTTCCGTTAGCCCATCGTTTAAGCCGGTGAATCCTACGTTATCCATAGCATTGGTTGCTTCTTTTATAGGTGTCTCATGCGCATTGCTTGGGGTGTTTTTAGTGCTGCGAAAGATGACGATGGTTGGAGACGCTATTTCTCACGCTGTATTACCTGGAATCGCAATTGCCTATTGGTTAAGTCAAAGCAGGGCAAGCCTTGTCATGTTTGTCGGAGCGGCCATCGTGGGTGTTGGCGCCACGGTAATAATAGAGCTATTGAGAAAAAAGCTTCGCGTACAGAGTGACGCAAGTATAGGCATGACATTTACTTCCCTTTTTGCCTTAGGAGTGGTTCTAATAACCTTTTGGAGCGACAGTGTGGACCTAGACCAAGAGTGTGTTCTTTATGGAGAAATAGCATATGTACCTTTCAATCTTTGGATAATAAACGGGACTTCCTATGGGCCCATTGCTCTTTGGTCTTCAAGTGTTTTGTTTTTGGTAGTCCTAGTATATTTAATCATTGGGTACAAAGGGTTAAAAATGACTAGTTTTAATGAAGATTATGCCATGGTGTTAGGTATTTCAGCGGGTCTTTGGAACTTGAGCTTAATGTCCATGGTTAGCTTGGCTACGGTGGTTAGCTTTGAAAGTGTTGGAGCTATTCTTGTGGTGGCTTTACTTGTAGCTCCTGCGGCAAGTGCATATTTGCTGGTCCAAAAATTGAAACCATTGCTAATTTTAAGCGCTGTTTATGGTTTATTGGGCGCCTTAGGCGGGTATGGACTTAGCAAGCTCATAGAAACAAGCATAGCAGGCTCAATTACAACAGTATTGGGGATTCTATTTTTATTTTCGTTGGTAATTCAAATAACCATAAAAACTAAAAAAACAGTTCATGCACTGGAAAGTTAAGTGGTTCGACGAGCTTACTAATATGGAGTTGTACAGTATACTTCGACTACGTTCGGAAGTGTTCGTGGTAGAGCAGGATTGTGTATATCTGGACGCTGACGGCTATGACGATAAATGCGCCCATTTATGGGCAGAGCATAATAATGAGTTTGTTGCTTGTACACGAATTGTTCCTCCGGGAGTATATTATGATGAGGCTTCTATAGGAAGGGTTATTGTGGCGAAATCAATGCGCGGCAGTGTTTTGGGTAAAGAGCTTATGCGGCGCTCCGAAGAGACAATGTACAGTTTAGGCTACACAGGGCCCATTAAAATTATGGCTCAGTCCTATCTATTGAATTGGTATGAATCTCAAGGATACGTTGGTGAAGGGAAAGATTTTCTTGAAGACGGTATCCCTCATCGTATTATGATAAAAGTGCTGTAAATCCAAAGGTAAGACCCGGTTTACAGGTGATTAGCGAATAATTTCATAACAAGCCTGTATTTTGTTACAAATACTTTATTCTAAATAAGACTCTGTATAAGCCATAAGAATAAATGTGAGTTTCATATTTGATGTGTTAGTTGGAATACCCTGAGTCTCGTACTTAAGGGACTTTTATTCCTTAAATTCGTTAATTATGAATAAAGTTAAAGCAAATGGGTTAATCTCATTAAGGGAGAGTATTCTTGAATTAGAGGGATGGAACAATGAGCTTTTTCAGCAGAATTTTGATGATTTCCTTGATAGTCAGCCGTTCTTGTTAGGTACACTCATGGATGCAGATGAAGGCATAGATGAAGGCGCCCACTCATGGATGCTTAAAGCTGTCCTTGTTTTGAAATGGTCTTTCCAAAAGATGGGTTGGCGCACCACTATGCTGAGTGAAGAGAAATGGGCCGGAATCATCGAATCAAGAATGGAGGTGTATGAAGACTTTCAGGAAGATAATGGGCTTGATATTCACTCTCTCATTAAGATAAGTAGCTCTCCCAATACACTTAATGAACTCTATTTATATGTTGCCGAAAACAATACTATGAGTAATGAGGTTGCTGGAAACATTTTATTTCTTTTAGACTGCGCTGTAGAAGCCTTGGAAATGGCCGTACTTCAAGACAAGACTGAAAGCGACGCGTGATGGAAAAAGCACAACAAATAGTAAAGCACATGATGAAAAATGACGCGTTCAGTCAGTGGCTAGGTATTCAAGTAGTATCTAGTACGGTAGAATCAGCAGTCCTTGAGATGACGGTACGCGAAGAAATGACCAATGGGTTCAATATTGCTCATGGAGGAATTACCTATTCTCTTGCAGACTCTGCACTGGCTTTTGCTTCGAACGGCGGCGGTAAACAGAGTCTATCCATTGAGACAAGCATTCATCACATTGAAAAAGTGCTCGCCGGTGATGTCATAAGAGCGCGCGCGTCGATTGTAAGTGAAACCCATAAAACAGCCATTTATCAAATAGATATTACCAACACCTCAGATAAACGAGTGGCGTGGTTTAAGGGAACGGTATACCGTACGTCCAAAGAATGGAAGCTATGAAAGAAACGTATATTATAGATGGTGTTAGAACACCTATAGGAAAATTTAAAGGCACCCTTGCGGCTATTCGTACGGATGACTTGGCGGCCATGACAATTGCTAAACTCATTGACAAGAACTCACGTTTAGATTCATCCACCATTGATGATGTTATTCTAGGCTGCGCGAATCAGGCAGGTGAAGACAATCGCAATATCGCTCGCATGGCAGCGCTTCTTGCTGGGCTCCCTTGGAGCGTCCCAGGTGAAACGATAAATCGCCTATGCGCATCAGGAATGAGTGCGGTTATTCATGCTCATCGTGCAATTAAGGCAGGGGATGGCGACCTATTTATCGCTGGTGGCGTAGAAAATATGAGCAGAGGACCCTATGTAGTCTCCAAATCACAAAGCGCGTTCGGAACGGACAGTAAAATGTACGATAGTTCATTTGGTTGGCGTTTCGTCAATCCAAAGATGCAAACACTTTACGGTACACACTCTATGGGGGAAACAGCAGAAAATCTGGTGGAGCAATTTGGCATTAGCCGTGAAGATCAAGATGCTTTTGCGTTATGGTCACAACAGAAAGCAACATGTGCCAATGAAATTGGAAGATTTGATCTTGAAAGAATGTCGGTTGAAATACCACAACACAAGAAGGATCCAATAATCTTTGCGGAAGATGAATTTATTAAGCCTAACACCACAAAGGAAGGATTGGCAGGGTTACGTGCCGCATTTAAAAAAGACGGCACTGTAACAGCGGGAAACAGTTCAGGTCTTAACGATGGAGCGGTGGCTTTGTTGATTGCTAGTGGCGACGCCGTGGAGAAACACCAACTAAAGCCTTTAGCGCGAGTTGTTTGCTCTGCGGTTGCGGGTGTTGAGCCACGTATTATGGGAATTGGTCCTGTGGAAGCATCAAAAAACGCGCTAGATAAAGCAGGCCTAACCTTGGACGATATGGACATTATTGAACTTAATGAGGCTTTTGCAGCACAAGTATTAGCTTGTACACGAGCGCTAGGTTTGCCAGATGATGACCAGCGCATTAACCCAAACGGAGGTGCGATTGCTTTAGGGCATCCTCTTGGAGCAACAGGTGGACGGATATTACACTCCGCAGCATTAGAGTTACAGGCCTCAGAAAAGAAATATGCATTGGTCAGCATGTGTATAGGTGTAGGACAGGGTTACGCTACTATTATAGAACGCGTTTAAGATGGCTATTTACCAATTTCTTGAATTTATTCCGGTCGTTCACCCATCGGCATTTGTCCATCCCCAGGCTAATGTAACCGGTGACGTAATTATTGGTGCCCGTTGTTATATTGGTCCTGGAGCCGTGTTGCGCGGAGATTGGGGTAGAATTGTCTTAGAGGAAGGTGTGAACGTACAAGAGAATTGTACGGTACATATGTTTCCAAAAACTGAAACCCGATTAAAGAAAATGGCGCACGTGGGTCACGGAGCTATTATTCACGGAGGGACCTTGGGCGAGAACGTGCTTATAGGAATGAACGCTGTGGTCATGGACAATGTTGTTATTGGCGAAGGTTCTATAGTTGGCGCATTATCTTTTGTACCTCAGAACACGGTGATACCTTCGCGAAGCGTTTTTTTGGGCAACCCAGGAAAAGTGGTCAAGCAGGTTAGTGATGAAATTTTAGCATGGAAAACAGAGGGGACAAAGTTATATATGGAGCTTCCTAAGCAATGCCAAGACACCCTCAAAGAGGTGAAGCCACTCACCCAATTGGAAACCAACAGACCACAACATAAGGGAACCTATCAAACACATAAATAGATGAACACAGTTAAAAATTACATCCTTGGTAACTGGGAGACGGGAAGCGGTAACGAATATACTGCCCGTCATGCCATTACTGGGGCGGAATTTGCCACGGTGAGCTCAGAGGGATTAGACTACAAGTCTATTTTAGATTACGCACGTAGTGTTGGTGGTCCTGCCTTGCGTGCAATGACTTTTCAAGAGCGAGGACGAATGCTAAAAGCTTTGGCACTACATTTAAACTCTATCAAAGATCAGTTTTATGACATGAGCTGGGCAACAGGTGCCACAAAGGTTGATAGCTGGATTGATATAGAAGGGGGTATCGGCAATCTTTTTGCTAATGCGTCCCTTAGGCGGCAATTTCCAGATCTTCCCTATTATGTTGATGGTGAATTGGCACGTTTATCCAAGGAAGGGACCTTTATTGGGCACCATATTATGGTGCCAAGGCACGGTGTGGCTGTACACATCAATGCATTTAATTTTCCTATATGGGGAATGCTAGAGAAAATAGCCGTGAATTTTATGGCCGGCGTTCCTGCTGTAGTCAAACCATCAGAATACACTTCTTATCTAACTGAAGTTATGGTGAAAGCCATAATTGACAGCGAGCTTTTACCAAAGGGCACTTTGCAACTTGTAAGCGGTAAGGGTAGAGGGATTCTTGATCATGTAGATTTCCAGGATATGATCACCTTCACCGGTTCGGCTGCCACGGGGCAAACGCTTAGAGGCCTTCCGCATTTGAATGAGCGATCGGTGCCGTTTAATTTGGAAGCAGACAGCCTCAATGCTGCAGTACTCGGTCCGGATGTGAAGCCTGAGGATACAGAATTTGCTTTGTTTGTGCGTGAATTAGCCAATGAAATGACCGTAAAAGCCGGTCAAAAATGTACAGCTATCCGCAGAGCGATGGTTCCGGAGCACCTGCTACCATCTGTAGAGCAAGCGGTTATTGCTCGATTACAAAAAATAATTATTGGTGACCCACAGGCTGAAGGAGTGCGTATGGGCGCTTTGGCAACCCATGATCAAGTTGGACGTGTTGAAGCAGAAATGAATAAACTAACGGCCGAACAGGAACTCGTTTGCAATCCAGAACTGAACCTTGTAGGGGCCACCAAGGCCGGGGCCTTTTTCAGCCCAAAACTTTTTGTGAACACGGACCCGTTCAACAAGACTCAGGTGCACGAAGTAGAGCCTTTTGGTCCAGTGAGCACCTTAATGCCTTACAAAACAATAGACGAAGCCGTGCAATTGACGGCTATGGGGCGCGGTTCATTGGTCACCTCTTTTGTGAGCAAGAACACCTCTGATATTGTAGCATTCACTTCGGAAGCCGCCGCCTACAATGGACGTATCCACATCATCAACGAAAGGATGGCTAAAGAAAGCACCGGTCACGGTTCGCCTATGCCATTGATGAAGCACGGTGGTCCTGGACGTGCCGGTGGCGGTGAAGAAATGGGTGGTAAACGCGGTGTTTTGCATTATTTGCACCGAACCGCTATTCAGGGCCATCCGGATGATATTACGGCTATAACTCAACAATACCAGCCTGGGGCGTCTCGCCCAGAGGCTATGCCCCATGTTTTCCGTCAGCATTTTGAAGAATTGGAAGTTGGGGCCACAGTGTATACGGCGAAACATACGGTGACAGAGACGGACATTACAAATTTCGCGAATGTCAGCGGGGACAATTTCTACGCCCATATGGACGCAACCAGTCTTGAAGGCACCATCTTTGAAGACCGAGTAGCGCACGGATATTTCATCTTGAGTAAGGCCGCAGGATTATTCGTTGAAGCAAAAAAAGGCCCCGTATTATTGAACTATGGAATCGATGAATGCCGATTCACCAAACCTGTTTATCCAGGAGCAACCATTGGCGTAAAATTGACCGTTAAGGAAAAGATTGACCAGGAAAAACGAAGTGAGGACGATGTCGCCAAAGGAATAGTGAAATATTATGTTGAGGTTTATGACGACGTAGACGAGGTTGTAGCAGTCACGACCATTTTGACCATGGTAAAGAAGTTAGACCAGAGCTAATGAATTTTGAGCGGTTCTCAAGCGTACAGTACGCTAACATATTCAGCTATTTGCCTTCTGACGGTCTCAAGGGCTATGCGGAATTGGACGAAGAAACCCTGAAGTTGGTAGGCGACGTTCCCGGATATGTGGGTTACGAGAGCGTGAAAAACTCCGTGGGCCGTAGCATGCTTGTAAAAATTGAATATTCCTCAGAATACAATACCCAAATACCGTAACCTATGAATGAAGCAGTACACCAAGGCGGCGTCAACGTCAATATTGATAATCGCGGTTTAGCAACAGTTGAATTTTTTCACCCGTTGTCCAATTCTTTGCCGGGTAAGGTCCTGGCAGAATTGGCCAATACAATTACAGAATTGGGTGAAAATAGCACTGTCAAAATCATTCTTTTAAAGAGCGCAGGTGATCGTGCCTTTTGTGCCGGAGCGAGTTTTGATGAGCTTATTGCCATTGAAGACTTGGATACAGGGAAGGTGTTCTTTAGTGGATTTGCTAATGTGATCAACGTCATGCGCAAATGTCCTAAGCTAATTATTGGACGCGTTCAAGGAAAAGCAGTAGGCGGTGGCGTAGGTCTTGTGTCTTCTGTGGACTATTGCTATGCAACTAAACATGCGGCAGTGAAGTTGAGTGAATTGGCTGTAGGGATTGGTCCTTTTGTTGTGGGGCCGGCTGTGGAACGAAAACTTGGATTATCGGGAATGTCCGATTTGGCAATTAATGCAACGGAGTGGCGCAGTGCGGATTGGGCTTGTCAGCGAGGTTTATACAATGATGTTTTTGCTACTGTAGAGGAAATGGATTCTGCTATTGATGAATTAGTTAATAGGTTGTCCACCAAGTCTGTTCCTGCCATGCAAGGCTTAAAGAAGGTGTTTTGGGAAGGAACAGAACATTGGGATGAGTTACTTACTAAGCGTGCAGCCATTAGCGGAGCATTGATTTTAAGTAAAGAAGCCAAGGATGCCATCAACGCATTTAAGAAGAAGTAAAAAAGAACGTCTTACATGAAAAATGTGTGCATGCACATCCTTGCGTTTATACTCTTTTCAAATACCCCTGTTTTAGCTCAAAAACCGGACACTGCTTATGTCTTTGTTCGAACAGTTATTTATAGTGCCTCGGGAGCGTTTACGGAACTTAACAATTGGAATGCTGGAGGGGAAAACAGTTCCAACATGAGCTTATTGATCAGAGAGAATTGGGTAAGAAAAGGTTCAAATTGGACTTCGGTTCACCTGCTAGAGGGGAATTATGGCCTGAGCCGACAAGCCGGTCTTTTAACAAAAAACGCAGATAAGGTAGAGTTTACCACTACTGTAACCGGGTCGCCAAAAACTTCAGAATGGAATTTTTCAAGTCAGCTGAATTTACGTTCACAGTTTTCTCCAGGCTATGCCGCCGGTGACACATCACTTACCCCGATTTCCTCCTTTGGTGCGCCGATTTATGGTCAGTTTTCTCTAGGACTTGGAAATACTTCTTACGATTATTGGCAGATATATGTATCTCCATTGGCAGGAAAAAGTACTGCTGTTTGGGATGAAGACTTGCGCAATAAAGGCGCTTTTGGTGTGGATTCGGGTGCTGTTTGGCGCCTGGAAGCGGGTGCAAAAATCACACTAAACTATACACAGCCCGTGACAGATCAATTGAGCATAACGGCTAAATCAGACATCTTTTACAACTATGCCGCTTCCTTCTTGGAGACGGATATTGCGGTAGATGTAATAGCCCTTTATAAGATTAAAGAGGCGTTTTCAATCAACGCCCATGTGCAATTTAATCGTGACTTAGATCAGATAGACGCATGGCAGCGTAGGTCAGTTTTGGGCGTAGGTCTTGCCTTTACGATTAAATAGATTGTCGTCTTCTGAGCCTTCGTTCTTTTCTCCACAGCATAAAGAAAAGAAGTATTAAGCCGGGTTGCAATACCACAAAAACCAGAATATTGGCTAGGTAATAGCCGTAGCCGAATTCACCCGGTGACCCTCCAATTACTTGAAGTGTGTAGACGCACCTCATAAAAAGATCGGTTATAAAATCTTCCATGTATTACTAACGAGTTTTTTACGAAAAGGTATTCCACTCTTCAATAGCGTGAAACACTGGGCACAGTTTTTCCGAAGAAGGAGATAGAGCATATTCAACTCTTCGCGGAACCTCGTTATATTCGGTTCTAACGAGTAAGCCGTCTGCTTCAAGTTCTCTAGGCTGCTGTGTTAACAATTTACGCGAAATGACTTCTGTGAGAAGATGAAGTTTACCGAATCTAATATTGCCGTTCTTTCTCAACGTGTTGATGATGGGCAGCTTCATTTTCCACCTAATATCCTGGTGAAATCCTTTACGTGACAGACGCTCTTTTCTGATTTGCAGGTTACCATATAGTAACTAGTATTTCTCTGTTACCCTTAGGTAACTTATTTCTTTTGGCAATCAATGTCAATATCTTTGTTTAAACAACTAAATGGTGAAAATTATAAAAAATCGTCCAATGTGTCAATGCGGACAAACGTCTAACCCATACGGGTATTGTGATGGATCACATGCAAATAAATGCACTAAATGATTTCTAAGCTTTTGTAGCGTGAGAAAATAATTCCTTTGATACTTTCTTCAAACCACTCGCGGATGATATCGCTATAGATATTTTTGAAATCGACCTTAAAAGGAATGTCACCGTTGTCCAAGCTATTTAAATCGTCATAGTCATTAAAGAATCCGGGTTGTTTTAGGTTTTCGCCAATAATGAAAACAGAATTGCCCTTTCCGTGGTCCGTACCCTTTGACCCGTTTTCTGAAACACGCCGCCCAAATTCACTGAAAGTAAGAATGAGCGTATCCTTGAAGTGCCCGGACTTTTTAAGGCTTTCTACAAAATGATATATAGCGGATGAATATCTATCTAATAGCTGATCGTGCGACTTTCGCTGATTCACATGGGAGTCAAATCCCCTTAGAGATAAGTAATAGATTTCGGTATCTATTCCTGATCGGATGAGTTGAGACACAGTGCTCAGCTTTTCTCCAATTTTGGTTTTTGGGAAATCTACATTATCGGTTTTAATGGTATGCGCTTCTTTTATGTAATCGGCACTTTGATTAATGTCAATCAAGCTTTGATAGAGAAAGGAATTGTTGTCTTCGCCTACTGGAAATTTTTCATCTTGAGCAAGGAGGCCTCCATGTTCATGAAGTATACGCTGAATACGCCCCACATTTTGAACAGCCATGCCGCTTATGCTTTCACCCTTTAGACTTCCACTCAACTGCTTATTTATCTCTAAAGCATGATGGCTCTTTTTGTCCAAAACATCAAGATAATTCCCAATCCATCCTGTTTTACTTTGCTTATTCACATCTGCTCCAGAGTGCCATATATCCATGGAGGCAAAATGCGACCTACTTTGATTGGGATATCCCACAGAATTAATAATGGAAACGTAACCCTCTTTAAAAAGACGACTGAATTTTTCCATTTTTGGATTCAAACCTAATTCGTTGTCAAGACGTATAATTTCATTGGAAGGAATTGCTACGGTTGGTCTGGAACGATAATATTGGTCGTTTCTAAATGGAATAACTGTGTTTAGGCCGTCGTTACCTCCCGTAAGCTGAATTACCACGAGCTTAGGCTTACGTAAACTGGATCCCTCGAGCTTTTCGTTAAGTCCAAACAGGAAATTTGGAACAAAAGCAGATCCAACAGAGCTAAGGGCTGAATATTTTAAGAATTTTCTCCTATCCATTTTTTAGTGCATTTGGTATTCCGGAAGACTTAGTAAATCCAAAACATACTCTTTTGATATGGCACCTTTATGTCCTTTAATTATCCTGTTGGCTACATCAGAAGCTTTATTATTGAACCATAGCTTCTCAGGTGAAACCTTCTTTGAGTTGTCTAAGAAGTAGTTCCAATCGGCTTTAAACTTTAAACGGTCCTTTAGGTACATAAATTTATTGCTACCGGGTGATTGATCTAAATCTGGCTCTACTTCAAAATCTATATCGTTGGTTCCAAAGATGAGCTGTGGCAGGTGCATTCTAAGGGTAAGTGAACTGCTGTCTATCCACTCTCTTCCCATTGGCCAGCCCTTCACATTCTTAGGTTTATAAAACTCATGATTAAGCAGCTTTTGAACGAAAAACCAATTGTTTTCTTTTGCTGCTTTGAGACGAAAGGTGCGCCCGAGACCTACAATCAATTCAATGGGAGATTTAATCAAGGCCATTTTGTTTTGGTCGGAATAAAACCAGGGCATCGATATTATATATGCGAAGGTTTCTTTCAAGTCATAATTGGTACGCATTAAACAATCCCGTATTTCAAAAACGTGCTTTTTGGAAAGACGGTCATTTACAAAGAAGGTATATATTTTTTCAGCCAAATAGTTCGCGCATTGGGGTTTGCTGAGAATCAATTCAATCACGTCTTCTCCTGTGTATCTTCCTGATTTACCGAAGACCGTTTTCATGCCCGAATCAAATTGTTTTTCACGCAGGTAAAACGTTCCAGTGTCGTCATATTTCCAGCCGGTAAAACAACGCGCAATTTCTTTTACATCCCGTTCCGAGTATCCGTCTCCTTCACCTAGCGTATATATCTCACAGAGCTCTCTGGCAAAATTTTCGTTGGGTGAACCGGCTTTATTCTTCTTTCCGTTGAGAAAATGAAGCATGGCTGCGGATTTGCTTACTCCAAGCAATAAATCTCTAAAGTTTCCAAAAGCATGCTTGCGAATAACCTCAGAGAATAAAATGGCGTGTTTGGACTTGTCTATGATACAAGCAAAATAGTGGTGCCAGAACAATACAAGTTTTTCATAAGGCGCATTTTCTGACAATACCATATTTTGGATTGATTGCGCTTTAAGCGCACCTATGTCGTGGGTCCAGTTTAATTCTGCTCCTTTTTTGGGAAACATTTGTTCTTGGAACCGTACCGCGCTATAGCTTATTAAACTATCAGCATCAGCTCCAAAACCAAACCGGTTCAACAAGTGTATTATATCGCTGTCGTCTAAAGTCATGAACTAATCCGCTGTTATTGAAGCGCCCGTATCTCTAGTTTAAAAGTAATCAAAAGTTATACCCAAAAGTATGTTTGATAAAAAAACGGCCACCCATTGGGCGGCCGTTATTAGCTGTCTTAAAGTGTTGTTATTATTGTTTAACCACTTTTAAGTATTGAGTCACATTTTCAGTTTGCAGCATCAGCATATATATACCTCTTGGCTGCTCACTGAAGTCGTAAGCTTCTTTGATTTGACCTTCACCGATAGTTCTACCAACTTCGTTGTAGATATGGTATGTACCTTCTACCACTGGGCTGATTTTAACAATACCCGTAGTTGGGTTCGGGAAGAGTTCAACCTCTTGCAGTTTTACTTCATCACCGGCGCTATCTCCGTTAGCGTCATTAGAAGCTATTGGATTACCATTCTGTACTCTTGAAGCACTGCTATTAACGATAATTACTCCTTTCATGTTTAATGAAGCATGTGGAGTACACACGTAGTAATGAGTACCAGCCGAAGTAGGAGTAAAGTCCTCAACAGCTCCAAAGCCAATGTTAAATCCACCACTTAAAGGAGTTGAGCCGTTACTTAACCATGTAGCTTCAGAAACCTCTACTGCGTTGTGGTTGCCACCAACATCAAATGTGACCACATCACCAACATTGCAATAAAGAGTATCCGGAGAAT
>CACMMX010000011.1 GCA_902614915.1 uncultured Cryomorphaceae bacterium
TTCACATAATCCATAAGTACCCATTCTGAATTTTCTTTTCCCTCAACATGCCAAGGCCTATCCCCCAGATTTTCGCGGACACTTTTGTGAACGCTATCAGAAAGCGCGTTTACCTGCGTATTAGAACTTCCTTCTGTAATGATGAAGAAATCTGTCACAGCGTTATCGATTTCTCTTAAGTCAAGAATTGTAATGTTCTCGCCCTTGACATCTTGTAATCCTTCAACAACAAAATTTTGAAGTAGTTCGGAGGAAGATTGAGCTTGTTGTTGCATTAACATTTATTTATACCTGAAAATACCAAAACATGTGCCATCTTCGCAATGTTGAAGGCAATTAGGCATTATGTCACAAAGGTACTTTATTATCCGCCATAACAGTCTGAATTCTACCCAGACCGAATTAAAGAAAATTTTGGCCCAAGATGAATCAATCCCAAGTTTGACAGCAGTTGTGGCTAAAACGCAAAACAAGGGGCGAGGTAGAGGTGTGTCAGTTTGGCATGATAGTCCTGGAGATTCTGCGCTTTTATCTGTATACGTCATTTGGCCCGCCATCATAAGAGAAAGTTTTCTAGTAAATAAGTGGGTTTGTCACGTTTTGGCAACAGTTCTTCCCAAACAGGTAAAATACAAATGGCCCAACGACCTCATGGTCGGTTCTAAAAAACTAGGGGGATTACTTATTGAGAATAGATGGGAAGGGATTCGGATAACATCTTCGATAATTGGTATTGGATTAAACGTGAAAAAATCACAGCAACAGCTTTCTCGCGCGATTTCTTTAGAAGAGGTTGGAGCTGGACTTTCTACGGAAGAATGTATTAAGGCAATTTTAAATGCAATCTCTGTGAGTTTAGATTATATTTTAAATCCTCCAAGTTTACACAGCCGATACAATAAACTTCTGTGGGGTAAAGAAACCTATCGCTCGTATTCTATGTCTTCAGGAGATGTCATCAAAGCGCAGGTTGTTGATGTGGATCAGCAGGGAAGACTTATTTTGAAAACGATAGAAAATGAAACTCTTTTATGTAACCTTGACGATATTCGATGGTTACCTTCGGAATCCTAAGCGAATTACCTCCCCCAAACGGAAGGGGCTATGCGCCATTCACTCAAGAGCTGTTTCTCTGAAAGAGAAATAGACCTACTTTGCACCGCCTGTTCTAAGAGGTGATGATAATCACTGAGTGTATGCAGCTGAATATTGGCTTCTTCAAAGTTTTTTAGAGCTAAGGGAAAATCATAGGTAAAAATTGCCATCATACCTAAAACATCTGCACCAGCTTCCTTTAATGCAGTTACAGCTTTCAATGAAGAGCCTCCAGTAGAAATTAAGTCTTCAATTACGACCACATTGGAACCGGGTTTAAAATACCCTTCAATCTGGTTTTTACGTCCATGACCTTTTGCCTTGTCTCTTACATAAATAAAGGGTATTCCCATGTAATCAGCAACTAAAGCCCCGATAGCTATGGCACCGGTAGCTACTCCGGCTATGTAGTCAGGCTTTCCATATATCCCCTCTATCTGCTGTGAAAATTGAGTTTTCAAGTAGGTTCTAATCTCTGGGTGACCTAGAGTTAAGCGATTATCACAATAAATAGGACTTTTCCACCCGCTTGCCCAAGTAAATGGATTTTCAGGTTCTAATTTAATGGCTTTAATTTGTAAAAGACTTTCAGCGGTCTTTAAGGCTGCATTTTTGTTCTTTACCATGCTGCAAAATTACACTAAAGTTTTCATAAAAGGCTCTACATTAATTCCCGTGCCGGGTAGTGAAGCTCCGGAAATTATTAACAAATTGATTACAAAAAAGAATGTCAAATCATTTTTGAAAGACCTTCATTCAGGTAGACTTGTTATTCATTTAGAAATAGGTGTAAACCATTCCTTTTGGACATTTTTTTTAAGTATTCATAGACACATCATAGCTGCAGGCGGGTGGGTTTATAATGAAAAGGGAAAGCTTTTGATTATTGAAAGAAACGGTAAGCTAGATATGCCAAAAGGCAAGCTTGAATTTCATGAATCCGTTGATGCTTGTGCAATACGCGAGGTGGAAGAAGAATGCAAAGTAAGTCAGCTTCGCATTACTGGCCCTGCGGTGAAAACGATACATTGTTACGCCATCAAGGGTGGCTTTGCATTAAAAAGTACATTTTGGTTTCCCATGTATACTGACTTTGACAAAAAATTAAAGCCCCAAAAAGAAGAGGGCATATCAGATGTTTATTGGGCATCGCCCAAAAAGTTGCGAAAGAAGATGGCCAAGTTGCCCTCTTATAATAGCCTTGAATCTGTGTTTGAACAATTTATTAAAGAAGCCTAAGGCTTCACGGATGAGGGAACAAAACGCTTAAAATCACCACCGTGAATGAATACGTCTCTGACGATGCTTGAACTAATGTATGCATATCGCGCACTCGTGAGCAAAAATACGGTTTCCAATTGAGGCACCATTTCCCTATTCGCTTGGGCGATTGCTTTTTCGAATTCAAAATCTGCTGGATTACGCAAGCCACGTAAAAGAAAATTAACGCCTTGCTTTTGAGCGAAGTCTACAGTTAAACCTTCATAGGTAATGACTCTAACCTTAGGTTCATGTGCGAATGTTTTTTCTATCCATACGACCCTTTGCTCAAGACTAAATAAGTATTCCTTTTCTGTGTTTTTACCAACCGCAATCTGAATTTCATCAAATAATGGAAGGCCTCTATCAATAATATCCCGGTGTCCCAAAGTAATGGGATCAAAAGAACCTGGAAATAAAGCTATTCGTTTACTCATGCGTTTAAAATTATGTAATATGTTCCTCTGCTAGAGTGGAAAGAACATTACTTAGTTCCCAGCTTCTATGCTTGATTTGTTGCGGGATGATGGAAGCAGGGCTCAACCCGGGTATACTATTGACTTCTATTAACACTGGTTTGTTTTGACGATCAATTATAAAATCCATTCGTACAATACCCTTTAATTGGAGTAAGTTATATACTCGAATGGATACATCCTCTATTTTTTGTGAGAGTTCGGTATCAATTCTAGCAGGTGTAATTTCTTGACTTTTTCCGTTGTATTTAGCTTCATAATCAAAGAATGAGCTGTCCGTTGGTACAATCTCAGTAATCGCAATCGCTTGAGTCTTTGGTGATGGCAATGTCCTGGAATCTTCAAAATCAAAACTGGATTGCAAGACGCCACAGCCTACTTCAATTCCATTGATTCCTTCTTCAACAATTACTTCGTTACATTCTTGCTGCGCTACTCTAAAAGCCTCGGAAAACTGTTCTATAGATTCTATTCTGCTTACCCCAAAACTAGAACCTGACCTGTTAGGTTTTATAAAAAGGGGGAAGTTCCAATGTTTAAAAATGACTGCCGAAGGCGCACTGAGGAAACTCGAACTCTTTGGAACGTCTATACCATAGTGCTTTAATAAGGTGTTGCATTGGTATTTGGAAAAAGTTAACGAACTCTGAAAGGTATCACAAGTGCTATGGGGAATCCCCATGACATTTAACATTCCGGAGATATGACCATCTTCTCCTGGTGCTCCATGAATAGCGTTGAATACATAGGATAGGCCCAAATCAGAGATCTTAACAAGCTTACCGTTTAATTTAAATCCTTTTCGGTCTAATTCCACAAAAAGAACCTGATAACCTGCTTCTTCAAATGCTTGAAGAGCGGTCTTTCCGGAAGCTAAACTGATATCTCTTTCAGAAGAATATCCCCCGGCTAATACGCCAATAACTTTTTGTTCGTTTTCCATTATTGTAAATGTAGTGCAAACCCTAATGAATAGAGGATACTATTAAAGTATCTTTACACTATGAAACATTGGTTAAGATTTCTGTTTTCTTTCAGCTTTATAAAAACTGCAATGTCCTCTGCCGCTTTTATTGCTGTCTGTATATATTTTAGTTTATCGTGGCTAAATAAAGCTACTTTACATGGAAGCAGTGTTGAAGTTCCCAACCTAAAATTAATGCAACTGGATCAGGCAATGGTTCAATTAGATTCGTTGGGCCTCGCATATGAAGTTATTGATAGTACTCATTATGTGTCACAAGTCCCCGAGGGTTCAATTATTGAAACCTACCCAAGAGAATATGCTAAGGTGAAATTGGGTAGAAAAATCTTACTATCAACAAATCCTTCTCGACTCCCTAAATATCCTTTGCCCAATTACAAAGATCAATTAATCAGCTATGTAAGCGCAAAGTTTAAAACCAAGGGATTTTTAATTGATAGCATAATTGCAGTACCTGATTTAAGTCATGACCTAGTGATAAAAGTTGTTGATGAAAATGACAGTATAGCGGAAGAACAAAAACTTTATAAAACAGGCAGTAGATTTACCCTTTACGTTAGCGCCGGATTAGACGGTGGTAATGTCTTCATGCCTAATTTGGTTGGAATGACATTCAGCGAATCGTTGGAGGTTTTAAATGCGCTAAGTTTGAATGCAGGCGGTGTCATTTGCGAGGGTTTTTTAGAGGATACCTTAGCTGCATTCGTGATGAAAACATTTCCAGAATTTGAAATAGATAAAGAGGTTAAAGCGGGCAGTGTTGTGGATTTATGGCTCGTCTCGGATTCTACTCTCTTAATTATAGATTAATTGATTTCCTTAATGCAGATGTCTAAGCTTGGTACTTTTATTATTCTATTAGTTTGTTCTTTTACCTCCTTTGGTCAGGTTCTTGAATCGAGTGAGGTGTTTAATAATGCACCTAGGCTACCATTGGAAATAGAAAGTACGGATACTATTAGCCCGCCTTTTACAGATGATTTCTCTTACGCGTCAGATCGCCCTTCTTCTGCCTTGTGGCAGGACGAGAAGGTTTTGGTTAATAACCAGATGGCTTTGTATCAGAAATCAATAGGTGTGGCCACTTTTGACGGATTGAACGAATACGGTTTTGCATACAAGGAAAATGCCCTGGGCTCAGATAGTATTGCAGATGTATTGACATCAAAATTTCTGAATTTATTCGGCCTTACAGATGTCTATCTTTCTTTTCAAATTCAAGAGGGTGGACGGGGAGAATTGCCTTCTAATGCAGATAGTATTGTGGTGGAATTTTGGTCTCCGATTACTTCCGATTGGATGCAAGTATGGGGGCAGAAAGGTACTGGAGTTGCTAGTGCTTTTAAATCGGTAATTATCCCTGTTCTAGGTTCTAATTATCTCAATAATGGATTTCGATTCAGGTTTGCAGCTTACGGAGCTCGAGCGGGAGCATATGATATTTGGAACCTTGATTATGTTCAGTTAGATAAGGACCGTAACCCCTCTGATACTATAATTACTGAACCGAGTATGGCGCGTGCACATCCCTTAATTATGGGGTCAGGTCTTTATACAAGCTGGCCTTGGTGGGTAAGCAATTCAAGTAATGTGTCTAACCGACCTGTTTCCTTAGAATTTACCTATCGCAGAAATGGGAACATACCTCCTGGGGGCTGGAGTCTGAATCTCGGTCAATTTCGCTGGGAAGAAAACGGAACTCTTATCCAACAAGTCACAACTGTACCAGTTGTTACCAACATGCAGCATAATGAAGACCAAACCTTTAACATTAACGTACCAGCTGGAGCACTTAATAATTTGACAGGTCCTACAACGGTTAATACAAAAGTGTGGTTTGACGGTACCGCTGCTGGTACTCGTTCCAATGATACCGTGAACGGAGCTTTGACTTTAGATAATTATATAGCAATAGACGACGGAACCGCAGAAAGAGCTTATGCCGTACAAAATGTCGTCAGTGGTCAAGTTGCTCAGAAATTTAAAGTAGTTGGATTGGGTTCAAATGATAGTCTTAATGGTGTGCTTTTCAATTTTGTAGATGCGGGATTGGACTATAAGAGTACTTTTCGAATAGCGATATGGGCACCGTCAGATAGTCTAAACGAACCCGGGAATCTCCTTTATATATCAGATACACTTTACAAACCAAATAAAGGATTTGATAGAGACGACTGGATGCCATACGAATTAGATTCTTCAATTAGCTTGAATGCCTTTTCAGACGTTTGGATAGGGTATGTATGTACGTCTTCAGATCCCATGTATTTGGGTTTAGATGTCTCGCGTGATGTACCTGGAAATTTGCCAAGATTTTACGGTGACGGCTTTAATTGGTATCAAAGTTTAGAGTCAGGAGTAATAATGATGCGTCCTTATTTTAATTATTCGCCTGCGGATATGTCTTTAATGGAAGATTCTTCCTCATACGAGGTGTTTCCCAATCCATCTTTGGGTTCATTAAGAATAACTGGACCTGCAGCTGAATATACCATCACGGATTTAGCTGGAGTTGTAATAAGTAATGGCGTTGTTGAAGAAATTATTTCATTGGAATTACATGGCCTTAAAGCCGGTATGTACACTATTGTTTTAAAGAGTTCAAATAAGACTTCGGTGTTCAAATGGATAAAGCTTTAAAAAGGTTATTATGAGCGACCAGGAAGAACAAGACGAACTTTATATCCATCACCGTTTTGTAGCAGATTCAGGACAGGGAGCACTCAGGGTAGATAAATTTTTATCCAATTTTTTGAGTGATACCAGCCGTACACGTATTCAAAAAGCAGGAGAAGCCGGTGCTATTCATGTCAACAAAAAGGCTGTAAAGAGTAATTTCAAAGTAAGACCTGGCGATACTGTTGAGGTCGTGCTTAATGAGCAGCCAAGGGACTCTACGATTATTCCGCAGGAACTTGACTTGAATATTCTTTACAGGGATGAACATGTGATAGTCATAAATAAACCTCCTGGGCTTGTATGTCACCCAGGTCATGGAAACTTTGAAGGTACGCTCGTTCATGGATTGGCTTATTTATCTGAAAATTTACCCATTGGCAAGCAAGGGAAAGAGCGTCCTGGATTAGTACATAGGCTGGATAAAAACACCTCTGGCGTAATGGTGGTGGCGGCCTCAGAAATTGGCATGGCACACTTGGCAAAGCAATTTTTTGATCGAACAATCTCTAGAGAATACGTAGCATTGGTTTGGGGAAATGTTAAAGAAAAAGAGGGAACCATTGAAGGCCACATAGGAAGAAGCCTTGAGAATCGATTGCAAATGGCAGTTTTTCCAGATGCATCCGAGGGAAAATATGCGGTTACGCATTATAAGGTATTACAGAGGTTCGGTTACGTTACATTAATTAGTTGTAAGTTGGAAACCGGACGTACGCACCAAATTAGGGCTCATCTCCGTTACATTGGACATCCACTTTTTAATGATGAACGCTACGGTGGAGATAAGATTTTAAAAGGCATGGCTTTTTCAAAGTATAAGCAATTTATCACCAACTGCTTTAAAGCTTGCCCTAGACATGCCCTGCATGCTAAGAAGCTGGGCTTTATTCATCCTGCTTCTGGAGAACCCATGTTATTTGAAACGGTTATACCAGAAGATATGGCAACGGTAATTCGTAAATTTGAGAATTACACGACTACAAGTAATTGGCAAAAAGACAGTGAAGAATAACCTCATCATATTTTGTACAGCCACTTTGATGATTCAAAGTTGTAATCTGTTTAGGCCTAAGCACCAAACAACTCCTTACACGCTGCAGTATCCCTCACATTTCCCTGCTCCTAATCTACCGCCTACTAATGAACTAACTATTGAAGGGGTTAGATTGGGAAGACATCTGTTTTTTGATGAACGTCTTTCCGGTGATAATACTCAAAGTTGTAATAGTTGTCACCTACAAGAAAGTAATTTTGCTGAGCCGTTCAGTTTTAGCACCGGGATTGATGGCGCAGAGGGTAATGTAAATGCAATGATACTTTCAAATATAGCCTGGCAGCAATTCTTCTTTTGGAACGGTAGAGTAGAATCATTGGAAGAACAAGTAAAAGACCCCATTCTAAATCCAATTGAGATGCATACAACTTTTGATGATGTCATTGAAAAGTTGGAACAGGATGCTAAATACCTTGAACTTTTTGAAAGGGCGTATGGTACATATGAAATTACAGAGGATGGAATTGCTAATGCGCTTGCCCAATTCCTTAGGACCATGATTAGTGGAAATTCAAAGTTTGATAAATACACAGAGGGGAATTATACGTTCTCTCCAAGTGAGCAAATTGGATTTGACATTTTTAATAACGAGCAGGGGGATTGCTTTCATTGTCATGGCGCGGCTAGTTCTGGTTATCAATTGGGCGCTTTCGGGTTATTACAATTCTCCAATAATGGACTCGATAGCGTTTATATGGTAGGAGAGGGTAGAGAAGGTGTGACGGGAAACCCTGCTGATAGGGGTAAATTTAAGATTCCATCCTTGCGAAATGTGGAATATTCTTTTCCTTATATGCATGATGGTAGATTTCAAACTCTAGCTCAAGTAGTAGATTTTTACAATACCGGTGGGCATCCTTCTGTTACGATTGATCCAAATATGAAAGCCGCAGGTATCGGCAGGAATTGGTCGGCGTCAGAAAAGCAAGGTTTAATTGACTTTATGAAGACTTTTAGCGACAACACTTTCATACAAGATACTGCTTTTACTTCTCCTTGGTGATACAATAACTTTAAGGATAGATTAACCCTCATGTTTTCTCTTTTAGAAGAATCTCAAAAATAACTTGATCGAAAAATAGTAAAATTTTGGCACGGCCTTTGACAAAGTAATATAAGGTTCCGTACCTTCTCAATTCTAATATAAAACCATTGTTATGAAAACAAGACTAGTATTTATGTTCTTTGCTGCAACAAGCATTATGATTTCTGGTTGTGGGTCAAAGACCAGAGCTCCGAAGGGTGAAACCGAATTGGTTCTACCCTGTTCCGAATTTAAAAGTGACCGCAAAACCTTCCGTGTATATAGCTATGGTGAAAGCACTGATGCGAACGTTGCAAAGAAGAAAGCAAAAAGCAATGCAATGTCTGAATTAGCCGGAATGATAAGTACAACCATGAAAGTTGTTGGCGACAATTATGTGAAAAGTATGGAGGTAAATAATGTTGAGGAAGTTCTAGAGCGATTTGAAGAAAATAGTAGAACTGTAATTAATCAAGAACTAAGTGGTGCCAAAACTGTGTGTGATCGTTTAATGGAAGTTCATAAGTCAGATAAGTTCAAGTATTATATTGCTCTTGAACTGGATGGCGATAAAATTGTAAAAAACTACTATAAGTCGCTCTCTAAGAACGATAAAATTATGGTTGATTATAATTACGAAAAATTTAAAGAGACCTTTGAAAGAGAAATGGAGAATCAGCGATAGGCTTCATCAATCATCTTAGAAATATAATCCCATGTATAATGCTCAAATTGTACTTGGGATTTTTTTTGTCCTTCCATTCCTGCCTCAATGGCAGCAATAAATTCGGACTCATTCTCAACATCAACCAAGTTTGCTATTGATGCCAATGATTCGCTCATATCCGCAGCATTATTTGCAACCACAGACAAGCCTCTCGCTGCAGCTTCCCACCCTACCAATGAGTATGTTTCAAAAAGCGAGGGGATTACTAAACATCGATGCTCATCCATTAATTCTACGATTTTTTCTTTGTTTTGGTGTCCAATAAATTTAATTGACGGCCCCGCAATAGATCTACAAAATTGAGCATAAGCCTGCTGATTTTTGTTAGGGTCGCCTACTATAGTCAACGGCCAGCGGTATTGAGTGGCCCATTCAATAATTTTATGCTGGTTTTTTATGAGTTCTAACCTTCCTATCATCAATAGACCGTTTCTACGTTTTTTGCTAATTGGGGTATTGATAAAAATGTTAGAAATCCCAAGAGGAATTACACAGTGTTTTTCTTTAAAAGATTTCCCTTGAATGGCACTCCACTGCTGAATCCGTTCAAATTCGTTTATGGTAGAGGTAATAACTAAATCTGCTTGGGAGAGCAACTGCAGCATACTTTTTTGCTGGCCTTGGAATAGAAAAGAAATACTAGGGAAATTATCACTATTGTTTATCCCACGCAATAAGGTTTTGAACCATTCCATACCGTGCATTCCCAATACCCTAGACAGCTTAGGGAATCGATTTGTATCAGCAGATGAATAATCTACATAGAGCGTACTGAGTACCTTTCTACCCTTAAATGTTTTGAAATACGGAAGTAAATCTGCAGGCCTTCCCAAATTAAAGCCATGGATGAGTTCCACATCATTGGGTAATTTATGACCCGCAAGAATGATAAACACGTTGTGCCCTAATTTCTTTAAACCAATAGCCGTATACTCTACCTGAACGGTGTCTCCGCCAGGTTGAGTGTAAAGCGTAGATCGAGAAATTAATGCAATCTTCATTTATGCATTCATTTTGAATTCCTCTAGAAGGTCTTGAACTTCTTCAACGTTTGCGTTGTCAGAAAATGTCAATGGCTTATTCGGTAAGTTGATATTTATATTCCATTTGCCTTCACCAAGTAATTGGTTTAATTCATGATGTATTTTGAATTTGCAGTTGTTGCAATTCACTTTCGTGTCAATGGTCATGTTTTCAATGGCTTTAAATGCATCTTTAAACTATTCAGAACTACTCCAATACTACTCATACTCATAGCGATGCTTGCTACCATCGGGGATAATTTTATTCCAAGGCTAGGATAGAGTAGACCGGCTGCAATAGGGATTGCGATTATATTATAGCCGAAAGCCCAAGTGAGGTTACCTCTTAATGTAGTTCTAAATTCTTGAGCCAGCTGGAAAACCTTTTTTATTCCCAAAATACCTTCTTGCATCAAAACTATATCTGAATTTTGCTGGGCTGCCTCCGTTGCAGAAGCAAAACTAAGTCCTATATCTGCATTGCTCAGTGCTGCAGTATCGTTAATACCGTCTCCCACCATGAGTACCGTACCCTGTTCCTTATATTCCTTTACCTTTTCAACTTTATCAAGCGGGAGCATGTCACCAAAGTAATTGCGAATTCCTAAACGCTTAGCAAGATGCTCAACCACTATTTTTTTATCTCCTGAAAGCAGTGTATTGGAAATTCTTAATTTATTGGTGTATTGAATAATATCCAGAGCGTCATTTGCAAGGGTGTCTTCAAATAAGACAGTCATTAAAGCTTTGTCATCTTTGAATAGAACGGATGTGGTTTTTCCTGTTCGAACAATATTACCAGTTATTTCGTTGAACCATGATGGCGAACCAAGATGGAACGTTTCCCCATCAATTTTACCTTGAATTCCTCTTCCCGGGACGGCCTTAAATCTTTGTACTTTCGGTAATCCACCCTGAAATCCAAAATATTGACGTATCGCGTTATTTAAGGGGTGAGAGCCGTTTTGATTGAGGGCAATAAGCACATTTCTATATGTTTTAATTTCTCCATTGATTTTTGTTATCATAGGTCGGCCTTTAGTTAAAGTACCGGTCTTGTCCCAGAGGATATGCTTAATGGAATATACTTTTTCTAGGGCTCTGGAATTTCTGACGAGTATTCTGTTTTTTGCTGCTTTTCCAGTTGCTGCTACCATTGCTAACGGAGTGGCTAAGCCAAGAGCGCAAGGACAAGCTATGACCAAGACATTTATAGCAAAAATAACAGACATCGGTTCACCTGCGATGGTCCAAAAAACACCAGTAAATAGGCTTAATAAAAGGATAGAGGGTACAAATATCTTTGAAATACGATCAGTTAGTTGTTCGGAATTGGTCTCTTGTTCTTGCGTTTCAAGTACCGCTTGAATAATCCCGCCAAGCGCTGAGGATCTTCCTGTGCCAACTACGTTGATAGTTAGGCTACCCGCTCCATTGTTCGTTCCTGCCCATACCTGAGAACCTTTTTTTTTGGTAACCGCAGCCGCTTCCCCCGTAAACGAACTTTCATTCACAATAGATACGCCTTCAACTACAATGCCGTCCACCGGAATGCGTTCGCCAGGTTTAACCAAAACAAGTTCATCTATCTCGATTTCGGCAACATCAACTATGTAAGTTGAGCCGTCAATTATTCTTGTGGCTTGTTTAGGTTGCAAATCAAAAAGACTCTCTACGGCCTTGGCGTTTTGCAATTTGCCCTGTTGCTCAAAATATTTACCGATTAGAATAAAAGCGATAATTAGACCTGCGCTTTCAAAATAAATTTCATGTTCTCCAAGAATCGCGTTATATAAGGAATAGCAATAGGCAGCAATACTTCCTAAGCTTATTAGAGTATCCATGTTGAAATGTCCTGTTTTAAGCATTGAAAACGCCTTTCTGTGAATATTCCGTCCAAAAAAACCGCTTAAAATGAGGGCCAGAAAACCTTGGATGACTACATAAGGAAATTCTATTTTATGCGTCATTCCCATATAGAGCAAGGGCATTGCAAAAAGAGGTGTAAAAATAAGTTCAAGGCGTTGACTCTTTATGGCTTTTCGTTCGCGAGTAAATCGGTCTTCAAAAGTTTCTTCTTCGGGTTTGAGCGTATACCCTGCCTGCGCCAATTTATCTATCAAAAGTTCAAGGTTAAACACATTTTTATCTATGGTGGCCTTGAAGGTTTGACTCGCGTATCTAATGACAATCTCATCAAGCCCAGGGCTACCCTGAGCAACAGTTGCAGCAATTTGTGCGCATCCCGAACAAGTCATCCCATCTATTGTCCAATTCACCTTTACTTTTGCCATAAAACAAAGGTAGTGAATGTTTGTCCTGCGTATCTTTGTGAGCTAAAAATTACGCTAATGAACCCACTCATAAATTTTCCTGCAACCCCTTTTCAGAGTTTAGATTTCTCTGCAATTAAACCTGAACATTTTATGCCTGCGGCATTGCATTGGATGGATGTTAGCAGAAACAGAATTGAAGCTATTTGTTCGAATAGTGAATTACCATCGTTTAAAAATACTTTGGTGGAATTAGAGTTTTCTACAAAAGAATTGAATCTCGTTAGTGGGTGTTTTTTTAATTTAAACAGTGCTGAAACCAATGAAGATATTCAGCAGATTGCACGTGAGTTAAGCCCAAAGTTATCCTTGTTTCATAATGAAACCGTTTTGAATCAAAAGCTATTTAATCGTATTAGAGAAGTTTGGCGAAAAAGACAGGATTTTGAGCTAAGCCAAGAGGACAACCGATTATTGAAGGAAACCTATGAAGGATTCGTGCGAAATGGTGCACTTCTGCGAGGCGAACAGCGTGAGCAATTGAAGGCATACGGCGAAAAATTAAGTAAACTATCGCTTTCTTTCGGTGAGAATGTGCTCAAGGAAACTCAAAACTTTGAGTACCATGCCACCAAAATAGCGGAATTAGATGGGCTCCCCGAGGTCACCATTGAAGCTGCTAAATCTTTGGCTAAAGAAAGAAAAAAGAAAGGTTATGTTTTCGGTTTGGATATGCCTACCTATATGAGTATAATGAAATATTCCATTTCTTCAAGTCTTCGCGAACATTTTTATCGTGCTTATAGCAAAAGAGCGGCAAGGGATAATGATTTCAATAATGAGGAGAATATCAAAGAATTAGTGAATACGCGTCTGAGAAAGGCGCAGCTTCTTGGTTTTAATTCACACGCAGAATTAACCTTGCAAAAGAGAATGGCTAAGACCCCTGATACTGTGGTGTCGTTTTTGAATGATTTAAAAGCACGTGCAAAACCTGCAGCCTTAAAAGACTTAAAGGAAGTTCAGAACTTTGCAGCAGAACATGGTCATCAAGGGGATTTAATGGCTTGGGATTTTAGCTATTGGTCAGAGAAACTGAAAAAAGCAAAACTTGAATTAGATGATACGCTATTGAAGCCCTATTTCAAGCTCGAAAATGTACTCCATGGTGTTTTTGAGATCAGTCGAAAACTTTATGGTTTAAGTTTTAAGAAGAACCGAGATATTGCTGTCTATCATTCGGATGTGGATGTATTTGAAGTTTATGATTCGAATGGCGATTTTTTAAGTCTGCTATATACAGACTTTTTCCCAAGAGAAGGTAAAAGAGCAGGTGCTTGGATGACTAGTTATCGCGGCATGTATAAGCAGCAGGCTAAGGAGGTTAGACCGCACATAAGCATAGTTTGTAATTTCACGAAACCAACGGATAATAAACCCTCGCTGCTCTCTTTTAATGAGGTGACCACCTTGTTCCATGAATTTGGACATGCTCTTCACGGTATGATGGCCCGCGGAACTTATCCGTCTTTGACCGGTACAAATGTGTATTGGGATTTTGTAGAATTACCTTCTCAAATTTTAGAGAATTGGTGTTACGAACCTCAGGCTCTAGCCCTTTTTGCTAAGCATTATGAAACGGGTGAAGTTTTACCCAAAACATACATTGACAGGATTGTTGAAAGTCAGCAATTTATGGAGGGCTACATGACACTTCGACAATTGAATTTTGGTTACTTGGACATGGCTTACCACCACCTGAATTCTTCACTAGAAATTTCAATATCGGAATTTGAAAGGTCGGCTACCTTTGATACACAATTATTTATTCCGGTTGAAGGTTCGATATCATCTACGGCATTTAGCCATATTTTCCAGGGAGGGTATAGCGCAGGATATTATAGTTACAAATGGGCGGAGGTCTTAGATGCGGATGCATTCAATCTTTTTAAAGAGAATGGAATTTTCAATAAAGATGTTGCTTCACGTTTTGCCGATATTCTATCCAGCGGCGGAACAAAGCCTCCTGACGAATTATATAAAAAATTTAGGGGTCGAAATCCAAAGGTAGACGCGATGCTACAGCGAGCAGGAATTGCTAGTTAGCCCATTTTTAACGTTTTAAAACGAAATCTTCTGTATAAGGCTATTGAAGCAACACTCAATCCAATAGTTAGTCCAATCCATACGCCTAATGGACCTTTTTCTAAGATAACTCCAAGATAATAGCAAATTGGTAAAGCAATTATCCAGTATGCTACAAAACATATAATCGTTGGGATATTGACATCTTTAATACCTCTGAGCGCTCCTAAAGCTGTTGCTTGTATTCCATCTGGTAATTGAAAGATTCCTGCAGCCACCATTAAAACGGTGGTATATTCGAGTACTTCAGAATCCATACTGTAAAATTCAGGCAAGAAATTGCGAAGTGTAATTAGAATCATCATGGTAATAAGCATGAAAAAGAAAGTCAAATGAAAGAGGCTTTGCCCCGCTAATCTGAGCATAGGATAATCCTTTCGTCCTAATTGGTTTCCTATTCGTATTGCAGCAGCAGCTCCTAAACCGCTGACCATCATATAGCTTACTGAAGCAATGTTTAATGCTATTTGATGAGCTGCTTGTTGAATAGGACCAATCATTCCTACGATCACCCCGCTCATTCCGAAAGCACCTGCCTCAAAAACATATTGTAGACCGCTTGGTACCCCAATTTTCAGTATTTCCCTTATCGTAGTACCGTTGATTTTTGAATTATGCCAATGGGACCAATACAGTGCGAATTTCTCCTTCTTTCTAATGTAAATAGCCATACCTCCAAGCATAATGAATCGGGTAAGTAATGTACTGACACCCGCCCCTATTAATCCTAATTCAGGGAAAGGTCCCCAGCCAGTAATAAAAGGATAATTTAAGATTACGTTCAAAAGGTTTGCTGCTAAACTTACTCGCATGGCAGCTTTTGTATCGCTTAATCCTTCTGCAAATTGTTTAAATGTAAAAAAGCTCATCATTGGTAAAATGGAAAAGGCTACAACATAGATATACGGGAGTGCTTCTTCAACTACTCTTTCATCTTGGCCAAGTAAATGGGCAACTTGGGCGAAAAGCGCGATTAGCCCAAAAATTAGTAATCCTAAAATACTGTTTAGTAATAGGCTGTTTTTGAAATATTTGGTCGCAGATGCTGGATTTCCCTCTCCATCTGCTCCAGCTACGAGTGGCGTAAGACCATATGCGACACCTATGGCGAACACCATTGGTATAATAAGTATAGAAACAGCAAGGCTTACGGCCGCTAACGGGATAGTGCCCAAAAACTTACCTACCATTATTGAATCGGCCACGCTTACCAGAATTTGTCCCAATTGACCAATAATTACCGGGTACGCTAGGTTAAGACTGATTTTATATTGTTCACTGTATGTATTCCAGCGAAAGAGCATCAAAGATTATAGCGGTCTACTTCACGTTGGTAGAAGTTTTCTGCCTCAGTAACAAGATTCTCTAGTGTTTTAGTTAGATCATCTTCGCTTTCATCGCTAATATCATCGAGCCATTTTACTTCATCGTTTTCTAGGTTGAGAATAAACGTGGGAAATTCAGTATGCACAATGAAGATAGCATCCGGGCTATCCGTATTATCTGCGACTAAGAATTTTGGAAAACTCATTTGCTTATGATTTTGTGCAAAATTACGCTTATTTACTTGCGAATTTGTCTACGCATCGTTTACTTATTGGATTTTCGCTCAAGATATGCAAGCGTTCCATAACATTTCGAAGTTCGCGGATATTTCCCGTCCAATCGTAATCTTGTAAAGTTCCCATAGCTTCTTGAGTAATTTCTTTTGGACTTACGCCGTATTCTTCGGAAATAGATTTTAAGAAGTGGTCTGCTAGCAGTGGAACATCACCTCTACGTTCGTTTAAACTAGGTACTTCCAAAATGATTACACCTAGACGGTGGAAGAGATCTTCTCTAAATTTACCTTGTTCAATCAACTCCCAAAGATTTTTATTGGTTGCTGCCAAAACACGAACATCAACCTTTATACTTTTGTCCCCGCCAACAGGTGTTATCTTGTGTTCTTGCAAAGCGCGAAGCACTTTTGCTTGAGCCCCTAGGCTCATATCACCTATTTCGTCAAGGAATAAAGTTCCTTCATGGGCTAATTCAAATTTTCCCTTACGATCTTTCTGAGCGCCTGTGAATGCACCTTTTTTATGTCCAAAAAGTTCGCTTTCTATTAATTCTGCTGGTATTGCTGCACAATTAACTTCAATTATAGCGTTTTTTCTTCTTTCGCTTTGTTCATGAATTTGGTGTGCAACTAATTCTTTACCAGAACCATTGGGTCCAATTATAAGGACGCGGGCTTCAGAAGGAGCAACCTTAGAAATAATAGACCTAAGCTCGTTCATTAAATCGCTTTCCCCAATCATCTCGTACTTTTTGCTCACACGCTTTTTGAGCGTTCTCACTTCTTTTACCAATTCTTTTTGAGTCAACGCATTACGCACAGTACTCAATAATCGATTGAGATCTGGAGGTTTTGGTATATAATCGTATGCACCATACTTTAAACAATCCACGGCTGTATTGATATCGCCGTGACCAGATATCATAATTACAGGAACATCCGCATTGATAGATATCATATGTTCAAGAACTTCAACACCATCTTTATGCGGCATTTTTATATCACAGAAAACTAAATCCCAATTCCCTTCACCGAATAATTCGATTGCTAATTTACCATCTTCTGCTTCGTGGATATCATTATTAGGATCTTCTTCAAGCAAGATCTTTTTGAGGACTCGACGAATAGCAACTTCATCTTCTATTAGTAATATTCTGCTCATACTTTATACGTTATACAGCACCGGTTTCTTCGTCAGTACTAGGATGAATTTCTCCGGCTCCCACAATTCCATCGCCGAATTGAGTGATTCTGTCTGGTCCTCGCCAAACTGTACGCTGAGGAAAAGGAATGATAATTTTATTCGCTCTAAATTGTTGGTCAATTTCAAACCGTAAATCACTTTTTATTTTTTCAACAAAAAATAAATCTCGGGTATAGAAATTGAGCTCAAATACTAGGGCACTATCACCAAAGTCCTTTAATAATACTAGTGGTTTCTCTTTATTATCGGCGTTAGGGTGTTCCAAAGCGATGTTATACAGGATATCTGAAACTTGAGCCGTGTCACTCCCAAATGCAACACTTACATAAATGGCAAATCGAGTTGTCTCCTCACTATGTGTTAAATTGATTACAGTTTCACTCGTCAATTTAGAATTGGGCACAATTATTAAGATATCATCCCTTGTTTTGATTGTAGTAGTTCTAAGACCGACTGTCTCTACTTTACCAATCTGGTTTTCTAATTGAATAATGTCACCTACACTCAAGCTGCGCTCTATAAGTATGATTACTCCTGCGCTCAAGTCTTTGAATGCATCCTGAAGGCCGAGGCCTAAACCAACAAAGAGCGCAGTTGATGCAGCTAAAAGTGCAGTAACCTTCACGCCTACTGTTTCTAAAGCAATAACAATTACTACGGTATAAATAATGTATTTCGAAATCTGCAGAATAGTGTAGCGTCTTCCTTCATCATAATGCTCTCCCGCTTTGCTTCGTAAGAAGATTTTTTTTAATAGCCAGAACCCATAGCGCGCACTTGCAAAAAGCAGCAATACTTGTAAGAGACCTTTAACAGAGAGCCTGAAAAAGTCGGTAGACCAAATTCCAAAACTTAAGAAGTTTGTAATCCACTCTTGGAAATTATTTAATACTTCAACCATTTATATAATTCCTTCCAGGTAACTTTTTTTCCGTACATCAATATACCAACTCGATAGATTTTTCCTGCTAATGCGACCATGCCAAAAAATGTACTTATTAAAATTAAAGCACTTAAGGTTATTTGCCATAGAGGAACACCAAAAGGTAGGCGAATCATCATACTTATTGGTGAAGTCAAAGGAATCATACTCATCCAGAACGCTAAGGGTCCATTTGGTTCTTGGATTACATTCATTGCGGTGGTGATGGCAATAATCATTGGAGCGGTAACAGGCAACATAAATTGTTGTGAGTCTGCCTCTTGGTCAATGGCAGAGCCTAGTGCAGCAAAAAGAGCGCTGTATAAGAAGTAGCCCCCAAAGAAATAGAATACAAATCCACCTAAAATGACGGGGAAATTAATGCTATTAATCATTGAGAACAAGTTTGTTTGGTCCACCGAAATTAAATCGGGAGTGCTTGGAACTGCTGGAACTTTTTGCGCAAAAATATCGGGATATATAACGGTGCTGACTACAGCGTAAATAGTTCCTGATAAGATGACCCAAATAAGAAATTGAACCACGCCAACTAATCCAATTCCAAGAATTTTCCCCATCATTAATTGTCTTGGTCGTACACTTGAAATGATAACCTCTACAATCCGGCTTGTTTTTTCTTCTATTACTCCGCGCATAACTTGGACTGCATAAAAGAATATGAAGAAGTAAATTAGAATACCTGCAATGTAACCAAGTCCCATTTTTAATGGCGTTGCACTGGTTTCCTCATTACCTTCGTCTCCAATTGTAAAGCTCTTAATATTAACTGTAGTCTTAGTTTGTTCAACTACCTCAGGGTCCACACCTTGGAGAATGAGTTTTTGGTAATTTATTTTTTCTTCTACCTGACGCTCTATAAATCGTTGGAGATCAATTCCTATGTCTTCCTTTCCAAAAAGAAGAATATTATTTTTAATAAAATCAGGGTCCCAACCATTGCCAGAGGGTAAATAGAGCAGGGCATCTTTATCCGATTCACTTAAAAATGTTTTCCCTTTCTCCAAATCAAACTCATTTGGGTTCAAGTATTCTAATGAAAATTGAGAATTTCCATCTTCGGGAACTAAAATTGAGGGTTCATCTAAAACAATTATACTCTTATCATCCTCCGGCATCGAAGCAAGTAATCCCGGAACTATCATTACCGCCGCGAGAAGCAGGGGTGCCAATAAAGTCATTAATAAAAATGTTTTTTTTTGTACGCGAGTAATAAATTCACGTTGAATAATTAGCAGGATAGGACTTTTCATGAGTCCATAGGTTTAGGTCCGTTATGCACGATATCAATAAATATATCGCTCACTCTAGGAAGTACCTCTTCAAAACCAAGCAATTGATTTTCTTTCGCTAATTTTTGAATTAAATTACATGGATAGGTTACGCTATTGATTGTTGCTGAATGTCCAGTATGAAGAAAGTTTCTATGCAATACATCCATTCCTGAAAAAGTTTGTTCCTCTTTTGTGGTGAAGGAGTAAGTACCATTCATATAGTGCTTACGAATATCCAACAAATGGCCTTGAACCATTACCTCACCGTTATTTATTAGACAGATATGATCACATATTTCTTCCACACTTTCCATTCGGTGCGTAGAGAAAATAATCGTAGCTCCTTCTTGATTTAATCGTTTTATTTCGTTCTTGATCAAATTCGCGTTTATTGGATCAAATCCAGTGAAAGGTTCGTCAAAAATCAACACGGCAGGCTTATGAAGGACGGTAGTGACGAATTGCACTTTTTGTGCCATTCCTTTACTCAAGTCCTCTACTTTCTTTTCCCATAAGTCTTCCATTTCGAGCCGAACAAACCATTTTTTAGCTCGAGATTTAGCTTTAGAACTACTCAAACCTTTGAGCTTTGCTAAATACAAAACTTGCTCTCCAACCTTCATTTTCTTGTATAAACCGCGTTCTTCGGGTAAATAACCAAATCGCCTAATATCAGTTGGTTTTAATGGTTCGTTGTCAAAGAAGACTACTCCGCTATCCGGAGCAGTTATTTGATTCATTATTCTGATAAAGGAAGTTTTGCCAGCTCCATTGGGACCAAGCAGTCCATAAATGCTTCCTGAAGGAATATTTAAGTTGATGTTGGCCAATGCTATTTTGTTACCATATAGCTTACAGACATCTTTTGCTCTTATCATATATTTTAGGTTTCGACTGGGCTACTGAACGAGTTAGGTTGCACTAGGAAATAAAACTCCCGTCTTAAATGACAGGAGTTGGAAGTTAGTGATTTCAAAAGTTACGAGAACATTTCTTTAACGCGTTCAAAGAATCCTATGTCTGATTTACTAGGATTTGGTTTAAAGTTTTTACTTTCTTTCCAACCTTCTAGGACATTCTTTTCATCATTACTCAAATTCTTCGGCACCCAAACATTAATGTGAATCAATTGGTCTCCGCGGCCGTATCCTTCAACACTCGGCAAGCCTTTATTCTTTAAACGAAGAATTCGACCTGGCTGTGTTCCTTTATCAATATTGATTTTTACTGTTCCATTTACTGTAGGAATTTCTATACTTGTACCTAATGAAGCATCTGGAAAACTCAGTGTTAATTCATAGTGTAGGTTTTCTCCGTCCCTCGTTAACGAATCGTGGGGTATTTCTTCTATTAATACAATGAGATCTCCTGCTATACCACCGAGTGCCTCGTTCCCTTTGCCGCCAACCCGTAATTGCATGCCGTCTTGAACTCCACCAGGAATTTTAACTGCAACCACTTCTTCTTTTCGCTCTAGCCCATCAGATCCGACTCCACTAGGCTTTTGGTCTACGATTTTTCCGGTACCATTGCAGGTAGAACATGTAACAGCAGTACGCATTTGTCCTAAAATAGTATTGGTTACCTGTTGTACTTGGCCTGCACCGTTACAGGTTGGGCAGGTTTTAAAGGTCACACCTTGAGCAATTTTCGCACGACGTATCTTTATTTTTTTTTCTACACCGTCTGCAATTTCATCAAGCGTTAATTTCACTTTTATTCGGAGATTAGAGCCTTTTGTTTGGCGATGCCGCGCACCTCCACTGCCAAAACCGCCGAAGCCACCACCTCCGCCAAAAATGTCTCCAAACATGTCAAAGATGTCGTTCACGTTTCCATGGAATCCTCCACCGCCAGCACCAAAAGCTTGGTGGCCAAATTGATCATATTTTCGCCGTTTTTCCTCGTTACCCAAGACGTCGTATGCTTCAGCAGCCTCTTTGAATTTATTTTCTGCTTCTTTGTCGTCTGGATTCCTATCCGGATGATTTTTCAACGCAACTTTCCGATACGCCTTTTTAATTTCATCTTGACTGGAGTTTTTATTGACCCCCAGAACATCGTAATAATCGCGTTTCGCCATATTATGCTTCTTTACCAACTACAACCTTAGCATACCGAATCACCCTTTCGCCAATTTTGTATCCTTTTTCCACTTCATCAATTATTTTACCGGCCATCTCAGGACTGGGAGCTGCAATTTGGGTTATCGCTTCCATTTCTTCTACATCAAATTCTCTTCCTATGGCACTTTCCATTACATTTAAACCTTTGCCTTTGAGCGTTTCTATAAGCTTGTTTTGGATTAGTTTGAGCCCTTCCAAAACTGCGGTATTTCCCTTCGTCTCTTTCGTGTTCTTCAATGCTCTTTCAAAATCGTCAAGAATTGGCAGAAGCGCTGTTAAAGTGTCTTCATTCGCACTTTCCATAAGGACTAATCTTTCTTTAGCGGTTCTACGACGGAAGTTTTCGAATTCCGCATATAAGCGCAAATTTTGATCTTTTAGGTCTTTAACCTCTTCCTCAAGTTTAACCACAGGATCCTTTTCAATACTGGTCTTTTCGGTAGTTTCAGGATTTTGATTTTCGTTTTTTTCTTCCTGTAATTTTTCGTTAGAAGTAGCTTTTTTTTCTGACATTTGTTTAGAATTTAAGGCTATAAATACCTCTCTTAGTGCAAATTGTTCGCCATCTCTTATTCCGCTGACAACGTGTCAGCGAGGTCCAAAATTAGATATAAAAGACGTCTAGATTGTTCCGGCGCCAGTTATTTATTTAGGAATCAAGGAATATTTATTTTTTGAGAGAAGCTAGCGTGTTTTCTAGAGCTTTACCTCTTAAATTCTTTTTGATAATTATTCCTTCTCCATCAATTAAAAATGTAGCAGGAATAGAATGGACATTATACTTTTGCGCTGCTGCATTTCGCCACGATTGTAAGTCGCTAACATGATTTTCCCATGTTAATTTGTCTTGAATAATTCCTTTTTGCCATGCAACCTTACTTTGATCTAAACTTACCGAAAATACCTCAAAGCCATCTCCATTTTTAAAGGGAGCATCTTTATATTGGTTGTAGTTTCTCACAACATTTGGGTTTTCCATTCGACATGGACGGCACCAAGATGCCCAAAAATCTATTAAAACCACTTTGCCTTTTAAATCAGATAGTTTTCGAATATTACCTTGAGGGTCACGCATCTGTATTTCTGGTGCTTTATCACCTATGCTTAAACTTGCAATTTGACCATTGCCTAAGAAAATGGCATTAGAATATTCACTTTGTGAAGAGGTCAATAAGATTGAGGTGAAAATTAATGAGACACTTCCTATAATTAGTGTAAACTTTTTCATAAGCGTTGTAGTAATAGTTATTATAGTCTGACAATTTCCGCACCTAGGGCCTTTAGTCTACCGTCAATATTTTCATAACCTCGATCTATTTGATTGATGTTATGAATAGTAGAACTTCCTTCTGCACTCAGTGCAGCGATAAGCAAGCTTATTCCCGCTCTAATATCGGGAGAAGTCATAGTGGTAGCGCGCAAGGGAGTTTGCTTATCAAGACCAATAACGGTTGCACGATGAGGGTCACACAGTATAATCTGTGCACCCATATCAATGAGCTTATCTGTGAAAAAGAGGCGCGATTCAAACATCTTTTGATGAATTAGAACCGATCCCCTTGCTTGGGTAGCCGTAACCAATATAATACTTAAAAGATCAGGTGTAAAACCTGGCCAAGGTGAATCTGCTATGGTCATGATTGACCCGTCAATGAAGCTTTCTATTTCATAATGCTCTTGGGAGGGTATATGTAAATCATCGCCTTGTAATTCGGTGTAGATGCCTAGTCGTCGGAACACCGATGGGATTATCCCTAAATCTGGGTAGCTTACATCCTTTATGGTTATTTGAGAACCAGTCATTGCAGCGAGGCCAATCCATGAGCCTATTTCTATCATATCAGGTAGAATTCGGTGGTCTGTTCCACCCAATTCATTAACACCTTCAATATGGAGCATGTTGGATCCAATACCTTCTATTTTAGCTCCCATTCTTACTAGCATTTTGCACAATTGCTGTAAGTAAGGTTCACATGCTGCGTTGTAAATGGTTGTTTTTCCTTTTGACATCACCGCGGTCATTAGAACATTTGCGGTTCCGGTTACAGAAGCTTCATCCAAAAGCATGTAGGTTCCTCTTAGTTCAGAGGCGTCTACGCTGTAAAATGAATCTTTGCTATTATAATTGAATTTTGCACCTAACTTTTGGAAGCCAAGAAAGTGAGTGTCTAAGCGACGACGACCTATTTTATCACCGCCGGGCTTGGGTATAAACGCTTTACCAAATCTAGCCAAAAGCGGGCCTACAATCATAATCGATCCTCTAAGGCTAGCCCCTTTTCGCTTGAAAGTATCTGAGGTGAGATAGTCAAGATTTACATTTTCAGCTTTAAAAGTGTAATCTCCATGACCGTTCTTTTTGACATATACACCAAGATCGCCAAGTAAATCAATTAGCTTGTTAACATCAACAATATCAGGGATATTAGTAATCTGTACTTCCTCAGGTGTCAATAAGACTGCGCAAAGAATTTGTAAGGTTTCATTTTTGGCACCTTGAGGCGTTATAGTTCCATTAAGTTTCTTGCCTCCAGTAATCTTGAATGTTCCCATGGATTAATATCTCCTTTTCTTTTTCTTCTTACGATTATTTTGGTTCTGTTTGCGCTCGCTTTGTGTTATGCCAAAGGATTTTTCGCTAGGTAAATCAAACTCGCCTAATTTGAGTTTCCCCTCAGACATTTGTAATAAATCCCCTAGAATTGTTTGGTCGCTAACTGTATCTTTATTGTATTTCAGATAATTGCGTTTCATGGCATAAGCAATGCCATAAACCAAAGCATCTTTTTCTTCACCTTGCTCCATCTTTAAGGCATGAGCAATCATACTTTTTACCACCGATCCGTAATGACGGAATCTCCTCGATTTATCGGGATATGGTACCTCATCCGGCAAACCAACAAAGCTTTCAGCAGTTGGAATAGGATAAGGACTGTCAACATCTAATTTAAAATCTGACATTATAAAGAGATGATCCCATAGTTTATGGGAATAATCTTGGGCATCTCTAATAGCCGGATTTAAATTTCCAATAACATCGATAATACTTTGGGCAACTTTACTTCGGTGCTCTTTGTCCTCAATGGTTAAACAGTAGTCCACCATGCGTTGGACATTGCGTCCATATTCAGGTATTTTCAGTTGAGTTCTATCCGTATTATATTCCATATTTCGAATAAATTAAATCTTTATTTATGCAGCACTGACCTTGGCGAATTTTAATAACAATCTTTTTTCACCCGCATTGTCAAAGTTGATGATTGCTTTGGTATCTGCACCCTCACCCTCCAATCGAACAACTGTTCCAAGGCCAAATCGCCCGTGCACTATTCTTTTCCCTTCATGTAGTTCATTGGCTTTCAAAAAGTCTCCGCTGCTAATTCCAGCCCCTGCATTATTGACCTGTGTCAATATTTCAGTTTTCAATTTAGGGTTTTTTGCCGCATTGGTAAAGCGATCAATTTTATTCCCTCTTTTTTCTGAGGAAGACGGCTTGCTCCAGTTTTTATTTTTGACCTGATAATCTGTTCTGCTTTCATTTTTCTCATTAAATACCCCAAAAGCACTATTTAAGGTAGAGGAACTAAAACTCGTGGGGTAAAATTCAGGAATTTGAATGTCTAGATAGACGTCATCTATTTCATCAATGAACCGTGAAGGTTCGCAGTCAATTAATTTTCCCCATCTGTACCTTGTGTGAGCATAGGTTAAATGAGCGCGTTTCTTGGCTCTTGTAAGAGCAACATAAAAAAGTCTTCGTTCTTCCTCAAGCTCACTTCTGCTTCCACTACTCATGATGCTTGGAAAAAGGTTCTCTTCGAGCCCAACAATGTATACGTACGGAAATTCTAACCCTTTTGCGAGATGAATAGTCATCATACTCACTTTTGGTGTTCCGTCGTTTAATTCATTGTCTCTATCGGTTAACAATGCAATGTCTGATATATAATTGGCAAGAGAAGGATCGCCTTCCGCAAGTTCTTTTTGTTGCTCGGTAAAATCCTTCATTCCATTCAGTAATTCTTGGACATTTTCATAACGAGTTACTCCTTCTGGTGTTTTATCCTCCCCCAAAACTTTAATGAGTCCCACGCTTTTTGCCACGTGCGCAACCAAATCAAAAGCGTCTTGCTGCTTGGACAAAATTTTAAATGAGTTTATTAGAGTAGAGAAGTCGCTAATTTTCTTAACGGTTGGTTTATTTATGCCACATTCCGTGAGCTGTATACGCTCGCATACTTCCCATAGAGAGCAGTTTTCTTTTTCTGCTGTTAAGACCAGTTTAGCAAGCGTAGTCGAACCAATGCCTCGTGCCGGATAGTTGATTACTCTTCTAAATGCCTCTTCATCTTTAGGGTTAATGATAAGCCTTAGATAGGCCAATATATCTTTAATCTCTTTACGTTGATAAAAGCTGAGTCCACCATAAATCCGATAAGGAATATTTTTTTTTCGTAAAGCATCTTCAAAACTACGACTTTGCGCATTCGTTCTGTATAAAACGCAAAAATCATCATGCTTTGCATTTTCATTCATGCAGGTCTTCCAAACATTGGTTGCGACGTAGTTACCTTCGTCTGTATCTGAAATACTTTTATGAACTATTACTTTTTCTCCTCCGCTATTTTGAGTCCAAACATTCTTATGAATCTGATCTTTATTTTTTTTAATAATGCTATTTGCTGCCTGAACAATATTATTAGTTGATCTATAGTTCTGTTCCAGTTTAAATAGTTTTGTCTCCGGGTAATCCTTCTGAAAATTAAGAATGTTGCGAATATTCGCACCTCGGAATGCATAAATGGATTGTGCATCGTCACCAACAATGCAGATGTTTTCAAATTTTGCTGCTAATGCCTTAACAATAAGATATTGGCTATGATTGGTGTCTTGGTACTCATCAACCGAGATATACCTGAATCTATTCTGATATTTAGATAAGACATCCGGAAAGGTATACATCAATTCATTTGTCTTTAGTAAAAGGTCGTCAAAATCCATACACCCAGCCCGAAAACATCGCTCTGTATATGCTTGATAAATCTCTCCGAACATCGGAATTTTTGCCGTGCTGTCTTGAGCTTGTAATTCGCTGTTTTGGAAATACGCTTTAGGCGTTATCAAGTTGTTTTTTAAGGACGAAATGCGATTGATTATAAATTTCGCCTTATAAATATCCTTGTCAAGATTTTTTTCTTTGATAATATTTGCAACGACTTTTTTACTGTCGTCGGCATCATATATAGTAAAATTAGTTGGGTAGCCCAACTTGCTTGCTTCAATCCTGAGTATTCTAGCAAAGACACTATGGAATGTGCCTGCCCATATGTTTTTTGCCTCTGTTTCTCCAACCAATTTTCCAATGCGCACTTTCATCTCTCGGGCTGCCTTGTTGGTAAATGTTAGTGAGAGTATATTAAACGCGTCCACTCCCTTTTTTAAGAGATAGGCTATGCGGTAAGTTAGTACACGTGTTTTCCCAGACCCTGCGCCTGCAATAACCATAACGGGGCCTTCTGTTTGCTCTGCTGCTTCGCGCTGAGCATCGTTTAATTGATTGAGAAAATGTGTCAAAGATTTGTCGTTGAATAATTCACTAAACAAGAGTTATCAAATGTACTTTTATCCATTCTTAGAAACAAGTTTATCGAATACTATCTTGTTCGAGATTTATTATCTCTTTCCAATACCAATTTTACTATTTCACAACGAGCGAATTTTTTTTACTACCAAGGCATTTGGTTATGGAGATAATATCACTACATTTGCAATCCCTAAAAAATGGGTAAAAAATTATTGGAATAAACTAGAAATCAAAAGGTACGTATGCCAACGATTCAACAGCTTGTAAGAAAAGGTCGCAAACAGATCAGACAAAAGAGTAAATCTGCTGCGCTGGATTCCTGCCCTCAACGTAGGGGTGTATGTACTCGTGTCTACACAACTACGCCGAAAAAACCAAATTCGGCAATGCGTAAAGTGGCAAGGGTGCGTCTATCAAATGGAAATGAAGTAAATGCCTACATAGGAGGTGAAGGTCACAACCTTCAAGAACACAGTATTGTTCTTGTCCGTGGCGGTCGTGTAAAAGATCTTCCAGGGGTTCGTTACCACATTGTTCGTGGAGCTCTTGATACTGCAGGTGTAGATGGAAGAACCCAACGTCGTTCAAAATATGGGGCCAAGAAACCTAAGAAATAAACTACTTCTAGATTAAGAACTTATGAGAAAAGCCAGAGCTAAAAAACGCCCGCTGCTTCCGGATCCCAGATTCAACGATACGCTAGTCACGCGTTTTGTAAATAATTTAATGTTAGACGGTAAGAAGTCAATTGCATTTAATATTTTCTATGATGCCATTGATATTGTTTCTGAAAAAACAGAAAATAATGGACTTGAAGTATGGAAGGAAGCCTTGAATAATGTGATGCCGCACGTCGAGGTTCGCTCACGTCGTGTTGGTGGAGCAAATTTCCAAATCCCAATGCAGGTGCGTCCAGATCGCAAGATTACTCTTGGAATGAAATGGATGATAACTTATGCTAGAGGTCGGAACGAACGTTCAATGTCTCAAAAGTTAGCTGCCGAAATTATTGCTGCTTCGAAGGAAGAGGGAGCGGCAGTCAAAAAGCGTACGGAGGTACACCGAATGGCGGAGGCAAATAAAGCGTTTTCTCACTTTAGATTCTAATTAGAATAAATTATGGCAAAAGGAAATAGAGACTTAACGTACACCCGGAATATTGGCATTGCTGCACACATTGATGCAGGAAAGACAACCACAACGGAACGTATTCTTTACTACACTGGTGTTAGTCATAAGATAGGTGAGGTTCATGACGGTGCTGCTACCATGGATTGGATGGAGCAGGAGCAAGAGCGCGGTATTACGATAACATCCGCGGCTACTCATTGTGAATGGCGATATGCAGATAAAGCATATGCAATCAATATCATTGATACTCCTGGGCACGTTGATTTTACGGTAGAGGTAGAGCGCTCATTAAGAGTTTTGGATGGTGTTGTAGCGTTGTTCTCAGCTGTTGACGGCGTAGAGCCACAATCTGAAACAGTATGGCGCCAAGCGGATAAATATCGCGTACCTCGATTAGGTTTTGTTAACAAAATGGATCGTCAAGGTTCAGACTTTTTCAATGTTTGTCGACAAGTAAAAGAGATGTTGGGTGGAAATCCTGTCGCTCTTCAAGTGCCAATTGGTGACGAAGCAGATTTTAAAGGTGTTGTTGATTTAATTAGCAAGAAAGCTATTGTTTGGAATGAGGATGACATGGGTATGACCTATGAAGAAATTGATATCCCATCCGAATTAATAACTATAGTTGACGAAAAGCGTGCTGAGCTTATAGAGGCTGTCGCTGAATACGATGAAACACTAATGGAGAAATTCTTCGAAGATGAAGACAGCATTACCGAAGATGAAATTATTGCTGCTCTTCGTGCAGCGACTATAGATATGAGTATCATACCTATGATGTGTGGTTCTGCATTCAAGAATAAGGGAGTACAAGCAATGTTAGATGCAGTTATGCGTTATTTACCATCCCCTTTGGATGTTGAAGCGATAGAAGGAACAAATCCTAATACGGGCGATGCAGATTCTCGTAAGCCTTCGGTTGAAGAGCCATTTTCAGCGTTAGCCTTCAAGATTGCTACGGACCCTTTTGTAGGTCGTTTATGTTTCTTTAGAGTTTACTCAGGGGCGCTGGACGCAGGATCATATGTGAAGAATACACGCTCAAACAAAAAAGAGCGTATTTCTCGCATCTTTCAAATGCACTCAAATAAGCAGCAACCAATAGATCAAATTACTGCCGGTGACATTGGTGCCGGGGTAGGATTTAAGGATATTAGAACTGGAGATACGCTTTGTGACGAAAAGGCGCCTATAGTTCTTGAGAGTATGACTTTCCCCGAGCCAGTTATTGGAATTGCAGTTGAGCCAAAATCAAAAGCTGATGTAGATAAAATGGGTACGGCCCTTGCCAAATTATCTGAAGAAGACCCGACGTTCCGAGTTCAAACTGACGAAGCTTCGGGTCAAACGATTATCTCCGGTATGGGTGAACTTCATTTAGATATTTTAATTGATCGTATGAAACGCGAGTTCAAGGTTGAGGTAAATGTAGGTGAACCGCAAGTGGAATACAAGGAAGCATTAAAAGGGACTACAAGTCACAGAGAAGTATACAAGAAGCAGACTGGTGGTCGCGGTAAATTTGCTGACATCATTTTTGAAATCTCACCAGTGGATGCGGATTTTGAAGGAGAAGGCCTTCAGTTTGTTAATGAGGTAAAGGGTGGTAATGTTCCTAGAGAATTTATCCCTTCCGTAGAAAGTGGCTTTAAATCTGCTATGATAAATGGTCCTTTAGCAGGGTTCTGTGTTGATTCATTCAAGGTAGTTTTAAAAGACGGTTCGTTCCACCCTGTGGATTCGGACCAATTGTCCTTTGAATTAGCAGCAAAAATCGGGTTTAAGGAAAGTGCAAAAAAGGCTTCTCCAGTAATCATGGAGCCAATCATGAAACTTGAAGTGGTTACACCAGAAGAATATATGGGTGACATAGTTGGTGATTTGAATCGTCGCCGTGGTCAAGTAAATGATATGTCTGACCGCAATAATGCTAAAGTGATTAAGGCAGATGTACCATTATCTGAGATGTTTGGATACGTTACAACACTTCGTACGCTGAGTTCCGGTCGCGCTGCGTCGTCAATGGAGTTTGCGCACTATGCAGAAACGCCGTCAAATATCTCGGAAAAAGTAATAGAAGAATCAAAAGCTTAACAATAGACTACAAATGAGTCAAAAAATTCGCATCAAGCTTAAGTCTTACGATCACAACTTAGTGGACAAATCCGCTGAAAAGATTGTGAAGACTGTTAAGAGTACTGGAGCTGTTGTCAATGGTCCGATTCCATTACCAACGAATAAGCGTATTTATACGGTGCTCCGCTCACCACACGTAAATAAGAAATCACGAGAGCAATTTCAGCTGAGCAATTATAAGCGCTTGCTGGATATTTACTCTTCTTCATCAAAGACTATTGATGCCTTGATGAAATTAGAGTTGCCAAGTGGTGTTGAAGTAGAAATCAAAGTCTAATAGAAGACTTAACTTAAATTCCAGAAAGCATGCCAGGATTAATTGGTAAAAAAGTCGGAATGACCAGCATTTTTAGCCCTGAAGGTAAAAACTTGCCTTGTACTGTTCTTGAAGTCGGTCCATGTACCGTTACCCAGGTGAAAACTGAAGATGTCGATGGTTATAATGCAATCCAACTAGGTTGGGGAGAGGCAAAGAATAAGAATACCTCAAAAGCATTGAAAGGTCATGTACAAAAAGCTAATACTTCTGCTAAGAAAAAGTTAGTAGAATTCTCTGACTTCGAAGAGGAATTGCAGCTCGGTCAAGTGGTTACTGTGGAATTATTTGAAGAAGGCACTTACGTTGATGTTGTAGGTACCTCGAAAGGTAAGGGATTTCAAGGTGTGGTTAAACGACACGGTTTTGCTGGTGTGGGCCAAGCTACGCATGGTCAGCACAATCGTCTTCGTGCTCCAGGTTCAATCGGCGCCGGTTCGGACCCATCACGCGTATTCAAGGGTATGCGAATGGCGGGTCGTATGGGTGGTAAGCGTGCGAAAGTTCAAAACCTTCAAGTTTTGAAGGTAGATGCCGATAAAAACCTTCTAGTGGTTAAGGGTTCCGTTCCAGGAGCTAAGAATTCAACTGTAATTATAGAGAAGTGATGGAATTTAAGGTAGTAAATATTAATGGTAAACAAACCGGTAAGAGCGTTAGGATAAACCCTTCCGTTTTCGGAATAGAACCGAACAATCATAGCATTTATTTAGATGTAAAACAATTCTTGGCAAATGCGCGCCAAGGTACGCACAAGGCAAAAGAAAGAGGCGAAGTAAATCGTACAACGAAAAAGCATCACAAACAGAAAGGGACTGGTGGGGCCCGTGCTGGCTCCATGCGTTCGCCTATTCAGCGCGGTGGTGGCACTGTGTTCGGTCCTCGTCCCCGCAACTATGGGTTCAAATTGAATAAAAAGGTTAAGCAACTCGCCCGTAGATCAGCTCTTTCGATGAAGGCGAAAAATAAAGCTCTTACTGTAATTGAGAACTTTACCTTCGATGCGCCAAAAACAAAAAATTTTCTTTCTGTAATGGATTCACTAGGGCTAGGAGATAAAAAGTCCCTGTTTGTAGTGGCGGATTACGATAAAAATGTATATTTGTCCTCCCGCAATTTAATAGGAGTAAAGGTTGTAAACTGTTCAGAATTAAGCACTTATGATATAATGAATGCGTCAGAATTGGTCATTTCAGAGAGTGCAATTGAAAAAGTAACAGCAATTTTAAGCTAAAAAGGCTATGAGTATTTTGATTAAACCAATCATTACGGAAAAGGCAACTGCGCAAAGCGAAGACTTAAATGTGTACGCCTTTGAGGTTGCTCGTTCTGCCAATAAAGTCGAAATAAAAAGAGCCGTAGAAGATTTCTATGGTGTTAAGGTGGAAACCGTTCGTACGTCAATTGTCGCTGCTAAGTTTCAGACTAAATATACAAAATCAGGTTTGGTTCGTGGCAGGAAGTCGGCCTATAAAAAAGCACTAGTGAAGGTAGTGAGCGGTGAATCAATTGACTTGTACGGTAATATTTAAATCCAATGGGTGTAAAAAAATTAAAACCAATTACTCCTGGACAGCGATTTCGCGTGGTCAACGACTTTGAGCAAGTTACGGCAGTGAAACCGCAGAAAAGCCTTATAAAAGGTAAATCTAAGAGTGGTGGCCGCAATAATCAAGGACGTATGACCATGCGTTATGTTGGTGGTGGTCACAAGCAAAAAGTACGTTCAGTCGATTTTAAGCGCGACAAAGTTGGCGTTCCGGCCACTGTTAAAGCTATTGAATACGATCCATTACGTTCGGCATATCTCATGCTGCTTGTTTATGCTGACGGTGAGAAGCGTTATTCAATTGCTGTAAGTGGCATTTCAGTTGGAGATACTTTGATGAGTGGCGTTGATGCATCTCCAGAAGTAGGTAATGCTCTATTTTTAAAGGATATACCCTTAGGTACTATTATATCTAATATTGAAATGCGCCCAAGCCAAGGCGCAATTATTGCTCGTTCAGCTGGCACATTTGCTCAGTTGGTTGCAAGGGAAGGTAAATACGCAATTATCAAGTTGCCTTCTGGAGAGACGCGCATGATTTTAACTTCATGTATGGCCACCATTGGTTCAGTGAGTAACTCTGAACACATGCTACAGGTAAGTGGTAAAGCGGGTCGTAGTAGATGGCAGGGTCGTCGTCCACGAGTTCGTGGTGTTGTAATGAATCCTGTTGATCACCCAATGGGTGGTGGTGAAGGTCGTGCGTCTGGTGGACATCCTCGATCACGTAACGGAATTCCTGCGAAGGGATATAAGACTCGTACGCCTAAAAAAGCTACGAATAAGTATATCATCGAACGTAGAAAGAAATAATCTGACAGTATATGGCACGTTCACTTAAAAAAGGACCTTACATCCATTACAAATTAGAGAAGAAAGTTCTAGCCAATGTGGAAAGTGGAAAGAACACAGTTATTAAGACGTGGTCAAGAGCATCAATGATTTCTCCGGATTTTGTTGGTCAGACCATAGGTGTTCACAATGGAAAAACGTTTGTACCAGTCTATGTAACTGAAAACATGGTAGGTCATAAACTGGGTGAATTTTCACCGACGCGTAACTTCCGCGGTCACGGTAAAAACAAGAAATAATAAAGATGGGAGCTAGAAAAAGACAAGCAGCTGAAGCGCTTAAAAAAGCGAAAAAGGCGATTGCGATAGCAAAGCTAAATGATTGTCCTACTTCTCCACGAAAGATGAGACTAGTTGCAGATCAAATTCGTGGTGTTGAGGTAGAGAAGGCATTAGCCATCTTGAAATACAGCCCAAAAGAGGCCTCTATTCGTCTAGAAAAGCTGCTAATAAGCGCAATAGCTAACTGGCAAAGCAAGAACGAAGGTGCCGATATAGAGAACGCGGGGTTGGTAGTTAAAGAAATCAGTGTTGATAGCGGTAGAATGCTAAAGCGTATACAAGCAGCTCCTCAAGGAAGAGCTCACCGTATTCGTAAGCGTAGTAACCATGTTACGCTAATTATAGCTAATAAAAAATCTTAATAAGGGAAAGATGGGACAAAAAACCAACCCTATTGGTAATAGACTTGGAATTATACGTGGCTGGGATAGTCAATGGTACGGTGGTCGTGATTATGGCGAGAAAATCGCTGAGGATGCCAAGATTAGAAACTATTTGTACGCTCGTTTAACCAAAGCTAGTATAAGCAGAATAATTATTGAACGAACACTACGTTTAGTTACCGTAACGATCACAACTGCTCGCCCAGGAGTGATTATTGGTAAAGGCGGTCAGGAAGTAGACAAGCTTAAAGAAGAGCTAAAGAAATTGACCAGCAAGGAAGTTCAAATTAACATCTACGAGATAAAGCGCCCTGAATTGGACGCCAAACTAGTTGCTGATTCAATTGCTCGTCAAATTGAGGGTCGTGTTAGTCATCGGCGTGCAATTAAAATGGCTATTAGTGCATCAATGCGCATGGGTGCAGAGGGTATTAAAGTATTAATTGCAGGTCGTGTGAATGGGGCAGAAATGGCTCGCTCCGAAATGTATAAGGATGGACGTACACCATTGAGTACGTTTCGTGCAGATATTGATTATCATCTTAGTGAGGCCCATACAACTTATGGTCGCCTTGGAATTAAGGTTTGGATTATGAAAGGTGAAGTCTATGGTAAACGTGATTTAAGTAATCAGTTAGGTTCTACAAAATCAGGAGGTGGACGAAGTCGTGGAAAACGAAACAACCGCAAATAATATTTAGAGATGTTACAGCCAAAACGCACAAAGCACAGAAAGGTCTTTAAAGGACGAATGAAGGGTAACGCTCAGCGTGGTACACAATTGACGTATGGATCATTTGGATTAAAGTCTTTGGATGCGAAGTGGATTACTGCGCGTCAAATTGAGGCAGCTCGTGTTGCGGCAACACGCTATATGAAGCGTGAAGGTCAAATGTGGATACGAATTTTTCCAGACAAACCAGTTACCAAAAAACCCTTAGAAGTTCGTATGGGTAAAGGAAAAGGTGGAGTAGAGTATTATGCTGCGGTTGTAAAGCCTGGACGTATCTTGTTTGAAATGGATGGGATTCCAATAGAAGTGGCTCAAGAAGCTTTGCGCCTTGCGGCTCAGAAACTTCCGGTTCGTACCAAGTTTGTTATACGTAGAGACTTACAAGACATATAAGAATAGAGTCATGGACTACAATGAGATAAAAGAATTGACAACTGCAGAATTGGCAGAACGTCTTTTAGAGGAAAAGTCGAACTATATGAATTTGAAGTTGACTCATGCGTTGAGTCCTCTAGAGAATCCATTGAAGATTCGTGAGGTTAGAAAAACAATGGCTCGTTTGAGCACTCAATTGAGCTTGCGCTCAACAGAAGAATAAGTATTATGGAGAATACAAGAAACTTACGCAAAGAGCGTATCGGCGTGGTATCTAGCAACAAAATGAATAAGTCTGTTGTAGTGAAGGTCGAGCGTAAAGTAAAACATCCCAAATACGGCAAATTCGTAAAATTTACAAGTAAATTCCATGCCCATGACGAATCTAATGATTGCAATGCAGGCGATAAAGTAAGAATTATGGAAACACGACCGCTTTCGAAGTCGAAAAATTGGAGAGTGATCGAAGTTATAGAAAGAGCGAAGTAATCATGGTACAAACAGAATCAAGATTAAAAGTAGCAGATAATACCGGTGCCAAAGAAGTTTTGGTGATTCGTGTATTGGGAGGTACAAAAAGAAGATATGCAAGCTTAGGAGATAAAATCGTTATTACTGTAAAAGATTCAACTCCTGCAGGAACAGTGAAAAAGGGGCAAGTTAGCACTGCGGTAGTTGTTCGTGTGAAAAAAGAAGTACGTCGTCCTGATGGTTCGTATATCCGTTTTGACGATAATGCATGTGTATTACTGAACACAGGTGGAGAAATGATAGGTACTCGTGTATTTGGTCCCGTCGCTCGTGAATTGCGAGACAAACAATACATGAAGATCGTTTCATTAGCACCCGAAGTTCTTTAATCTTAAGATAACCATAAAAATGGCAAAGTTTAAAGTTAAAAAGGGAGATACAGTTAAGGTGCTGACAGGTGAGAGCAAAGGCTCTATTGGCCGAATTGTGCGCGTCATGCCTAAAATGAATCGCGTAGTTGTAGAAGGTGTGAACATGATAAAGAAACATCAGAAACCAAGTGCTGCTAGTCCCCAAGGTGGCATTGTTGAAATGGAAGCTCCAATTCACATTTCAAACGTTACTTTGATAGACCCTTCTACTAATGAAACTACTCGTGTGGGTAGGAAATTTGATGATAACGGTAACATTGTACGTTACGCTAAAAAATCCGGTGAGGTATTATCATAAACAGTATGACACCTAGATTCAAAACAAAATACAGAGAGGAAATCATTGCGAGTTTGCAGGGAGAATTCAATTACAAGAACGTAATGATGGTACCGAAGCTTGAAAAAATTGTAGTCAGCCAAGGAATTGGTGCGGCAGTTGCTGATAAAAAGTTAGTAGAGCAGGCAATCGCAGAAATGACTTTAATTACGGGTCAAAAAGCGGTGTCAACCAAGTCAAAGAAAGATGTTAGTAATTTTAAGTTACGTAAAGGAATGCCTATTGGTGCCCGTGTTACGCTGCGCGGAGATAAGATGTATGAATTCCTTGATCGTCTAGTCAGCGCTTCATTACCTCGTATTAGAGATTTTCAAGGTATTAAAGCCTCCGGCTTCGACGGTAGGGGAAATTATACTTTCGGTATTACTGAGCAAATTATCTTCCCGGAAATAGATATTGATAAAGTAAATCGTATTGGTGGTATGGATATCACTTTCGTAACCTCTGCTCCTACGGATAAGGAAGCGAAGGCATTATTAATGGCATTTGGTCTACCATTTAAAAAGTAATTAATATGGCTAAAGAATCAATGAAAGCTCGCGAAGTTAAACGCGCCAAATTAGTAGCCAAGTACGCTGCTAAGCGTCAATCTCTAAAAGCGGCAGGCGATTATGAAGGACTGCAGAAGCTTCCTAAAAATGCATCTCCAGTTCGTGGGAGAAACCGCTGTAAATTGACAGGACGACCAAGAGGTTATATGCGTCAGTTTGGTCTTTCGCGCGTTTCATTTCGTGAAATGGCAAATAAGGGTTTAATCCCAGGGGTCAAGAAAGCTAGCTGGTAATTTAGAATTAGAAATTATGTATACAGATCCAATAGCAGATTTCTTAACACGTATACGTAACGGCCAAAGTGCTGGATTACGTGTGGTAGAAGTCCCCTCAAGTAAGACAAAAGTAGCAATGGCTGGAATCCTTAAGGATCAAGGTTATGTTCACGATTTTAAAGTAGTAGAAGAAGCACCTCAGAATGTTTTGAAGGTTGCTTTGAAATATGATAGATTAACAAAAGTTCCCGCTATTCGAGAGATAAAGCGTATCTCGAAGCCTGGTTTACGTCAGTATCGTAGTGCTGCTGATTTACCTCGTGTAAAGAATGGTCTTGGAATAGCTTTAGTTAGTACGTCAAAAGGATTAATGACAGACAAGCAAGCGCGTAAAGAGAATATCGGGGGCGAGCTGCTATGTACTGTAAGCTAATTAAGAAAGATTATGTCTAGAATAGGCCAAGCACCAATTGCCGTGCCTGCAGGCGTGGAAATTACGATTAGTGGTGAAAGCGTGACTGTAAAAGGTAAATTAGGTGAATTATCGCAAGAAGTATCTAGCGGAATCACCGTAAAATTGGAGGATAGCACTGTAAGATTAGAGCGTCCATCTGATTCAAAAGAACATAGAGCAAAACATGGTTTATACCGCGCATTAATCAACAATATGATTATTGGTGTAAATGATGGATTTAGTCATACCTTAGAATTGATAGGAGTAGGTTACCGAGCATCAAACCAAGGTCAATTATTAGATCTGTCTTTGGGTTACTCTCATAACTTTCTAATTAATATTCCACAAGAGGTAAAAATTGAAACCACCATGGAGAAGGGTAAAGCTCCGACAGTTAAGTTGACTTCACATGATAAGCAACTTTTAGGTTCTGTAACAGCAAAAATTCGTTCATTACGTAAGCCAGAACCTTACAAAGGAAAAGGTATCAAGTTCCAAGGTGAACATATCCGTAGAAAAGCAGGTAAGTCTGCAGCTAAATAATATTTGGACATGGCATTAACTAAATCAGAAAGGAGATTACGCATTCGCAGAAGAATTCGCAAGGTAGTTACAGGTACAGCTGCAAAGCCTCGATTGTCAGTTTTCAGAAGCAATAAAGAGATATATGCTCAATTGATTGATGATGTAAAGCAACAAACATTATTGTCATTTTCGTCAAGGAGTAAAGAGGTCGAAGGTATTACTGGCACGAAGAGTGATAAAAGTTTCCAGGTTGGTGAAGAATTGGCCAAGATTGCCATAAAAAAAGGAATTACTGAAGTTTGCTTTGACCGTGGTGGATATTTATATCACGGTCGCGTTAAACAACTTGCAGAAGGCGCACGTAAGGGCGGCTTAAAATTTTAAATGTCGAGTAAAATGAATAACTCACGTAAAGTTAAGCCTACGGGTATTGAATTAGTTGACCGCTTAGTGGCGGTAAATCGTGTCACCAAAGTAAATAAAGGTGGTCGTACATTTAGTTTCTCTGCAATCGTCGTTGTTGGAGATGAAAACGGTACTGCTGGTTACGGAACTGGGAAGTCAAAAGAGGTAAGTGAAGCTATTGCTAAGGCGGTGGAAGATGCAAAGAAAAATTTGTATCGAATATCATTACTAAAGAGCACAATCCCACACGAAGAGAATGGTAAATTTGCGGGTTCCCGTGTTTTCTTACGGCCTGCATCAAGTGGTACTGGAGTTATAGCTGGAGGTGCAATGCGCGCTGTTTTAGAAAGTGTTGGTGTACATGATGTTTTAGCTAAGAGTAAAGGTTCGTCAAATCCGCAAAATGTTGTAAAAGCTACTTTTGATGCATTATTAAAAATGCGAAGTGCTCAGGATGTAGCAAAGACGAGAGGTATTTCATTAGACAAAGTGTTTAACGGATAATCTAAATGAGCATGGCAAAAATTAAAATCACCCAAAAGCGAAGTTTAATTGGACGTTCGCGTCGTCAAAAAGCGACAATGGAAGCACTTGGTTTGCGTAAGATTAATGCTTCAGTTGAAGTGGAGGACACTTCGCAAGTATTAGGTATGGTACGTAAAGTATCTCACTTAGTAGATGTAGTAAAACTTTAATATAAAAGGAGAGAAATGGATTTATCAAATCTTCAACCTGCGAAAGGAGCAACCCACAGCCGTAAGCGAGTAGGAAGAGGTGAAGGCTCTGGACATGGAGGTACTTCTACACGAGGACACAAGGGAGCTCAGTCGCGTTCAGGTTACAGCCGTAAAATTGGTTTTGAAGGTGGTCAGATGCCACTTCAACGACGTGTTCCTAAGTTTGGTTTCACAAATCCGAATCGTACGGAATATAAAGGATTAAACCTAGACACTTTACAATCTTTAGTAGAGGCGAAAAAACTCAAAACTAAGATTACTTTCGAAGATCTTGTGGAAAACGGTCTTGTAGGAAAAAAAGAGTTCGTCAAAATTTTGGGAAGAGGTGTATTGACGAAGAAGTTAAACATAACTGTTCATGCCTTCAGTAAATCTGCAGTAGCCGCCATTGAAGCGCAAGGCGGTACAGCAACTACTCTATAAATCGCAATGAAGAATTTCGTAGAAACCATAAAAAATATTTGGAGTATCGAAGAGTTGAAGGGTAAAATCTTGACTACTCTTGGCCTAATCTTAATTTATAGAATTGGTTCAACGGTTTTGTTACCCGGTATTAATCCTGACAGTTTAACCCAACTTCAGGCACAAACTTCTGAAGGTCTTTTAGGTGTTTTGAACGCTTTTACTGGTGGAGCCTTTTCGAGAGCTTCTGTTTTAGCTCTCGGTATTATGCCATATATCTCCGCATCGATTATAATTCAATTGATGGGTATGGCGGTCCCTGCAGTTCAGAAAATGCAGAAAGATGGTGAAAGCGGACGTAGAAAGTTGAATCAAATAACACGTTACTTGACAATTTTAATTGCTGGGGTTCAGGCTCCAAGTTATTTGGCAAATCTTAGTGCACAGGGAGTTGTGTTGACTATGGATCCAGGTACATTCTGGTTCTTGGCTTGGGTAACACTTACCACTGGTACTATTTTCGCAATGTGGTTAGGTGAACGCATCACAGATAAGGGAATTGGTAATGGTATTTCATTACTGATTATGGTTGGTATAATTGCAACTTTACCTCAAGCTTTCTTTCAAGAGATGCTTTCTCAAGTAAATCAAGGTGCAGGGTGGGTTGCATTTATTATTGAATTATTTGCATTGTTTGTAATTACGATGTTTGCAATTGCATTAACTCAAGCTGTACGACAAATACCAGTCCAATATGCGAAACAGGCTGCAGCTGCCGGTAAAGGATTAACAACTTCCACAGCGCGTCAATATTTACCCATGAAGGTAAATGCCGCTGGTGTGATGCCTATTATTTTTGCTCAAGCGATTATGTTCATCCCTATCACTGTTCTTCAATATAGTGGTGCACAGGGCGATGGCATCAATTGGATAATTACAGTTTTTGGTAATATTCAAGGGTTTGGATATAATTTAACTTTTGGGCTATTAATTATCATATTTACTTATTTCTACACTGCAATTCAGGTAAACACGAATTCCATAGCTGATGACTTGAAAAGAAATGGAGGTTTTGTACCGGGAATTAAACCAGGCGCGCCAACTGCTGAATTCTTGGATACGGTTTTAAGTAGAATCACTTTCCCAGGCTCACTTCTTCTAGCTCTTATTGCTGTATTGCCGGCGGTAGCAATGGTTATAGGGTTAAATACCCAATGGGCTTACTTTTATGGAGGTACATCCTTGTTGATTACTGTAGGTGTAATCTTAGATACACTTCAACAAGTTGAGAGTTATCTGTTGAACCGTCATTACGATGGTTTGATGAAGTCTGGGAAATTGAGAGGAAGAACACAAACTAGCACCTTTAGTTAATATGGCAAAGCAAAATGCAATAGAACAAGATGGAACAGTAACCGAAGCTTTGTCAAACGCCATGTTTCGAGTAGAGCTAGAAAATGGTCATATTGTTACAGCGCATATCTCAGGAAAAATGAGAATGCACTATATCAAATTATTACCAGGAGATAAAGTAAAATTAGAAATGAGCCCTTATGATTTATCAAAGGCTCGTATAACGTATAGGTACTAATAAAATGAAAGTAAGAGCTTCAGTTAAAAAGCGCAGTGCGGACTGCAAAATCGTCCGTCGTAAAGGACGCTTGTATGTTATTAACAAAAAGAACCCAAAGTTCAAGCAACGTCAGGGTTAATTGATATTATAGAAAGAATACTATGGCAAGGATTGCAGGGGTAGATTTACCTAGAAATAAGCGCGGTGTAGTTGGGCTAACATACATTTATGGTATCGGCCTGAGTCGATCACAAGAGATTTTGGCGAAAGCTGGGGTTAGCGAAGATGTAAAGGTTCAAGAATGGACTGATGACCAACTTACAACTATTAGAGGATTGATTTCTGATGAATACATTGTTGAGGGTGAGTTACGTTCAGAAATCCAATTAAACATTAAGCGTATGATGGATATTGGTTGTAATCGTGGTATCCGTCATCGTGTGGGTCTTCCACTGCGAGGACAGCGTACGAAGAATAATTCTCGCACGAGAAAAGGTAAGAGAAAAACAGTTGCAAATAAGAAAAAAGCAACTAAATAATAGTTATTAGTTATGGCTAAGAAACAAATAAAACAGACCAAGAAGCGTAAAGTTCGAGTCGAAGCGATGGGTGAAGCACACATCGGATCTTCATTCAACAATATAATTATCTCTTTGACGAACCAACAAGGACAGGTTATTTCTTGGTCCTCTGCTGGTAAGATGGGATTTCGCGGAAGTAAGAAAAATACCCCTTATGCTGCCCAAATTGCCGCCGAAGATTGCGGTAGAGTCGCATTGGAAGCTGGTCTGAAAAAAGTTAAAGTGTACGTGAAGGGCCCTGGAAATGGTCGTGAGAGCGCGATTCGTTCATTACACAATCTCGGTATTGAAGTGGTGGAAATTATTGATATTACTCCAACACCGCATAACGGTTGCCGTGCACCCAAAAAGCGTCGCGTTTAATTAATGTAGAAGTAAAATATTATGGCAAGATATAGAGGACCAAAATCAAAGATAGCACGCCGAATGGGTGAGCCAATCTTTGGACCAGATAGCTCTTTTGAGAAACGTAAATACGCCCCAGGACAGCATGGGAATGCACGTCGTCGAGGTAAAAAAAGTGAATATGCGATTCAATTGCAGGAAAAGCAGAAAGCAAAATACACTTACGGTCTCCTAGAAAGACAGTTCGCTAATATGTTTGACAAAGCTTCTCGAAGCAAAGGAAAAACAGGTGATGTCTTATTGCAACTCTGTGAGAGTCGATTAGATAATGTTGTTTTCCGTTTAGGTTTAGGTAAGACTCGTGATGCCGCAAGGCAGTTGGTAGGACACCGTCACATTACCTTAAATGGCGAATTAGCGAGCATTCCATCAATAAACGTGAAGCCAGGAGATGTCATTGGTGTTCGTGAAAAATCAAAGTCATTAGTAGTTATCGGAGACTCTTTGGCCTCAAAAAATACCAATCATCCATGGATAGAATGGAATGAAAGTAAAATGGAAGGAACATTTCTCAGTGTACCTTCTCGCGATGCTATTCCTGAAAATATCAAGGAGCAATTGATTGTAGAATTATACTCTAAATAATAACATCTTATTCCCATTCAATATGGCTATTCTTAATTTCCAAAAGCCGGACAAAGTAATCATGAATGCATCAACTGATAAAGACGGTCAGTTTGAATTCAGACCTCTTGAGCCGGGTTACGGCTTAACAGTTGGTAATGCCCTTCGTAGGGTTTTATTATCAGGACTTGAAGGCTTTGCTTTGACTTCTTTTAGAATTGACGGCATTAATCACGAATTCAGCACAATTGAAGCTGTTGTAGAAGACGTTACAGAGATAGCGCTCAATTTGAAGCAAATCCGTTTCAAGCAACAAATTGAAACAGTAGATAGTGAAACTGTTAAGATTTCAGTTAGTGGTAAAGAGCAACTCTTGGCCGGTGATTTAGCTGCACATATTACCTCTTTCCAGGTATTAAATCCTGAATTGGTGATATGTAATATGGACACCAGTGTTGATCTTTCTTTCGAGGTTGTAATAGAGAAAGGTCGCGGTTATGTGGGTGCAGAAGTTAATAAAAAGGTTGACGCTCCGCTTGGTACAATCGCGCTTGATAGCATCTATACTCCTATAAAAAATGTAAAGTATTCAATTGAAAATTATCGTGTTGAACAGAAAACAGATTTTGAAAAATTGATTATGGAGATTGAAACAGACGGATCGATTCTCCCAAAAGATGCTTTGACTGAGGCTGCGAAAATCTTAATCCATCATTTTATGTTATTTAGTGATGAGCGCATAAGTTTAGAGGATGAGGAAAGTGCTGAAACTGAAAGTTATGACGAAGAAGCATTACATATGCGTCAGTTGCTTAAGACTAGGCTTCACGACATGGACTTAAGTGTACGTGCTTTGAATTGTTTGAAGGCAGCAGAGGTTGATACATTAGGTGATTTAGTGACTTACTCTAAGTCTGATTTGATGAAGTTCCGCAATTTCGGTAAGAAATCGCTTACTGAATTAGAAGAATTAGTTGATAGTAAAAACTTGAGCTTTGGAATGGATATTTCCAAATACAAGCTTGATAAAGAATAAAGATGAGACACGGTAAGAAAAATAATCATCTCGGCAGAAAGACGGCGCATAGAAAAGCGATGTTGAGTAATATGGCTGGCTCTCTTATTGAGCATAAACGTATTAATACCACGGTTCAAAAAGCTAAGGAGCTGCGTAGGTTCGTTGAGCCCCTGATAACTCGCTCAAAGGAGAATACTACCCATAATCGCAGAACTGCCTTTGCAGTATTGAGAAGCAAGCTTGCTGTTACTGAATTATTCACAGTAGTAGGTCCAAAGGTTGCTGATCGTCCAGGCGGGTACATACGCATTATTAAGACAGCAAACCGATTAGGAGACAATGCAGAGATGTGTATGGTTGAATTAGTGGACTTTAATCAGCTCTACACAAAAGAAGAAAAGAAGAAAACGACTCGACGTAGCCGTCGCGCGAAACCTGCTGTTGAACAGCTAGAACCAGCCCCTACTGCTGAGGAGGTTACAGAAAAAGTTACGGTAGAAGAAACTAAGGAAGAATCTGCTGAATAATGAAAGACAAATGTGCCAAATAGGTCATTGTTGGTTAATTTAAAGGGGAATTGGGCTTAGGCCGAATTCCCCCTTTTTTTAAACTATTATCCATGGAGAATACAACAAAAAAAGCGACCCTTCTGTTAGCCGACGGAACGGTTTTTTATGGCAGTGCCACAGGGTTAGATGGAACTACGTATGGCGAAATTTGTTTCAATACAGGGATGACGGGGTATCAAGAAATATTTACAGATCCCTCATACTTTGGTCAATTAATGGTAATGGCCACCTCTCATATTGGAAATTATGGAGTTAATTCAGAAGAAGTGGAGTCAAGTAATATTCAAGTTGCTGGATTGATTACTAAGAACTTCAGTGAATTCGCCTCTCGTTCAGGAAAGATGGACAGTCTTTATGGTTATTTTGAAAAAGAAAAGAAAGTTGCTATTAAGGATATTGATACGCGCGCATTGGTCCGTCATATTCGCGATGCAGGCACAATGAATGCAATTATCTCCACCGAGATTCACGATATCACTACGCTCAAGGAAGAGCTGAAGAGTTGTCCTAATATGGAAGGTTTAGCTCTAGCTCCATTAGTTAGTATAAAGAAAGCATATGAAGTTGGACCTGCAGATAGCGAATATCGTATTGCAGCTTTAGATCTAGGTGTTAAGAATAATATTTTAAAATGCATGACTGATAGAGGAGCACTTGTCAAGGTTTTTCCCTACAATACCTCTACCGAAGAAATGTTGGCTTGGAATCCGAACGGATTATTTTATTCGAATGGACCCGGTGACCCTGCTGCATCCCCAGAAGTGGTTGCAGAAGTTGCCAAGGGGATTGCTACTAAGTTACCTGTTTTTGGGATTTGTTTAGGTCATCAAATGATAGCACTTGCTAGTGGTCTTTCCACTTACAAAATGCACAACGGTCATCGTGGGATTAATCATCCTGTTAAAAATATTGAGACGGGTCTTGGAGAAATAACTTCGCAAAATCACGGTTTCGTGGTGAGTATGAAGGATGTTGAGTGTGCTGATAATATTGAATTAACACATGTTCATCTCAACGACCACACTGTAGCAGGTATAAAACGAACGGATGCAAATTGTTTTTCTGTTCAATACCATCCTGAGGCTTCGCCTGGTCCGCATGATAGCCGATACCTCTTTGATACATTTATTGAAAACATCAAAAACAATCAGGACACATACTAACAAACATTATAAATTAAAAATTATGTCTGTAATTACTCACATCCATGCTAGACAAATATTGGATTCCAGAGGAAATCCAACTGTTGAAGTGGATGTAATCACTTCTTCAGGTGCGATGGGTCGTGCCGCAGTTCCTTCAGGTGCCTCAACTGGAATTCATGAGGCCGTTGAGCTTCGAGATAATGATGACAGCCGATACATGGGCAAAGGGGTGTTGAATGCAGTGGAAAATGTAAACGATATTATTGCCCCTGAATTAGAGGGTGAAATCGTTACAGAACAAGCACACATTGATAGTATAATGTTGGAATTAGACGGTACAGAAAATAAGGAAAGGCTTGGTGCCAATGCAATTTTAGCCGTTTCCTTGTCTGTTGCAAAAGCTGCTGCAGAAAGTACGGGTCAATCCCTGTACAGATATATTGGTGGTGTCAATGCACGAACGTTACCAGTTCCAATGATGAATATTTTGAATGGCGGATCGCATGCGGATAATTCTATTGATTTCCAAGAGTTTATGGTAATGCCTTTTGGTGCCGAGTCTTTTAGTCAAGCTTTGCGTATGGGTACTGAGATATTCCATAATCTTAAAAAGGTTTTAAAAAGTAAAGGATATTCAACCAATGTTGGTGATGAGGGCGGTTTTGCCCCTTCCATAGGTTCAAATGAAGAAGCTTTAGAGATTATCCTTGAAAGTATTTATAAAGCGGGATATAAACCGGGAGTAGATGTCTGGATCGCTATGGATGCAGCGGCATCAGAATTCTATAATGAAGAGAAGGGTACATATGTATTTCATAAGAGTGACGGTCGTGAATTGACTTCTGATGAAATGGTTGCGTATTGGGCAAATTGGATAGAAAAATATCCAATTGCTTCAATCGAAGACGGTTTACACGAGGACGATTGGGCAGGATGGGCTAAGCTTTATGCAAAAATCGGTGATAGAGTTCAATTAGTTGGTGACGATTTATTTGTTACGAATGAAAAACGCGTCGCTCGAGGTATTGAAGAAGGAAGTGCAAACTCGGTCCTAGTTAAAGTAAATCAAATTGGTACATTGACGGAGACCATAAAAACAGTGAATCTTGCAAATCGCCATATGATGACGGCAGTAATGTCGCATAGATCAGGAGAGACTGAAGATGCAACAATTGCAGATTTAGCGGTTGCCTTGAATACCGGGCAGATTAAGACGGGATCGGCTTCACGTTCAGATCGCATGGCTAAGTATAATCAACTACTAAGAATCGAAGAAGAACTTGGAGAACGAGCAGTATTCCCAGGTAAAAACTTTAGATTTATCAAATAATATCAATCCTAAAACTCTATAATGGACAGAATTAAAGAACAATTTCGCGACACATTTCCGTCAATAGTGGCTGATACAAAGAAATTCTTGAAAGAGCATTCAGATGAGAAAGTTGGGGAAATAAAGTTGGGACAACTTTACGGAGGAATGCGTGGCATGCCAGCATTAATCTGTGAAACTTCAAAACTTGATCCAGAGGAAGGAATTCGATTTAGGGGTTACAGTATACCTGAGCTTCAAGAAAAGTTACCCAAGTACCCCGGTGGAGAACAACCGTTACCAGAAGGACTTTTTCACTTGATGCTCATGAATGAGTTGCCTACGGAGGACCAAGCACGACGTTTAAGTAACAATTGGGTGCGAAGAAGTAATGTTCCTGTCCACGTATTTAAGGCCATTGACGCATTACCAAATCGTACGCATCCAATGACTCAATTTTCAATCGCCATTATGGCAATGAGAACAGAGAGTGAGTTTGCAAAGGCGTATTCAAACGGTGTGCATAAGAGCGAGTATTGGGATTCGACCTATGAGGATAGCATGAATTTAATTGCCCGTCTTCCAAGAGTAGCGGCATACATTTATAGACGAATGTATCATAACGATCAGCATATTGAGCCAGATCCCAAACTTGATTGGGCTGGGAATTTTGCATATATGCTTGGTTTTGACAATGATGACTTCAAGGAACTGATGCGTATGTACCTTACTATTCATGCAGACCACGAAGGAGGAAATGTAAGTGCTCATACGGTGCACCTTGTTGGATCGGCACTGAGCGATGCGTATTTGAGCTTTTCGGCTGGAATGAACGGTTTAGCCGGTCCATTGCATGGTTTGGCTAATCAGGAGGTGATTAGATGGATTAATAATATGCGGCAAGAATTGGGAGGTGGACTTCCAACAAAAGATCAAATTGCAAATTATTGTAAGCAAACATTAGCCTCCGGAAAGGTAATTCCAGGTTTTGGTCACGCGGTGCTTCGTAAAACAGATCCAAGGTATACGGCACAGCGCGAGTTTGCATTAGCCAAAATGCCTAACGATGAGCTATTTAAGATTATCAGTATGGTTTATGAGGTTGTTCCCGATATTTTAGCAGCGACCGGGAAGGTCAAAAATCCATGGCCTAATGTTGATGCGCACAGTGGTCAATTGCTTACCCATTATGGATTTGTTGAATATGAATTCTATACCGTCTTGTTTGGTGTTGCGCGTTCTTTAGGTACATTATCAAATTTGATTCTGGACCGTGCCATTGGGATGCCCATAGAACGTCCTGGTTCCAAAACTACCGAGTTGTTAATGAAACAATTCGAAAAATAAATTAAGCAGTCTTTATTTTCCCGACACTAGGGTATTTAGCTCTTGGATTTTTATTATTAACCATGCTATAACTAGAGGGATAATTGTATATTTGCACCCCTTTTGGACACGAAGCATGCAGCCAAGAGGATTTAAATATTTAAAACGCTCTCGAGGACGAGTGACAATTGCATGTAATGTCCTGGGATACAAGTAAATCTCTTATGTCAGAAGAGAATAAAGTACCAAAAGAAGTGGTACAGCAAGAGACTCCAGCTCAGGAGGCTCCTCAAATAGAAAAAACTCCAAAAGCCGAGGAGGTCCTAGCCGAAACATCATTACCAAAGGATTCAGAAGAAGTAAAAACGATTGAAGAAATTGCAAAAGAAAATCCTTCTGCGGAGCCAAGTAAAGTGAAAGAAAAGAGTAAAGAGCCAACAGCTGAAGAGACTGTGACCGATGAGCCAGCATTTAGTTGGGATGATGTTGAGACCAGCGAAGCTTCTATTAGTGAAGATCGCAAGGCTTTAACAGAAATGTACGAGGAAACCTTAGGTACATCTTTAGAACATCAAGTTGTAGAAGGTAAAGTAACTTCTAAAACAGATCGTGAAGTAATTATCGATATCAACTCTAAAAGTGAAGGAGTCGTAAGTTTAAATGAATTCCGCTATAATTCGGAGCTCACTGTTGGTGATACTGTGGAAGTATTGGTAGATCGTCAAGAAGATAAATACGGTCAATTAGTGCTTTCACATAGAAAAGCACGCTCCATCAAAGCTTGGGATCGTGTAAACGAAGCCCATGACAAAAATGAAATTGTTAAAGGTTATGTTAAGGCACGTACCAAAGGAGGTATGATTGTTGACGTGTTTGGCTTAGAAGCATTCTTACCAGGCTCACAAATTGATGTTAAACCAATTCGTGACTATGATCAATACGTAGATAAAACAATGGAGTTCAAAGTGGTGAAAATTAATCACGAGTTTAAAAATGTTGTTGTGTCGCACAAGGCACTTATCGAGGCTGATCTTGAAGAACAGAAAAAAGAAATTATCTCTAAACTCGAAAAAGGTCAGGTATTAGAGGGTATTGTTAAAAACATAACTTCATACGGTGTATTCATTGATCTTGGTGGGGTAGACGGTTTGGTTCATATTACTGATCTAAGTTGGAGCCGAATCAATCACCCTTCAGAAGTGGTAGAATTAGATAACAAGATTAATGTTGTAATTCTAGATTTTGACGAAGGTAAGACACGTATTCAGTTGGGTATCAAACAACTTGAGAAGCATCCGTGGGATGCACTTGATGAAAATGTTGGTGTCGGTGATAAAGTAAAAGGTAAAGTAGTTGTCCTTGCTGATTATGGCGCTTTTGTCGAGATTTTACCTGGTGTTGAAGGTTTGGTGCACGTAAGTGAAATGAGTTGGTCAGCTCATTTACGTAGTGCAGGGGATTTTATGAAAGTAGGAGATTCTGTGGAAGCAGAAGTTTTAACTTTTGATAGGGAAGAGCGTAAGATGAGTCTAGGAATTAAACAGTTAACCACTGATCCGTGGACGGATATAACAGCTAAGTATCCGCAGGGTTCCAAACACAGCGGAACGGTTCGTAACTTTACAAACTTTGGTATTTTCTTAGAGCTTGAAGAGGGAATTGATGGATTGATTCATATTTCTGACTTAAGCTGGAATAAAAAAGTAAAACACCCTTCTGAATTTACTTCTATTGGAGCCAATCTAGAAGTAGTTGTCATGGAAATTGATCCGGAAAACCGCCGTTTGAGTCTAGGTCATAAGCAGATTACTGAAAACCCATGGGATGGGTATGCTAATTCCTTCAAAGTAGGCAATAAAGTAACAGGTACCATGATAAATTCTGGTGATAAAGGTGGTGATGTAAAATTTGCTAATTTCGAAGGTGTTGAGGCTTATTGTCCTGCACGTCACATTACCAAGGAGGACGGTAGTAAACTTGCTAAGGATGAAACTGCTGAATTCGTTGTAATAGAATTCAATAAAGATAACCGCCGAATTGTAGTTTCACATGTAGGAACATACAAGGAAGTTGAAACGAAAAATAACGGCAGAGGAGGTAATAAAGGCGGAAAAGTTACAGTGCCTAATCAAAACGTAGAACGTTCAACTATGGGTGATTTAGATGCATTAGCTGCATTGAAAGAGCAGTTGAACAATAGCGATGAATAAACCACAATTTTTTTGGTAAAGCAAACCCTTGAACCATTTAGGTTTGAGGGTTTTTTTATTTGATAAAGTTTTAACTTAGGTAACTATGAAAGTAAAAGATATTATTCGCGACTTAGAAAAATGGGCACCGCCTTATCTTCAGGAGTCCTATGACAACAGTGGCTTAATTGTAGGTAGAGAGGATTGGAACACTGATGGTGTTATTGTCGCCCTAGACTGCACAGAAGAAGTTATTGATGAGGCGATTGAAAAAGACATAAGTTTGATAGTCATGCATCATCCAATAGTTTTTAATGGTTTAAAAAGATTTAATGGTTCTACTTATGTAGAACGCGTAGTCATGAAGGCTATAAAGAATGACATAGCCATTTATGCCATTCATACTAATTTAGATAATGTTCACTGGGGTGTTAATGCCAAGATTATTGAATTACTCGGATTAGGAAAACATAAAATTCTGAATCCAATGAAGAATAGCTTGAAAAAAATTTCAAGTCTATGTTCCAAGCACTCACGTAGAATCTGTTGAATTAGCGGTTTTTTCAGCTGGTGGAGGTAGGATAAGCTCCTATGAAGAATGTAGCTTTAAAAGCAACGGTATAGGATCATTCAAGGGTGGTAAAGGCACAAACCCAGTCATTGGTAAAGTGGGTAAACGTGAGTTCGTGGAAGAAATGAAACTTGAGTTTATTGTCCCCGTTTTTATGGTAAAAGATGTTGAAAGCGCTGCGCGCACTGCCCATCCCTATGAGGAAATAGCTTTTGAATGGCTTGCAATTGAAAATAATGCCACTCTTTATGGAGCGGGGGCAGTCGGAGAATTAAAAGAACCTCTTGAATTTAAAGTGTTCTTGGATCGAATAAAAACTATTTTTGGTACTACATTAAAGTATACAGCACCACCAAGGGGTACCGTACAAAGAATAGCGGTTTGTGGCGGTTCTGGAAGTTTTTTATTAGATGCTGCTAAAGCAGTGGAGGCTGATATTTTTATTACCTCTGATTATAAATATCATCAATTTTTTGATGCTGATGGAACTATCTCCATACTGGATATCGGCCATTTTGAGAGCGAGCAATTTACAATTGACTTAATAGCTGACAGACTATCAGAAAAATTTCCTAAATTTGCCGTTCTCAAAACAGCGGTTAATACAAACCCTATTCAGTACTATTAGTATGGCTAAGAAGGCAAAAGAGCTAAGCGTTGAAGATAAATTAAGAACGCTTTACGATCTTCAGATTATAGATCGTCGCATAGACGAAATACGTGCTATGCGCGGTGAACTCCCATTAGAGGTCGAAGATCTCGAAAACGAGGTAGCCGGAATGGAAACCCGTATGGAAAAGGTGAATCTTGAAATAGCTAATCTCGAAGTAGATATCAAGGAAAAACAAAACCTGATTAAAGAGAGTCAAGAAAAAATGGCCAAGTATTCGAAAGATCAAGAGCAAGTAAGAAATAACAGAGAATTTGAAGCTATAGCGAAGGAAATTGAGTATCAAGAGCTAGAAATTCAATTAGCTGAAAAACGAATTTTAGAGTATACAGCAAGAATTGAGGCCAAGAGAGAAGCGAACGAAGAGAGTACAGAGAAATTAAACGATCGTAAGACGCATTTATCTCATAAAGTAAGTGAGCTTGACAATATCATGGCTGAAACACAAAAAGAGGAAGAATTGTTATTAAGTAAGAGCGAGGAATATAAGCAAGTTGTTGAGTTACGCTTAGTGCAGGCTTATAGTCGTATCCGATCAGCCACTAAGAATAAATTGGCGGTAGTCTCGGTGGAGCGCGGCGCATCGGCTGGCTCTTTCTTTGTCATACCACCACAGCGTCAAATGGAGCTTGCACAACGTAAGAAAATTATGATTGATGAGCATAGTGGTCGCATATTAGTTGATCCCGTTTTAGCTCAAGAAGAGGAGGACAAAATGGACGCAATGATCGATAGTTGGTTGAAATAATCAACAGTTGAAATTGAACTCAAAAGGCCCGCTGTTCTTGCGGGCTTTTTAATTTAGGTGAACGTTGAAATTATTTAGTACAGACGTACAGCATTTCTCTTTTTGGTAAAGCGTATTTTTCAAAATAATCCTTGGGTAATCTTTTTTTAGCGTCAAAAGAGGTCACTTCAAAGCCGCACTCTTTTAACCGCTCAGGATAATCTTGACCGTAAAGACGAACATGGTCGTATTGACGAAATCTTCTTTCTCTTTCAGCAGGGTCTTTAATACTAGGGTCTTCGTCTGTGAATTTATAATCAGGATCTAAAGGAACTTGCATGATAGCCATTCCACCTGGTTTTAATATTCGATGGAATTCGCGAATTGCTTTTCTGTCATCATCAACATGTTCAAGTACATGGTTACAAAAAAGGGTATCATAGGTATTGTCCTCAATGGGTATATTTTGTACATCAAAGCGCATATCAGCAAGGGGAGAGAAAAGATCCGCTGTCGTATAGTCGAGATGTTTCATTTTTCGGAATCGTCGATAAAAACACTGCTCCGGGGCGATATGAAGAACCTTTTGCCGTTTAGTAAGAAAGTCTGTACATTCCTTTAAGTATAACCAAAGAAGTCTATGGCGCTCTAAGCTATTCGTCCCAGGACATAAGGCATTTTGTCTTTGGTTTTCCCCGTAACCGTAAGGAAAAAACCTTGAATAACCTCGTCCATCGATTGGATCGATGAATTTTGAGCCCTTAAATAATACAGGACTTAGCCATTGAACTATATAGCTCAATCGTATCAATATGGGTCGCGGCACCTTAGCTAGTGCCCATTTCATGATTTTTGATATCATACTACTTCATATTCCTCTGCTTCTAAACCCAGAGCATCATAAATGTAATGGAAAGTACTTAAGATATCAGGTTTACCATTTACAACTGCGACATCATGCTCAAAGTGGGCGCTATTTTTACCGTCTGCTGTTAGTATAGTCCATCCGTCATTTAGTTGCTTTATTCTATGTGTTCCAAGATTTGTCATTGGTTCTATTGCGATAACAAGACCCTCTTGAATTTTTTTGCCATGACCTCGTTGACCATAATTGGGTACCTGAGGATCTTCATGGATTTTTTGGCCTAAGCCGTGACCTACTAATTCACGAACAATACCATATCCTCTTTCCTCAGTATATTCTTGAATTGCAGCGCCTATATCACCAATTCTATTACCAGCTATAACCTCTCTTATACCTACATAAAGACTTTCTTTAGTATCTGCTAAAAGTCGCTTCGTATCATTATCAACTTCACCAACTTCAAAAGTATAAGCATGATCGCCGTAGTATTTGTTTTTTAGAACACCGCAATCTACACTGAGGATATCGCCTTCTTGAAGGGGCTTTTTCCCTGGAATACCATGAACTACTTGAGCATTTGGAGACATACAGAGGCTATTTGGGAAGTCGTATAAACCTAAAAAAGCGGGAACTCCACCGTGGTCACGAATAAATTCTTCAGCACGTTTATCTAAATCCAACGGAATTGCTCCAGGTACAATTAATGGAGCAAGCATACCTAAGGTTCTGCTCACTAGCTGGGCGCTTTCTCGCATTAATTCAATTTCTTCTCTTGTCTTATATCTGATCATTATTTTTTGATCAATAAATTAATTCCTGTCATTTCATCCGGTTGATTAATATCCATTAAGGCTAATAAGGTTGGCGCAATATCTCCAAGTTTACCTTCCTTTAAAGTATAGTATTTAGATTGAGATCCAACTAACCAACAAGGTACAACAGTGGTGGTGTGAGCTGTGTTCGGTGTTCCGTCATCGTTAATCATACAGTCGGCATTTCCATGATCCGCCAAAATTATAAATTGATAATCAGACTCTAGACCAGCTTTTATGACTTCTTGCAAACAGGAATCCACAGTTTCACATGCCTTAATCGTAGCTTCCATAACTCCAGTATGTCCAACCATATCTGGATTTGCAAAGTTAAGACAGATGAAATCTGTTATTCCTTCCTTAAGTTTTGGAACTATTACGTCTCGTATATCTTTGGCGCTCATTTCTGGTTGTAAATCGTATGTAGCTACATTGGGTGAAGGGCATAGAATTCTCTCTTCTCCTTTAAAAGCTAATTCACGTCCACCAGAGAAAAAGAAGGTTACGTGCGGGTATTTCTCTGTTTCTGCAATGCGAATTTGTGACTTGTTCGAAATTTCCAGGATTTCACCAAGTGTATTAACTAAATTGTTTTTTTTGAAAACCACATGAATATCTTTAAAGGTGTCATCATAGTTTGTCATGGTTACATAGTGCAAGTTTAGAGCTTGCATATTATATTCAAGGAAGTTCGACTGGGTCAATACTTCGGTTATTTCTCGACCTCGGTCCGTTCTAAAGTTAAACATGATAACCACATCGTCCTCCTCGATTTTTGCTAGGGGTAAGCCTTCTTCATCGGTTATTACAATGGGCTCAATAAATTCATCTGTAATCCCTGACTTGTAACTCTCAGCAATGGCCTGATAAGCTTCTTTAGCTTGATTCCCTTGGCCATTTACCATGACCTGATAGGCTTTAGCAATTCTCCCCCATCTTTTATCACGATCCATGCTGTAATATCGTCCTATTACAGATGCAATACGACCGGTAGTCATACTTAAATGACTTTCTAAGTCTACTATATAATCCAAGCCTCCTTTAGGATCGGTATCACGACCATCGGTAAAAACATGAATAAAAACGTTTTCAAAAGCCTCCTCGGCGAGCCAACTACATAGTGCCTTGGCATGATTTATATGAGCATGTACACCACCATCAGAGAGTAATCCAGCTATATGAATTTTACTATTCTTAGATTTAGCATGTGCAAGTGCACCCATAAGAGTTGGATTTTTTTTAAACTCTCCATTCTCAACTGCTCGATTTATTTTTACTAAATCTTGGTAGACAATTCTTCCCGCACCAAGGTTCATGTGCCCTACTTCAGAATTACCCATTTGACCCTCTGGTAAACCAACATTTAATCCAGAAGTTTTAATCCATGTATGCGGGTAATCATTGTATAATGAATTAACAAAAGGGGTGTTAGCATGGTCTATTGCGCTTACTAAAGGATTACTTGCTTTCCCCCATCCGTCCAGAACAATTAATGCAGCCTTTTTCATAGTATATTTTAAAGCAACAAACTTAATAATTACGTGTCCAAAAAAAACCCGCAATATGCGGGTCATTTTATATAATATAGTTTGTGTTAATAGACCGTTATTATAATAAGGTTTGCATTTTTCGAAATTGAAATAGATTCTTTTTTTTCTTCACCTGTATCTTCAATAAGACTACGTTTACTGCGAACGACCCTATACATGTCTAATTCTTTTATATAATGGATTTCGCCGTTTAAGTCGTTGTCTTTAATGAAAGCTAATGCGGTAACTTTTGATTTAAACGAACCTATAATTATGTTATATGTCCCTTCGTCTAAGTTGGTATTTACAGAATTTTCCTGTGAATTATTTTGAACGATCGTATCTGTAAATTCGAACTCTTGGTAACTTGTTTCTGCGAGTATTGATTTCAAGGTTTTTATTTCATCATTGAGCTTCTCTACTTCATCATTGAGCTCTTTTATTACTTTCTTGCTATCGTTTTTGATGTAAAGATTTTCTTGTTCCGCCAAGATCAAAGAGTTACTTAATTTTTTCGCCTCTTCTTTGGCATTTTTTTCTGCTCTTACAACTCCATCAAATTGTAACCCTAAAAATAGCCTTAATGCTGCATCTCCATATAATCCTTCGTTAAGACCATTACCGCTAGAAAGATTACCATTATCAAGATAGTCGTCTCTAAAATAGGTAAAACGTGATCCTAAAATTAGAGTAGCCGATGGTAGTGCATTTGTAAAGTGTAGTGAACTGCCTAAAACAACGTGCTCGCTTTGACCAAAACGACCTTTAACCCCTTCACCTAAACCAGATCCGACTCCAAAATCAATTGTCATGCTTGCTTGTTCACCATTTATTAATCTATAATTTCCCAAAATTTCTACTGGTACTATCTTGCTGGAAAATACGTTAGGTGTCCCAATTCCGATTACACCTACCGTAATTTCTCCTGAAAGGATTTTATCATTGGAATAACGAGTCCCGAAACGCATACCCGCATTGGTTGCTAAATGGCCTAGGCTAAAGTTGCCATCCAAACGAGGCTGATCTGTGTAATGAAAATTTTCTTCCATCGAAACATAATGAGACCAATTCTGACCTTGAAGATTAAAAGCACAAAATAGTGAGGCACTCATTATAAGGCGTAACATAGGTTGAATTATTTTTACTTAAACACAATCTACTAAAAATTCATCATTTACCCCTGTAATCTATAATTGCCATTCAATTATTTATAAGCGTCGCTTTTGCACCATATCGTTGGCATCACCGAAATTTATCTATAGGGAATGATATTATTATCTTAAGTTAAAAGTGTAAAACTTTTACTTCTTCTGTTTTTTTATTCGGTTTGAATAAACGAGCCGTATAATTACCTCGAATTAGGTACTTATCTTTTTTAACCTTAATCCATGAGCCTTCTCTTAAACCAATTACAGGAATATCGTTGAATTGTTGAAATTCAGCGATTCTTGTATCTCGTGATTCTCCCATATGTGTTGAGTTGGGATTTTTATCTGTGTAATGGGGGTTTATATTGAAAGGTACCCAACCAAAGGCATCAAAGGATGGTGGATACACGATAGGCATGTCATTTGTTGTACAAATATTAATCCCGGTAATATTAGCACCCGCAGATGTTCCCATATATGGTTTCCCCTTACGAACGTGTTGGTCAATAACTTCGAAGTAACCGCTTTTGCGAAGTTCGCTCGCTAACAAAAAGGTGTTCCCACCACCCGTAAAGAATCCGTCTGCCCATGCACATCCTTCTTCAGCGGAGGTGAATTCATGGGCACCTTTTAAAGAGAATCCCCATTCGTTAAATACCTCCTTTGCTTTTTCTGTATATTCATCATTGGTTATACCGCTAGGCCGAGCAAAAGGAATAAAAAGAATATTACTTGATTCGGGGTAGAAATCTTTGCACTCTTCCTTGAGATAGCTTAAGTAAGGTTTCCCAAAAATGGTGCTTGTACTGACGATGAGAAGATTCATGTTTCTTTACTTTTCGTTATGGATATAGGTCCAAACAGATTTTTTACCCTCGTTTAGCTGCGTCCAAATTGGTCGAATCACGCCATCAAAAGCACTTATGTGATTATAGTCTCCCATGAATGCCTTATCCGAGGGATGGAATGACATTTCATTGATCTTGAATTCCGTCCAATTTTTTCCACTATCGTGGCTGTAGGCCATAAACACGTTTGTTTCGGTTGCTGATTTGGTATGCCGGCGGTCGTAGTATACTGCATATAAATGGCCTGTAATAGGGTCAACAGTTAGCCAAGGGAGGAATTGGTGGGAATTTCCGCCTTTGGATATGCGGATAGGGTCGCACCAGGTTTTACCATTATTATCGCTGTAACTGACGTAAATTTCACCCCCGAAGGTTTTATTTTTATCTCCCCAACACACATATATACGGCCTCTGTGCGGGCCGTAACTATGGTCTACCACAGTTATGGGCATTCCATTGGCTCGACTAAAGCCCGCATAGTTTTGTGTCCAGCCGGCTCGTTGCCTTGCAATGCTGTTCGTTTTAAGGTTTCCGTTCTTTTCGATTATGCTTATATAGATGGTCTTATTTAGGGCCCATCCAATATAAGTCTCACCTTTTAGACCAAATGCGGGCACGGCGCCCTCGGCGGTTCCGTCGTCGTCAATGCAATCACCTTTCAAGGAACTCAAATCCATTGGTTTAGACCAGGTTTGGCCGCGGTCGTCGCTGTAACTATAAAGAATGGTTGAGAAGCAATCACGATCTTCTGTTCCGTATCGGTCGAATTGGGTCCAACTTAGGCCTATACGTCCTGTAGCTGGGTCATATGCAGCCCATTCTTTATCATGCTTTTTGCCATTCACAGCAGTAAATGAACCATTATTAAATGAATCGTTGGGGCCGTCTTTGGTTTGACAGACAATACGATCCAATATAGAGTCACTGCGCCAATTGGTGCCCTCCGGGTCACTAAGGTGGAAATAATAGATACGACCGTCTTGATCCGTAATGACACAGGGGTCTCCCCAGACTCCATAAGAACTTGAAATCTTTTCGAGTGTCCAACTGCGACCGCCGTCCATGCTTTGATAAAAGTTGTCTAATATGCTCGCTGCATAAATATTCAATGGGTTGGTTGGATCAATGCTTATACTTGGTTCACAGATTCCGCTTTTATCGGCAGGACCTTCATGTATCTTTATAGCTTGCGCATTGGATTTAATTCCTATTACTATTGCTATTGCTATGTGATATAGGTTATAAAATTGACGTAATTTTATTGTCATGAAAAAATCGGTATTCATTCTTATTTTCATTTGCTTTGGACTTACCGGATTTAATACGAAGGTAAAGCATGAGTTTTATGTAAGTGTGACAGACATTTATGTGGATATTCACAAAACTCAGATTAATGGCGTAGTGAAGTGCTTTCCGGACGATTGGGAGCGAGCAATGAATGCCTTGTTGTCACATGAACTCAAACGCTATGTAAAATTAGATTCTGCAGTTCAGGATAGTTTGCATGGTTTTTATTTGAAGAAACACATCAATTTAACAGTAGGTAAGCAATCAATAAAATTGAAATTTTCGGGGACTGTGACTGGTCCTGATGAAGTCTATTTACTATTTGAAGGTCCAATGGAAATGCCCGTAGATGCGTATAAAAAAGATTGGATGGTTTCACATTCATTGCTAGCCGATATTTATCCAAGTCAAGAAAATATTATAATTCTTCATTGCAATGGCCAGAAGTATACAAGCAGTTGTAGAGCGGGTAATAACTATAAATTCAATCATTCCTTTTAAATGTTTTATTTAGAGCTTGGCCTGAGGCATATTTTGGATTTACAGGGTTACGATCATATGTTGTTTTTAATCGCCTTGACATTACCACTTAGTTTTAAGGAATGGAAACAGGTGATTTGGTGGATTACCTGTTTTACTTTGGGGCATAGTTTGACTTTAGGACTGACAGTGACAGAGATTATATCTATTGAAAGTACCTGGGTAGAATTATCGATTGCCACTACTATATTTCTGACGGCTGCTTTTCATTTAATCAGAAATTTCTCCTTATCCAATGTTGGACCTCTTCTTGCACTAATTTTTGGATTAGTACATGGTTTAGGATTTGCATCTTATTACACTTTTATCGCACAAAATGATTCTTTTTGGTGGGCTTGGTTGCCTTTCAACATTGGCATTGAACTCGGTCAAATCTTCATTGTTGTACTATTGCTTTTTGTATATTCATTTGCTCAAAAAATAGGTATTCAATTACAGATGTTGCGTGTCCTTATCACTGGGGCTGTACTTTCTTTAAGTGCACTGATGATTTTAGAACGAATCCCAAACGAACTCTTTAATTCAATTATATGAGAAACAGGTTATTATGGCTGACTTTAGGAGCCGCATTTACGTTAAATGCACAAAATATTAATGATTCAAAATTTCGTCAATTAGGTCAAGAACTGCCTACGCCAAATGTATATCGTACGGCTTCCGGTGCGCCAGGTCATGAGTATTACCAACAGCAGGCTGATTACAACATGAGCATTACACTTGATGACGAGACTCAGAGAATTTATGGCGAAGAAACAATTACCTATACCAATAATAGTCCCGACGAATTGCGCTATTTGTGGGTGCAATTGGACCAAAATATTCGCTCCAAAAACAGTACAACTCAGGAAATAGAGCGGGGCAGTATTTTTTCTGAGCGCGGCAATATTGCACAAACCGCATTTAATGAGTTGAAGAATAATCAGTTTTATGATTTTGACGGAGGCTTTAAAATTGATTATGTGCAAAACAGCTCGGGCAAGAACTTGAGATATGTTGTCAATAACACGATGATGCGCGTAGACCTACCAATGCTTTTGCGCAAAGGACAGAAATTCTCTTTCAAGATAAAGTGGTGGTTTAATATCAACGATCGTATGGATATCGGCGGTCGGTCGGGATACGAGTATTTTGCAGAAGATGATAATTATCTGTATACAATTGCACAGTTTTTTCCTAGAATGGCCGTGTACAATGATGTAGAAGGTTGGCAGAATAAACAATTCCTTGGTTCGGGTGAGTTTACGCTTCCTTTTGGCAACTATAAAGTGAGCATAACGGTTCCTGCAGATCATGTGGTAGCATCTACTGGTAAGTTGATGAACGAAAGTAAGGTATTGACATCAATACAACGTTCACGATTGGCTAAAGCAAGTAGAAGTTTTGACGATCCAGTGATTATTGTTACCCAAGAGGACGCGGTGCTCGCCGAAAAAGAAAAGAGTAAAAGCAAGAAGACTTGGATCTTTGAAGCTTCTAATGTTCGTGACTTTGCTTTTGCTACCTCGCGAAAGTTTATTTGGGATGCACAGGCGGTAAAAATTAACGGGAAGAAAACTATGGCAATGAGCTATTATCCTAAAGAGGGTAATCCTTTGTGGGAGCAGTATTCAACACGTGTTGTTGCACATACTCTCAAGGTCTACAGCAAGTTTACCATTGATTATCCTTATCATAAGGCTATTTCTGTCCATAGCAAGTGGATTGGAATGGAATACCCACAAATTTGTTTTAATGGTGGTCGTCCCGAAGCAGACGGCACCTATAGTGAGAGTACCAAATATGGTATGATTGGTGTAATCATACACGAGGTTGGTCACAACTTTTTTCCAATGATTATAAATTCTGACGAACGTCAATGGACTTGGATGGATGAAGGCTTAAATACTTTTGTGCAATATTTAACGGAGCAGGAATGGGATCATGAATATCCATCGAGAAGAGGGCCAGCACACAAGATTGTACCTTATATGAGTGGTCCAAAGAAGGATATGGTTCCCATTATGACCAATTCTGAAAGTATACTGCAATTTGGAAACAATGCCTACGGGAAACCAGCGACAGC
>CACMMX010000012.1 GCA_902614915.1 uncultured Cryomorphaceae bacterium
CAGAACGACGCACATATCAGCTTATATCTGGAAGGAGAGGACTACCGCCATTTTTAGTCAAAAAACCAGGAATTAATTCGGGTTTAATGATTGCTCAGTATACAGCAGCGAGTATGGTTAGTCAGAACAAACAGCTTTGTTCTCCGGCATCTGTAGACAGCATAGAGAGTTCAAACGGTCAAGAAGATCATGTGAGCATGGGTGCAAATGCAGCAACTAAATTGTTGAGAATCATCAACAATGTATACGGAATCTTAGGAATTGAGCTCCTCAACGCAGTTCAAGCTTTGTGGCTAAGAGGGGAAGAAGTTGAGGGTGAGTTGGGCCAGTTATACAAGGAATTTATTGAGGTGAGTCCTGCCATTGAAGAAGATTTATACTTACGTGAGCGAATGGAATTGGCAAAAGAATTCTTGAAAACTCGTTTGCTTTCGGACGATACTATACTTTTGTGAAATAATTGAGTGCATAATGAGTCAAAACCCGTGGAAAGGTCTGCGCGAAAAATTAGAAAAGCGAGATTGGCCGGAAATTTATTTATTCAAATTCATTGTTCCAGCGGATAATCAGATTATTGCTCAGGCGGAATCTCTTTTTGATAGCGATACTGCGCATATTGAATTAAGAAAAAGTAAAACAGGAAAATTCGTCTCCATTAGTGCCAAAGAAATGATGATGAATGTGGATTCTGTCATTGAACGTTACGAAGAGGCAGTAAAGATTCCAGGCTTAATGGCGTTGTAGGCTATTTCCATCCTTCATATACACCCAATCCAAACAAAGCATAATCCAATCGAGAAGGATCTTTTGGGTCTATCATTCTTATAGAAGAGTCGAGTTCCATCACAGCTTTCCAATCGTTTTGTCTTCGCCTTAATAGACCAAGGATTCTAGCAACGCGTCCACTGTGTAAATCAAGAGGTAGAGATAAGTAGGCGGGGTCAATGTCCCAAATTCCAAAATCAATCCCCTCTTTGTTGCTGCGTGTCATCCACCTTGAATACATCACCATTCTTTTGCATGCACTGCCCTTGGATGGGTCACCAAAATGCTTCGATGCTCTAATGGGTAGTCCGTTCTGAAGTAAGTAATTTTTAAATTGAATCATTGCAGGCCCCAAATGATGTTCGTTGTCCATATGAGATTTAAAGAATTGGCCAATACTTTCGTACTCAGTTAGCAGATTTTTAAGTGCGACCACTAACCCTTTGATATCCTCCGACTTAAAAGTACGATGTATAAAGCCGTCAAAAGCCCTTAAATCAGCTTTTGTACATCCTTGAACGAATTCCGCAGGTGAATCATCCATTCTTGACATCAAGTCTTGGCTTTTAGAAATAATTGTTTTACGCTGTCCCCAAGAAAGTGTCGCCGCAATTAAACCACTTATTTCAATGTCGTGATGGGTACTGAACGCATGTGGTATACCAATTGGGTCATCGTTGATAAAGCTTTTTTTAGCGTATTGATTGGCTTTGTTCAAAAGGAATTCACGCAGTTCTTCTTGGGGCAGAGTCATCAAATGGAAGTCAATTTACCATCAATCATGGTCCATTTAGTCTTACCTAGAGAAGCTAGAGTTTTATTGTGCGTGACTACAACAATCGTTTGTCCTAGATCTCTGTTAAGTTTGATTAACAAATCATGCACAGCTTCTGCATTTGTGCTATCTAGGTTACCCGTGGGCTCATCTGCTAAAAGTATCTCTGGTTCATTTACAAGCGCTCTAGCAATGGCAACGCGTTGCTGTTCACCACCACTCATCTCACTAGGTAGGTGATGTGCCCGATGTGAAATACCTAACAATTCCATTAATTCGTTTGCCTTGCGTTCTGCATCTTTATTCATCTTACCTCCAATCAACCTAGGGAGCGTAATATTCTCTTGAGCAGTCAATTCAGGCAATAAATTATGAAATTGAAATACCAGTCCAACTTGCTCGTTTCGGTATGTATTTAAAGATGTTTTATTCATGGATTCTAACATCTGTCCTTTAAACTGAATAGAACCCGAATGCCCCTTGTCTAAACCTGCTAAAAGGTGTAGTAGGGTACTTTTTCCAGCTCCAGAGGCTCCAATAATCGTAATAAAATCTCCTTTGGTAATAATTCCGTTTACTCCATTGAGGACTTTGGTGTTCCCGTATGATTTTTCTATTTCGCGTATTTCTATCATGGCTTAGCGCAAGGTAGCAGATTTCTTTATTTGAGCATAATCAAGAAAATACACTAAGCGCAATGAAAACATATTGTCTGTATGCACTTCATAGAGGTTTTGAATATTTTGGATGTAGTTCAGCGTACTGGCATTATCCGAATTAGCTAAAGAGGTACGATATAAAATATTTAGTTCGCGTCCGGGTGCAAACCAAAGGACATATTTCAAATCAATATTAAAGAAGTTGATTCGTAAATCTGGATCTTGATACGCGGTAGAAGGTGAAAGGCTACCGTCTTGATTCAGATGGAAAATATTTTTATTTTCAATTCTATTCCAGCTGTGCCTCACATCTAATGTAAGGTATGAATTGGGATCAAATAGGTATTGCCCTTGAAGTGATTGTTCAAAGCTTCTCCTATGCCTTAATGCCATTCCGATGGAATCGTTTATGGTTTGGCCGTTGGAATCTGTTTTAGTTTCCGCCCAACCTACTTGATGATTATTTCCTAATTCAAAATTAGCTCTTAGGTTGAATTTGTCATTGACTCTAGCAATGATTTCAGTTTCACCATATCTACCTTGAGCACCCCAATCGGCCCACCACCATTGGCCTGCTCTAAGCTCTAGTGCCAATGGTTTTCTAAAATCTGAACTCATCCATGCATTGTGCCAGAAGGAAGCTGGGTTAGCCCGATACCTGCCCCAAACTCTTGGGTCATAGTAATCGTATTCCATACCTCTAGTTTCTGCATTATACCCAAATGCCAAAAAACCTTCTGTCATGCCAAAAAAGCTGTATTCAATATGAAATCGTTCAAAATCCCCTGGGTCATAAAGTCTATTATATTGTAACCTCAGTCTATGCCTTCTTTTTAGAAACAGTTTATTGGGAGCAAGTAAATGATTACTCAACTGCAAGGATTGATGGAACTTGTTTCCTCTTCTTTGGAACCCTAGGTCATTTGGGTCAAAATCTGGTGAAATGAGCTCAAGATTATGTTCCCATCTCCAAGCTCCAACTTGTTTGCCTAACTCCCAACCTAAAGCGTTACCCGAATAATCATCCTCAGTATCAAAAATACTTGAACGTCCAAACGCCCCATTGAAAAAGTGACTGTTGTTCAAGAAGTTCAAATTTGCTGTAATTGCCATAACGTTGGCATCTCTTGCGGTTACGCCATCATTGTTACGCATGACGTTTGTATTGATGATACCAATGGAATTATTACCGCCTATGCGCTGGTCAAGGGCCATTACATTATAATTGGTCAACGGTTCCGTAAGAATTTCTACCGCATTACCTGAAGAATCCGACCCACTGAGATAGTTAGCCGCCGTGATTGCATTGAGTACACCAATACTCAGGTTTTTGTCCGTAGTACCAGTCAATTTGGTAGCATTGAGCATTCTGGTAAAGCTTTGAGTAGTATTGGTTAATTCATTCAAATTGGAATTGGTAAAGTTTTGTGGATTACCGCCTATTCTACGGCTATAAAAAAGCCCCGCCTTTTTAAAGAGGTTAACGCCTTCAGTGAAAAATTGCCTGTTTTCATCAAACTCTCGTTCAAAGGCCTCAAAATTCACGAACTGCTCGTCAAATGCTACTTGAGAAAAATCGGGAAGTAAGGTCATGTCTAGGGTGAAACTTTTGTTAAGTCCGATTTTAATATCAGCACCGGCTGCAAGCGAATTCCTCCAAGGAGCATCTCCAGATTTTTGGAGACTGCCCGTAAAATTTGGTCTTAAGCTGACGCGTGGAGGAGGGTTGACGACATTGATACCATTTAAGAGCCCGCTTTGGAGACTTTCATTATCAAAATTTCTATCTATAGGGTTCCAGCTGTACATAGTGCGATCACTGCGAATGGAACGTTTGATATTAAATCCCCATGGTGAGGGCACATCACTTTTACTACCCTCAGGAATCCTCAAGACTTGGTAGGGAATGTAAATTTCAAAAGCCCACTGGTTCTTCTCTTTGACAACGGCGCTCCACCATACTGCATTCCAACTTCCGTCTTCTTCGTTATCGCTAGTTTGACGGGAATCGCCCTGCACTCCAGCGGCACTCAAATAAAAGTTGAAATCGTTTGCACCGTCATTAAATGGATTAATAATCAATTGAATCCAGTCTGTATTGGCATTAACTCGATCTCTAGGCGTAAATTGAGATAACACTGGAGCCCTACTGTCCTTCAGGATACCAGCGAAATATATTCCTTCTTGGGTATAGAAAATTCGTACATCACTTTCAATACCTTCTGAAGGAACATCGGTTTCAGGGAAGTATTGATTGAGCCGAGAAATATTGGCGCTTTGTGACCATTCTCGCTCATCTATCTCTCCGTTTACATTTATATCAACGTTTTTGAGTTCTGGAACAATCAATTGCTTTTTAATTAAATTTTGTCCAAAACTTAAAAATGATGATAAAATCAATAGATATGATAGGTGGCTTTTATTCATAGGGCGCAAATATCGGTATAAAGAGAGATATATATTTCAATCAATTTTAGTAATCAAATATGCTATCGATTCCAAGCTTGTACCCTAAATTTGCTCTTAAATCAAGGAATTACTATGAACCTTCACGAATTTCAAGGAAAACAGATTTTAGCAAGTTACGGCGTACGAATACAAAGAGGTAAAGTTGCCCAAACGTCGAAAGGAGCCGTTGATGCAGCTGAACAATTGACCGAAGAAACGGGTACGTCATGGTACGTAGTTAAGGCACAAGTTCATGCGGGTGGCCGAGGTAAAGGCGGCGGCGTTAAACTTGCGAAAGGAATTGATAAAGTAGAGGGGGTTTCAGATAGTATCTTAGGAATGCAATTGGTGACGCCTCAAACTTCTGTAGAGGGTAAAAAAGTGCATCAAGTCCTTATAGCTGAGGACGTCTATTACCCAGGAGAAAACAAAACTTGCGAATTCTATATGTCCGTACTATTGAATCGTTCTTCTGGACGCAATATGATCATGTATTCAACGGAAGGCGGAATAGACATTGAAACGGTAGCGGAAAAAACCCCTCATTTAATTTTCACGGAAGAAATAGATCCCAAGGTAGGTCTTACAGACTTTCAAGCCAGAAAGGTTGCTTTTAATCTAGGGCTTAGTGGTGCTGCATTTAAGGACATGATAAAATTTGTTAGTGCCTTATATAGTGCATATGAAGGTTCTGATGCTTCTTTATTTGAAATAAATCCGGTATTGAAAACCTCTGATAATAAGATTTTAGCAGTTGATGCTAAAGTTACTATTGATGATAATGCACTATATCGTCACAAGGAAATCGCAGTAATGCGCGATACTCGTGAGGAGGATGCAACAGAAGTGGAAGCTGGAGAGGCTGGATTGAACTTTGTTAAGCTAGACGGAAATGTGGGATGTATGGTTAACGGCGCAGGTCTAGCCATGGCAACTATGGATATCATTAAAATGGCTGGAGGCAATCCAGCAAATTTCCTAGATGTTGGTGGTACTGCAGACGCGGCGAGAGTGGAGCAGGCATTCCGTATCATTCTTCGGGATGGGAATGTTAAGGCGATATTGGTAAATATATTTGGCGGTATTGTTCGTTGTGACCGAGTGGCTCAGGGAGTCGTGGATGCCTATAAAAACATGGGCAATATCCATGTTCCAATTATTGTTCGTCTACAAGGGACAAACGCCGAGGAAGCTAAAAAGTTAATTGATGAGAGTGGACTTGAAGTACACAGCGCAATTGCATTGCAAGAAGCCGCAGATTTAGTTCAAGAGCTGGTTTAAGGCCTTTGAGATAATTTTTAATTTAGCCCCGAACATTAGCGTTCGGGGTTTTTTATGTCTGTAGATTTTATTTTAGAATGGGTGGCGACCCTATTGAGTCTTGTTTTTCTAACAGGAATAATACGTCGTAAAATTTGGGCTTGGCCTGCCGGTACCCTTTCGAGTATATTGTCTGTGGCACTTTTTTACACAACAGGTCTGTATGCAGAGTCTGGATTGTATTTCTTTTATGTGATTCTTGGTATATATGGTTGGTGGCATTGGAAACAAAACGCGCAGTTGGATACCGTAGAGTTAGTGACTATTTCGCTCGGTACACAGAGTCTGGCACTTTTAGGTATACCTATAGCTCTTATTTTAGGCTATTTTTTGAATCCACTTCCAGGAGTGAGTTTAGCTTATTTTGATGCGTTTACAACAGTTTTTGGGTTATGGGCTACTTGGCAAGAAACAAGGCGGATACGAACGGCGTTTCATTATTGGATTCCCTTGAATATTGCCTCTGTAATTCTTTATGGATACAAGGGATTAGAGGTCTATGCCTGTTTAATGGTTATTTATTCAATAATGAGCGTAATAGGATTTATACGATGGCGCAAATAATTCAGTTATTTTAGTGGTCAATTCCACGAAACAATTAAGATGCAAGCAAAACAATACATTGAACTCGTTAAGTCTACCTTGGACGCACTGGATGCTAAGGCAATTGAATCCTTGGTAGATGCATTTCATTCAACCTATGAAAAAGGAGGAAATATATTCACCATGGGCAATGGAGGCTCGGGTGCATCTGCATCCCATGCGGCCGGTGATTTCTTAAAAGGGGCGAGCTATGGTTTAGATAAGCGCTTCAGGATGATTTGTTTGAACGATAACTTGCCTTCCATGATGGCAATAGCAAATGATATTGGCTGGGAAAGCATCTTTGTAGAGCCTTTAAAGAATTTCCTCTCGCCCAATGACTTAGTCATAGGTATTAGTGGTTCAGGTAATAGTAAAAACGTGGTTAATGCAATTGAATATGCCAACGAACAAGGTGCAACTACTGTTGCAATGAGCGGTTTCAAAGGAGGTAAAATATCTCAAATAGCAACCATTGATGTTCATGCTCCAGTTACGGATATGGAGGTTACCGAAGATGTTCACATGGTGATATTCAATATTGTCAAAAAACAAATGATGGCGCGATTGATGGGGGATAATCCATCTATGGGAGATACATACGATCAAAGAGTTGGTTAATGAATCGGTTTGCGCTTATAGGTGCTGCTGGCTACATTGCACCCAAACATCTAAAAGCAATCGCTGATGTAGGCGGGGAGTTGATTGCAGCATATGATCCCAGTGATAGTGTGGGACATTTGGACAACTATTTTCCTAAAGCTTCATTTTTCACGGAATTCGAACGTTTTGATCGTCATCTGAATAAGTTGAGAGACTTAGGAAAGGGTGTAAATTATATCAGTGTATGTTCGCCAAATTATTTGCACGATAGTCACATTAGATACGCCCTAAGGACCGGTGCTCATTGTATCTGCGAGAAACCTTTAACACTTCGTCCATGGAACATTAAAGGTTTATCAAAAGATAGTCAGAATACTGAAAATCAAATATTTACAATTCTCCAATTGCGTTTACATCAAAATGTGATTGCACTGAAAAAGCGGGTTGACGGTAAATTAAAGGAAAACCCCGAATATGTTTTTGACGTCGATTTGACATATATAACTTCTCGCGGTAATTGGTATTATGCTTCGTGGAAAGGTGATGAATCCAAGAGTGGAGGGATTGCTATGAATATAGGTGTACATTTTTTTGATATGCTGCAATGGATTTTTGGCCAAATTGAAGATCATCAGGTTTATGTGCGTTCCCATGACCGTGCTTCTGGAACTATGTATTTTAAGAATGCAAAAGTTCGTTGGTTTTTAAGTATCAATGCTGAAACGTTACCAAATGAAATGAGGCAAAAAACTTCACAGGTTCATCGTTCCTTAAGTTTTGATACTTGGTCTTTCGACTTTACAGATGGTTTTTCAGAATTACATAGCGATTCATACCGGCACATACTTGATGGTAAAGGATATTCTGAAGAAGATGCGGAGCCAGCAATTCGCATGGTTCATCAGATACGAGAGGCTAAATTGAGTCCCATTGCTAAGGATGCTCATGAGTTGGCGTTTCTGCCGTTATCACCTCATCCTTTTTATTCCTAGATTTCGTAATTAAACACATGTTAATCAGTGTTTTATTAGAATAGCTAATAGTTATTCACACTCGTTTTATTTGGTCGATGCATTTATTAGCTTTGAGTATTCGGCTTAGCTAATTGACCTTATATGTTTTTAATTTTTGACACTGAGACTACAGGTCTTCCTAAAGATTGGAATGCGCCAATAACGGATTTAGATAATTGGCCTCGTGTTGTTCAGTTAGCATGGCAAATTCACGATAGTGAGGGCAAATTAATTGAGGTACAAGATCATATTATCTACCCAGATGGTTTTGATATTCCGTTCAATTCAACCAAAATTCATGGTATATCGACGGAACACGCGCGGAATGAAGGTAAACCGCTCAGTGAAGTTCTATCTCTTTTTGAATCGTCATTAGAGTTATGTGAATTTGTTGTTGGTCACAATGTGAAATTTGATTTAAATGTCACGGGCTGTGAGTTTTATCGTTTATCAGATCATAATCCTTTAGAGAGAAAGGTATCATTGGATTCTTGTACAGAAACTACAGCTGGCCTTTGTCAATTACCCGGCGGAAGAGGCGGACGTTTCAAACTTCCAAAATTGGAAGAGTTGTATGAGTTTCTATTCAAAGAGGGTTTTACAGAGGCACACAACGCTGCTTTTGATGTAGAAGCTACTGCGAGAGTCTTTTTGGAATTACTTCGATTAAATGTCATTACGGCTGAAAGTATTGGAAAAGATGCGACTTTTTTGAGTCGATTCAAATCTGCAAATCCTTCAATCATACAACCAATAGGATTAGCAGTACAGAGAGCAAAAAGTAAACGCGTTGAAGGCACTCAAAATAAAGAGAGTATAACAGTTATCTCAACTTCAGATAAGCCGGCGTTGCACGCGGCGGATGTAGATTTTGCGCATTTGCATAACCATACCCAGTTTTCTGTACTTCAAGCGACTACAGGTGTTAGCGATTTGGTTAATGCTGCTTTTGAAAATGGACATGCAGGAGTTGCTATAACGGATCTTGGCAATCTAATGGGGGCTTTCCATTTTAACAAGGCCATTATGAATATCCCCGGAAATAGGCAGGCTTATGAGCACAATGTAAAAGTAGAGTCAGGGGAAATTAACGAGCCCCTTAAAGAGTATCCTTTCGTTGGTGTAATCGGTTGTGAATTTTACGTTTGCGAGGATCGATTAGATCGCACTAAAAAGGATGATGGCCATCAGATTGTTGTCCTCGCAAAAAATAAAAATGGTTACCATAATCTTGCCAAGTTGAGCAGTGAAGGAATGCTCAATGGTTTCTATTACGTTCCAAGAATCGATAAAAAGGTATTGCTGGAGCACAAAGATGACCTAATAGTTTTGAGCGGTGGACTTCGTGGAGAAATTCAGCACCTGTATTTAAATGTAGGTGAAGCTCAATCGCGCCAAGCCCTAGAATGGTGGCTTAAGCATTTTGGTTCAGATTTCTATCTAGAGTTGAATCGTCACGGACTAGAGGAGGAGGACCATGTAAATAAGCAATTAATTGAATATGCCAAAGAGTATAAGGTTAAATATATTGCAGCAAATAGTTCCTTTTATCTCACACAAGAAAATGCTGAAGCTCACGATATTCTACTATGCGTAAAAGAGGGAGCCCAAAAGAGTACACCAATTGGCCGAGGAAAAGGCTTTAGAAAGGGCTTTCCAAACAAGGAGTTCTACTTTAAAAGCAAAGAAGAAATGGTAGAATTGTTTGCGGAATTTCCGGAGGCGTTAAGTGCTACCAAAGAAATCTTAGATAAGGTAGAATTATATTCATTGGAGAGAAATGTTCTGCTTCCTGAATTTGATATACCGGAACAATTTCAAGATAAAAAAGATGACTCAGATGGTGGACAGCGTGGGGAAAATGCATACTTACGTTACTTAACCTATGAAGGAGCCAAAAGGAGGTATGAAATAATTACCACTGAGATAAAGGAGCGACTTGATTTTGAACTAGAAACTATTGCTAGAATAGGTTATCCTGGCTACTTCTTGATTGTTCAAGATTTTTGTGAGGCTGCCCGTCAAATGGGTGTTAGTGTTGGGCCAGGCAGAGGTTCTGCAGCAGGTTCTGCAGTAGCCTATTGCACTGGGATAACGAATATTGATCCCATCAAATACGAATTACTTTTTGAGCGTTTTTTGAATCCTGAACGTGTTTCACTTCCCGATATTGATATTGATTTTGATGATGAAGGTCGCGATAAGGTAATTAAGTATGTAATTGATAAATATGGTGCTCCTCAAGTCGCACAAATTATCACCTACGGTACCATGGGTGCTAAAAGCTCAATTCGTGATGCAGGGAGGGTCTTGGAATTACCGTTGCCTGATACCGATCGTATAGCACGGTTGATTCCTGATATGACTAAGCTTAAGAAGATTTGGTCTATGGATGATAAAGAAATCAAAAGTAAGTTTAGTACGGACGAAGCCAGTCTAATCAAGCATCTGAAAGAACTTGCGGAAGGAGAGGGAAAAGAGGCCATGACTATTCAACAAGCACGCGTATTGGAAGGATCAGTAAGAAATATTGGCATTCATGCTTGTGGAGTCATTATTACCCCAAGTGACATCCGGGAATTGGTTCCTGTTGCTCGTGCAAAAGATAGCGAGATGTGGTGTACACAGTTTGATAACTCTGTGGTGGAAGAAGCCGGTTTGCTTAAGATGGATTTTTTGGGCCTTAGAACGCTGACCATTATAAAAGAAGCTTGTAGATTAGTAAAGCAACGACACGGTGTGGAACTAGAACCTGATAACTTTCCTCTAGACGATTTGAAGACATACGAGCTATTTCAACGTGGTGAAACGGTTGGAATATTTCAATATGAAAGTGCAGGTATGCAGAAATACCTAAAGGAGTTGGAACCCACTGAATTTGCAGACTTGATTGCTATGAATGCGTTGTATAGACCTGGCCCTTTGGAATATATCCCTGAATTCATTAGTAGAAAGCACGGACGAAAAGAGATTACCTACGATTTAGAAGCTATGGAGAGTAGGCTTAAAGAAACCTATGGAATTACGGTTTATCAAGAGCAGGTAATGCTTTTGTCTCAGGAGTTGGCCGGATTTACCAGAGGGCAAGCAGACATTCTTAGAAAGGGCATGGGTAAGAAGAAAAAGGATATCATTGATATGTTAAAACCTATGTTTTTAGATGGTGGTGAGCTACGTGGTCATGACAGAGAAACGCTTGAAAAGGTATGGAAAGATTGGGAGGCATTTGCTTCATATGCATTTAATAAATCTCATTCAACTTGTTATGCATGGGTAGCGTATCAGACAGCTTACATTAAAGCAAATTATCCTGCTGAATTCATGGCTTCGAATATGTCAAATAAAATGTCCGACTTGAAAGAAGTAACTAACCTTATGGAGGAATGCCGTCGTATCGGCGTTCCTGTATTAGGCCCTTCCGTGAATGAAAGCCTGCTTCGCTTTAGTGTCAATAAAGAGGGTGCCATTCGTTTTGGCATGGGGGGAATGAAAGGAGTTGGAGAGAACGCGGTTCGCGAAATTATTTCTAAAAGAGAAAAAGGAGGAAACTTTAAAAATCTATTTGATTTATTAAACAGGATTGACCTTCGTCAAGCGAATAAAAAAACCATTGAATGTTTGATACTTGGTGGTGCCATTGATGAATTTCCCAATACGCACAGAGCCATGTATTTTACTGAAGAAGAGGGTGGCCGAACATTTGTGGAGAAAGCAATAAAGTACGTTCAGAGAAAGAAACATGATGCAGAAAGTGCCCAGGCTTCTCTTTTTGGTGAAGGGTCAAATGAAGAATTACCGCCACCTAAAATGCCTGAAATTTCTGAATGGCCAAAAATTGTTGCATTAAAAAAGGAAAAAGAAATAAATGGGATGTACCTCAGTTCCCATCCCTTAGAAGATTATAGAAAGGAAATTCAATATTTCTGCACTGCAGATATGAGTAGATTGAATTATCCTAAAAGTATTTTAGGACGGGATGTATTTGTTGCCGGAATCGTAACAAATGTGGATCATAAAATTTCTAAGGTTGGAAAAGGTTATGGGTATTTCTGCGTTGAAGATTTTAAGGGTGATTTTGAATTCGGTCTCTTTGGTAAAGACTATTTGAAATACAAACATTTTTTTGAAAACGAACAATTACTTTATATCAAAGCCCGCGCCCGGAAATTTAACCAGCGACAAGGTGAAGAAATTTTGGAGCGCTTAAGAATTGAAATTATTGAAATCAAGTTATTGCAAGATTTACTAGAAGATCAAAGCAAAGCGCTAGAAATTAAAATTGAATTAGCTTCTTTAGATTCTAGCTTAGTGGATACAATTCATCATTTATTGGAACAGCACCCGGGTAAAAAGCGTGTGAAATTACACATTGTAGATCTTGAAGAAAACTTAGATGTAAGACTGCCAATTAATGGAAGAAAAGTTAGTATCAATAAAGATTTATTGCTGGCCTTAGAACAAAACCCTTCACTTTATCCCAAAATAAGTAGTTGATAAAATCTTGTTCTTTGAGCTTTTTTCTTTTGATTTATGGCTTTTGTTAGACGAGTACCGTGTATACTCAGGGTGATAATTACCTGATATCAGTCTATACGAGACGTTTATTTCATTCGTGGTACTTCGTAGATTTTCAGAGTAAAATTGAATTAACCTTCGGTGTATTTCATGTGGAAAACATAGACGACCATATAGGTGAAGTATAAAGATTATGAAAGTAAATTAGTTCTACTTTATAGTATGTACGTCGAAAATTAAATAGATATGGCACTCGAAATAACAGAAGCAAATTTTGAAGCAGTAGTAATGAAGTCGGAAAAGCCAGTATTGGTCGATTTTTGGGCTGAATGGTGTGGCCCCTGTCGAATGGTTGGTCCCGTAGTTGATGAATTAGCTAAGGAATACGAAGGCAAAGCAGTCATTGGTAAACTAAATGTAGACACTGAAGGAGCTGTAGCTCAGCAGTTTGGTGTGCGCAACATCCCAACATTATTGGTTTTTAAGAATGGCGAAATAGTAGACAAACAAGTAGGCGCTACGAGTAAGCAAGTTCTAGCTGCCAAGTTAAATGGAGCAATTTAAAATTTGATATAAAAATTTCGAACCCCCAAAAAATTTTGCTTTTGGGGGTTTTTATTTATTCAGTTATAAGAAAACAGCATGTTATTCAAAGGTTAATTTTCTAAATATTTCCAGATCCTTTTTCGTCTTGTAATCTTCTTAATCCTGAATGGCCGTGAGATTTTAATACCAAAGTTTTTTGCTTCATTCGTATGCTGTAATTTGCATTAAGGATTATGGACAGAGTCAAAACTATACCAATGATTGATTTACCCCGTGTACATAGCACGTACAAGGATAAATTGGAAACTGCTGCATCAGAAGTTATTGGTAGTGGTTCGTACATTGGAGGAAAGATTCTTGATTCATTTCAAGATAGGCTATCTGTTTATCTTAATACAAAAGTATTTGGGGTAGGAAATGGTACTGACGCCTTATTAATTGCGTTGATGGCACTAGATATAGGACCTGGAGATGAAGTGATTGTACCTGCGTTCACTTATGCTGCTAGTGCAGAAGTAATCGCACTTTTAGGTGCTAAAGCGGTTTGGTGTGATGTATGCTCGGAAACATATAATTTAATACCTGATAGCGTCGAGCTCGCACTTTCTAGCAAAACAAAAGCAATTATAGCAGTTCATTTATTCGGACAGTTAGCTGATATTGAAGCTCTAGAAAAAATCGCTGAGGATATTCCTATTGTGGAAGATACAGCTCAAGCATTTGGTGCGAAATTTAAATGTGGTAAGCATAAGGGTAAATTCGCGGGGTCTGTGGGTGTTTTTGGAACTTTTAGTTTTTTTCCTACCAAACCATTAGGTGCACTGGGAGATGGTGGTGGAATTGCATGTTATGACCAATTTTTATATAATAAGGCCTTAAGTATTGCCAGACACGGTCAGAAAGAAAAATATGTACATGATATAGTCGGTATTAATTCAAGATTAGATACCATCCAAGCGGCTATTTTAAATGTGAAATTAGATTATTTTGAGCGGGAATTGATTCGAAAAGCTGAAATAAAAGAGATGTATTATTTGGCACTTAAAAATTTGAAGAGCATTTCGTTACCTACTGAATGTGACTTTTCAACTCATGTATGGCATCAGTTTACAATTAAGGTATATGAAAATGATCGTGATAAACTGCGTGCCTACCTCGAAAACAATGGTGTTTCTTCTATGGTCTATTATCCAATTATCCTCCCGGAACAGAGGGCATATGGTTCTATGATTGAACGTACATCCTTGTCCAATTCAAGAGCTTTATCTGCGCAAGTATTAAGTTTACCGATAGATCCTTCAATGTCAAATAACGATGTGCAGTTTATTTGTAAATCAATTAACGAATATTTTGGAAAATGAACTATTTCATACACGACAGCGCTATTTTAGATGAGGGTGCTGAAATTGGAAGTGACACCAAAGTTTGGCATTTTAGCCATATAATGACGAACTCAAAAATTGGAAAAGGTTGTGTCTTAGGCCAAAATGTTTTTATTGGTGAAAGTGTACAAATTGGAAATAGGGTAAAAATCCAAAATAATGTTAGTGTTTTTTCAGGGGTTTATATTGAAGATGATGTTTTTTTAGGTCCTTCAGTAGTGTTTACCAATGTAAATTCACCAAGAAGTTTTATTGAGCAAAAAAACTACACAAAAACATTAATTCAACAAGGAGCTACTATTGGAGCAAATTCAACTATAATTTGTGGTAGTCGAATAGGACAATATGCCTTTATAGGTGCTGGAGCAGTTGTTACCAAGGAAGTTCCGGCATTTGCTAAATTTTTTGGTGTTCCTGCAACTCAGCGAGGTTGGGTAAGTCGTGCGGGTTGTGATTTGACTTTTGATCAAGATGGTGAGGCATCATGTCAAAAAACAAATGAAAATTATAAACTAGAAAATGGTGTTGTCATTCTAAAATGAAATTAGCCACAATTATTGGCACTCGCCCTCAGTTTATAAAAAGTGCTCCAGTGAGTACTGCTCTCCAAAAAGTTGGAATTAAGGAGTTCACAATTCATACTGGCCAGCATTATGATTCCAACATGAGCGCAGTATTTTTTGATGAAATGAATTTACCACAACCCAATTATAGAATCAACTGCGGTGGAATGGGGCATAGCGAAATGATTGGGAATATGTTGCTCCAATTAACTTCAATTTTAAACGATGAAATGCCAGATTATGTTTTAGTTTATGGTGATACAAATAGTACGTTAGCGGGTGCATTAGCAGCAAATAAGCTTCAAATACCTCTGATACATGTTGAGGCAGGATTACGTTCTTATAATCTTGATATGCCTGAAGAAATGAATCGAATTTTGACAGATCGTATGTCATCTATTCTTTTTACGCCTAGTTCCGAAGCTGTGAAAAATTTACACAGGGAAGGGTTTAAGAATTATGATTGTAAAATATTAAATATAGGTGATGTCATGTTTGATGCACTATTACAATTTCAATCAAGTGCTCATTGGATGCCCGATATGGGAGCGCAGGAGTTCTTTGATAATGATTTTGGTTTAGTTACTCTGCATAGATTTGAAAATATAAATGACAGGCAAAGATTAGCTCAATTGGTTTACGAACTCAACGAGGTTCACAAGGATTATCTTCCATTATGGATGCCCTTACATCCGGCAACAAGCAATAAACTAGAGGCATTTGATATAGAATTAAATATCTATACCGCTCCTCCTGTAGGTTATTTACAAATCCTTTGGGTTTTGAAAAAATGTAAAATTGTCTTAACGGACAGTGGCGGTCTTCAGAAAGAGGCTTATTTCAGTAATAAACCATGTATTACTCTCCGAGAAGAAACAGAGTGGGTGGAGCTCTTAGAAAGTGGTTGTAATAAACTGCATCATATTGGCAAGACTAACCTTAATCTGCTGCTCACAGAAATGTTAAGTATTAGTTTTGATTTTTCTTGGACCGGATATGGGACAGGAAATGCTGCAGAAAAAATAGCACAGCAATTGGGCCGATTGTAATCAGAATTGCTCTATAAATTCACGGACATCCTGAATGCATTCACTATTAAGGTGATGTGCCATCGGGTATGATTTGAATGTGAAATGATTTCCTTTCATCAACTCCGAACCGCTTTTTGCCCAATCAAAAGGAATGACCTGATCCATTGTGCCGTGCGTTTGAAGAACGGGAATGTTAAATTCCCAAATTTTGTGTCTCCATTCAGGTAGCATATAACCGCTCATTAATACATAACCATCAGCATTATAGTTATCTTTTAGCATTGCTAAACTCAAAATAGCACCTTGTGAGAAGCCGCCAATAATCAATTTACCTTTTAGTTTATTTGAATCTATCCAAGATGAGAGAGTATTTTGAACCTCATGAGTGACTCTATCAACTTCTTCAGAGTCAATGATTTTAGAACCGTTATTCCAATTAATATCATACCATGCAAAAGACTCACGACCCAGAACTTTCGGTGCCTGAAGACAAATGATATTCACTGGAGGTAAATAAGGTTTTAAACTGAACAAGTCCTGCATGTTAGACCCATAGCCGTGTAGCAGTACCAGTGCTGGAATATCTGTATTTTCTAAATGATTGATATAATCCAACATTAGTCTATGATATCCCAAGTATGGTCGGCTAACAAGAGAACTTTATTCATGAATTCGTAGGGACATTTTCTCCACTCAGATGGGGCAATCATACTTAGTACAGTGGAGCCATCATTACGCTTATATAAGAAATAGTTGTGATTAATCTCTGGTTTAAAACCCATATCGGCATTGTAGATATTTGCGCTCAAATCCTTACGTGCCTGAATCTTCTTTGCCTGCGAAGCCAATAATTCAATTTGCTGCTTGATTTGATTAAGCTGCATGTCAGTTTGCATTTCCATGGCATTGACGTCTAACGATTTGTTTTTTAGAGTCTCTACTGCCTTAAATGGCGGAGCACTTACAGAAGAACCATAGGGAAGGAGGTTCGCATCTTCTGCTATTTTATCTGGATCAATTGGATTAAAAGTGCGCTTTCCTTTTGCCATGGGTTAAAAGTATATCAATCCTTCTTGTTTATTACCTAATGATTGGGCTTTATTATTTGAATACCGCTCAGTAGCATAGAGGGCTAAAAGGGAATCAAATTGATGCCAATTATCTATGTTAACGTTGCTCAAATCCCATTCTACTGCTCTCGCTAATGATTGAACAGCTAAAGGTAAGTATAAAACTTCCTTTTTATAACGTTTTGTATCCAGCAAGAGTTCTTGTGATACTAACTTAGGATATACTTCAATTACTTTGGTTTCCCATTCCCCTTTAAACCAAGATGCTATTTCAATGGCACGCGCTGTGAGTCCACCCAGAAACATTGGACTCATTGCCTTTGCTTCAAGATCTGCTTGTCTAAAATGATAGTTTGTAAATCCATTTAATTCCCTAAGTACTCCAGGTATGGATAGTGGTGCATCTATACCAATATATTGAGGCTTAAATTTTCCCAAAAAAACCTTCAAGGTTTCATCTGCATTTTGATTTTTTTTGGCTTGAAACAAGTGAACCTTATTATTTTTTAAAACAGAGGCACAAGTAAACCCTGAGGTTTTACTACCGTAATCTATTCCAGCAATTAATCGTTCCATTTCCCAAAGATTTCTTCTACTTGTCTGATTCGATAATTAAAAATATCATTTAGCTTCTTCTCAACAATTAGTGGATGAACCACCTTGCCGATTACTCCCAATGGCAATTGATAATTTACTCTGTCTAACATTTCTACTCCACCATTAATCTCTTTAAAATGATGTTCGTGATGCCATATTCTATATGGACCTACGCGCTGCTCATCAACAAAATAGTGAGGCCTTTTCACGTAAGTAATTTCTGTAGTCCAATTCATTTTAATACCCAAGAATGGGGCGACTTCATAATGAATGAACAATCCTGGATACATTTGATTTGGAACCTCAGAAAGAATTTTAAAACCCATTTCAGAGGGGGTGATTTTGGATAGATTACTCGGGTTTTGAAAGAATTGCCAAGCCTCCTCAAGCGAAATAGGTATTCTTTGCCTGCGTTCTAAAGTGTACATATAAACTTTTATATGCACTCTTAACATTTTGGTAAAACCTAGGTTCAACCTATTTGAGATAATCTATAGTTAGATTTTTTTCATTTGCTGCTTGATGTACTTGGTTTGCTCTGCAAGTACGCCTTTGGAATCTAAACGTTTGACATCAGTTAATAAAATTTGTGCCTCTTTCTTTCGACGCTTTGAAAGCGCGATTCCAGCAAGATTTAATTTTGCTAGTGCCTTGTCTTGATCCATTCTAAGGCCTGTGTTGAGTGCCTTTTTTAGCAGAGTTTCAGCCTTACCAACTTTATGTTGAGACTCAATCATTCCTATGAGAAGATAGTAGTAAGCCAATTGAGTCTTAATTAAATTTTTCTCTGGGTTCTTAATTCCTAATAAAACTTTTTTCGCCTTGTCTAAATTCTGCCTCCGCATGTAATAGAGGGACCATAATATGCGTTCATTTCTGAAGTATGAAAAAAGAACTAATGTTGTGGGAAACAATAATGCGATTCCATTTCCAATTTCACCATCGATAAAACTGTAAATCGATAAAACGAACAGGGCAAGCGTCAAAGTGATTCTAATGATTTTACTAAACATGTGACTATTTTTGAATCACGCAAAGAAACAAAGAAATGAATAGAGTTAATTGGAAATCAGCGACACTTGAAGAAAAACAAAAACTTTACAGTCAATTACTCAAGGAGCTTTCGCTGAATAAGCGTCAATTATTTGATGCAAAAATAAAAACACGAACTCGACATTTTTCCCTCGCTATTGAGGACATTATGAAATCACAGAATGCATCTGCTCTGCTGCGAACTGCAGATGCTTTTGGAATACAGCGCATAGATATATACGATCAGAACGAACGGTTTAATGTCAGCACTGGTATTAGCAAAGGAGTGGAGAAATGGCTTGACTCCAATTTCTTTAATTCTTATGATAACGGCGGAGTGGTTGAATGGGTATCTCGTTTGAAGGCGACAGGGCGAAAATTGTATGTTACAGCTTTAGATAAAAATGCCGTGCCGTTGTCACAAATAGATCCTAAAGAATCTGCTACGATATGTTTTGGAAACGAACAACTGGGTGCCTCCAGCGAAATTAGAGGTTTGGCAGATAAAACCATTTATATACCAATGAAAGGTTTTGTAGAAAGCTTTAATGTAAGCGTGAGTTGCGGAATCGTTCTTCACCATCTAACTCTTGGAATGGAAAAAGCAGGCATTCCTTGGGGATTGGATAAGGAAGACGCGTTAAATACGAAAATCAACTGGGCTTTAAGAACAATTCCAAACCCTCAGCGTTTTCTTTAATCCAAGAAATAATAAAACTTCCCTTTTTCTTGATACCAATTCAATACCTCCCATCTGATTAATCTTGCGATTGTTTCAACAGTAGTCCATCTCTGTAATCCCATTATCTTCGACGCTTTACTAACGCTAACATTTGGATATACTCTTAGATAATCAATAAGCTTTTTTTCGTTGACACTAAATTTTACAGGACGCTTACTAGTACTTGCTTGTTCCTGTCGCCAAATTTCAATTAAAACTGAATTTGCTTCAAAATTTTCGTCCTTATCACGGTAGTATGCTATCATTCCTTCTCGTTCTTCAACCATATATGGTTTCTTTTTTCCCTCAACTACTGATATTTCCCAAATCAACTTACCCAATATTTGGTGCGCCTCGATGGTTACGTTTATAGGAGGATTTGAAAAAAGTTGAGAAGCACTCTCAACCATGTAGATATCATCTTCATCTTTTACCCCTGCAATTTGCCCGTTATCCTTTACGCCAATAAGAATTTTTCCACCATGAGTATTAGAAAATGCACTTAAGGTGCGAGCTATCTTTCGGCTGTCAGAAATCTTATACTTGAAATCTTGTTGAGCGTGTTCTCCCTCTCTTATTAGCTGCTCCAAACTATTGCGGGATAAATTCTTATCGTAATCTTTATTTAGCCACATAAATTTTCTGTAATTTCATTCTATGTTTACTAAAGTCAACTACCAAGACCCTACATTCTTTGAAGAAGAAAATGCCTTATTAACCAATAGAAGAGAGGCTGAAATGTCATTTGGAATTATTTTAAACTTAATATACATTAATCAATCTCATTCATTTATTAATAACAACTTAGTTGATGAACTGTTGCGATTTAAATGTCATATTTTCGATAAAAAAGCTATCCAAAATGGATTGATATCTTTTTTATATAATGGAGGGGATTGGTCAAAGATTGTCTTAGATATAATCGAAAAGAAACAATATAAATTGGGACTTACTAACGATTCGAGTTTTGATTTAAACTATGAAAGAGTAAGAGTCTATTTAGACTACATTATCGTAAGCTGTAATAAGGTTAATGAGTTGCATAAAGCTTACCAAGGTGATTTGAAGTTTTTATTGAATTGATTATTTGGTAACATATATAACATCAACCAAAGCCTGAACATCACTATTTCGACCAAACCATTTGGTCTTAAACTCTTCGGAATAAATTCTAATATTTGCAATTGTTACAGTATCGCCGTAAGTTTTTTTGGCTTCGTACATCATTTTTTCATAAGAAATCAAACCATCATGAAGCACAACCTCCCTAATTTGATCTGCAGCTTTAATTGTATCGCTGTAAATAATATCTGGATAAACAGTTATTGTGCCTAAGTAGGTCCATGAACTCCCATACATTGAATTAGCAGTATCATAAATGGAACGATTGGGACTTGCGCAGGAGGCCAGTAAAATAATAGAAGAAAAAATAATTACAGGTTTCATCAAAGCGTTGATTCTTATTGTAAGCTTAAAAAGCAACCTATGTTAGGTTGCTTTTTAATTTTTAGAGAGACTTGATACGAGCTTTTAATGCTTTACGACTTGTTATAATTTCATGCATTTTACAAAACTCATAAATACGTTCAAGATCACCTTTAAAATGTTTAATGGCTAGGTTAATACTGCAAATAGGTTTAGTAAAAATCTATTCTCGATTAACAAACACAAGATAATTTATCAATCACTAATAATTGAAGTGTATTACTTTCAGTTATGAACATTGCTCTGTTATGATTCGCGTTAAGGATTTCAATAGGATTTAATTAGAATAAGAATCTATCTGTCCATTACATACACATAATCAGACTTTGAAGATTCAGTGCGGGTTTTTTCGTTTTACCTTTAGGCCATGTCAAGATTTAAAACTTTTATTTTATTGGTCTGGCTCTTTGTTGTATCAAATCATTTGATAAGTCAAAATGATACCTCCACTATACTTAATCCGGTGACAGTAGTTTACAATGAAGATCCCGCGATAGCCATAATTCGAAACGCAATAAAATCCTACAAACAATACAAGAAGGTTTGTCCTGTCAATATGAAGTATTACGCGGCGAAAAAACTAGGAGGAACAGAATTATCCTTTGAGCAAGTAGCAACGGTGTATTTTTCTAATACATCTACATTTCAGGAAGTGGAGGCGTTTAAGGACTATGAGAAGAGAAGAGCTAATTTTGGAAATTCTATTGAACTTTCATCACAAATCAATCTTAAGTCTGATTTTGATTTTAACGAAAAAACTCCCAAAGGTGTTTTTAATGAATTTCCACTTTCAAATTGGGAAAATTCTAATTGGACTCCATTAGAAAGAACGGATAATTATCTTCTAAGTGCGAATTCAATACCTGGCTTGTTCACCGCAGCGTCCCTTTATAAAACTTCATTTAAGCTTCAAAAAGAAGAACAAGTAGAAATGGGACATTCCTATACTATTTCTTTCGAGCCAAAAATGGGCGAGGGGTGGAGAGGAAAAATGATTCTAATTGAAAAAGACTATCGTATAGCATACATAGAAGCTATTTACAAATCCATTAGAATCGTTCAACATTTCAATTTAGATGGACCTTTTTTCACTAGAAAACTTGAATGGGAATTTGGAGATAATATGTATACGCAAGAGGTACTTACAATAAATTCTTCACGAAGTCTCAAAAAGAAGCATCCAATGCTAGTTGCTTTTATACCAGAGGATGCGGAATTCGATTCAAACTATTGGCAACAGTATAGACCTAAAGATATCATTATAGACGCTTGGACTAGAAAACAAGACAGTTTGATTCGTTTCTTGAATTCAGATGAATACCTTGATAGCGCAGATTCAGAATACAATAAATTTTATTGGTATGAACCATTGGTTACTGGTATAGGATATAGAAAAAGAAGTAAGGGTACTTCTTTTTACTACAACCCGCTTATGAGTCAATGGAATTTTGTTGGAATTGGTGGGACGCGATGGATACCTAATCTTAGAGCAACAAAAAGATTTTCCAATTATCAAAGTCTTAGTTGTTCAGCTGGGGCAAACTACGGGTTTCTAAATAAGGATTTGAAAGGCGCTCTTGCTATTGATTTTATGTATTCACCGTTGCACAACGGCTCAATATCGCTGAATCTAGGAGATATTTATGATCCTATCACACAAAGTGTAGATTTAGCAGGAGTTTTTGCGAGGTCAAATTTTGTTCGTAAGAAAACGTTTGAAATGTATCATAGGTATGAATACTTCAATGGGTTTTATACTAGGCTGGGAATAGAGTATAGTAATAGAGAGAGTATTGAAGGACTTCAATTCGCCCAATGGTCTAATGATTTATTTGGAACTAGAAATGAGCCTAGACCATTTGAAGCGTATACGGTAGCACAATTAAGTGTAGAAATTTTAATTCGCCCCTTTCAGAGGTATTATTTAAAGGGTAGGCAAAAAATATCTCTATCCAGCAAATGGCCGGATTTTCGATTCACCTTTATACAAGGTATTCCCTCATTTTTAGGCAGCGACGTTCAGTATTCTAAATATAAATTTGTGGTGGATGATATGTTAAGGTATGGTCGGCTAGGAGAATCCTTTTATCGATTTAGTTCCGGAGGATTTTTGAACGATCCAACATCCGTTAGATTTATTGAGTATAAATGGTTTAGAGGGGGAGATTTTTATTTGTTCACGCATCCGTTATATACTTACCAGTCGCTTCCTTTGATAGATCCTTCACCAAGTGTGTATTTTACGGGATCAATTATTCATCATTTTGACGGTTTTGTTCTAGGCAATATACCTTTGATGAATAGACTTTCTTTAGGTTCTTCAATCGGCGCCTCATTCCTCTCGGTGCCTATGGATGACATACGTCATTTTGAAGCGTATGTTGGGTTGGAAAGGAAAGTCAAGTTGTGGGACACCCCTGTGCGCTTTGGCATTCATCATTTATTTCTACCCAATGATGCGGTGGCAGGATTTAGATGGAAGGTTAGTATGGATGTGAAAGATACATTTACGGACCGATGGAATTATTAAATTTATACTTGAGATAGTTTAGGTGAGTTTTAATATTTCAGTACTCTGATTTTTTTGTTTAGTTCATTGATATGATAGGAGTGGAGGATTGACTACTTTTAATTCATCTTTGAAATATGAGAAAAGTAAGAGCTGTTATAAAAATCACTTGCATACTTGTCATTTTAATTGGCGGAATATCCTTCTTATTGATTAGCTCACTTTTTGCCAACCGTAGACTGTCGCATAGGATATTCATAAAATTTAAAGCGTTATTGCTTGGTGTTTTTGGTATAAAAGTTCATGGTGAAAAGTTTGAAAAAATTGGCCCTGGATTGATAATAGCCAATCATAGGTCTTACTTAGATGTCCTGTGTATTCCAACTAATCACTTCTTTACAATTGTTGGAAAAGTTGAAATAAAATCTTGGCCACTTATTGGGTGGGCGGGAAAAGTCTTAGGTGTAATTTGGGTAAAGAGAGAGAGTAAGTCTAGTCGTTTACAAACTAAACAAATCATCACTGAAGCAATTAAAAAGGGCGATACGGTTGTTTTGTTTCCTGAGGGTACTTCTTCGGAAGGACCGCTCTTGATGCCTGTACATCCAGGTATGTTTTTCGAAGCTGCCAAACATGGTTTTAGATTATATCAATGGAGTTTACACTTTGATAATGCAAAAACTGCTTATCCCCCGGGTATATCCTTTGTAAAACACCTCTGGGAAATATGTCAATTAAAAGGAGTAAACGCTTACCTAGCGGTTCGGCAAGCCCCTCTGAAAGGTAAAGACGGAATTGCCCTATGTAAGGAAGCAATTCAATGGTGGGATAAAAGTCTCAGCAGTCTAGATGAAAAATTCCCTGTAGCTGATATTGGGTATTGGCCAGATTACAGAAAACCTGGACCAGCAATTATTCCAAAGTGGTCGAAGTAAAGGGATAAGAAAATCTATCCATATATGCATTAATACCCTTGCCGTTTTTGATTGAAATACTTATCCTTTGTTTGTAAGGTATACTATCGCTTATTCGGTGTGTAAAGCTGATGTTACCTGCCTTAAGTAATTGATCGGCAGAGTCTAAAACAAAAGTTTGTAACCCAGCGCTATTGAAGCCTTCTAAATTTAGAAGTTCATTAAGTCTTTTTGGCGTCGCAATAACTACATCTGCACCGAAGTAGATGTTTTCTTTTTGTTCTAAAATTTTAGGTCCATGATATGCAGTCCACACTCGCAAGTCGGTATGATTCCCTAATTGGTTGAAAAGGTCCAAATAATAATCAGCTATTTCGGAATCCGGAACTAAAATTAAACTACGAGCCACATCTTCATAGCTGGAATGCAGTGTATGAATCGTAGCGGCAACTATTGCAGGACGCGCCTCTTTGATATCGTTGAGCTGCAACCAATGGTTTTGGCCGCTTTTATAGGCACTCGTTATTCTAATTTGAGCCTTGTTGAAAGGAAGCAAGTTTATAGACTCTAGTTGGTCTAAGACTTCTTGTTTTAGTTTCAATTTGGACATTTACTCATCATTTATGTAAAATTAATGGCTCCTTAACAAATAGAAGGTAAAAAAATCCGTGAAGTTGTACTTTTAGCAATATTCATAATGGAAATAAAATGAAACCATATACTACACTTTTTGTTTTTCTAATTTCTTTCGGGCTAATCGCCCAAGAATTGGATAAAATGGAGCCGCCTAGTTGGTGGAAAGGAATGAATTTAGATACAGTTGAATTCATGGTCTACGGTTCAGATATACATGAATTAGAAGCTGAATCAAAAACACTAAATGTTATTAAATCTGAAGCTCTTTCAAGTCCTAATTACCTATTTGTTACCGTTCATATTCCGTTGAATATTTTAGAAGGTCAACACAAATTGACATTTACCAATACAAAAGGTAAAAGAGTGGGCTCATTATCATTAGAAATACAGGAACGAAGGCCACAAAGTTCAGAGCGTGAAGGGTTCTCATCAAAGGATAATATATATCTACTCATGCCCGACAGATTCTGTAACGGAAATACAGCTAATGACAATTTGAAAGGAATGCTTGAAACAACGAATCGTTCGTTCAAAGGAGGTCGACATGGCGGTGATTTAGAAGGTATTAAAAAGAACCTGGACTACTTCAAGGAAATTGGGATGACGGCATTGTGGTTAAATCCGGTTTTAGAGAATAATATGCCTGAATACAGCTACCATGGCTACGCTATGACTGACTTATATAATGTGGATTCACGATATGGTTCAAACGAAGAGTATCAACAATTATGTGCTAGCGCAAAACAAATGGGAATAGGAATTATAATGGATCAAGTAGCCAATCATATTGGAAGCTATCACTCATGGATGTCGGATTTACCGAGTGATGATTGGGTTAATCAGTGGGAAGAGTTCACACAAACCAATCATATGAAAGTGAGCAGATTTGACCCGCATGCTGCAGCCATTGATCAAAGAGTTTTTCATAAAGGTTGGTTCGTTTCTACTATGCCAGACTTGAACCAATGTAATTCTAAATTGGCGAATTATCTTATTCAAAATTCTATATGGTGGATAGAATATGCAGATTTATACGGAATTAGAATGGATACCTGGTCTTATCCTGATAAGGAATTTCTAGCAAATTGGACCAAAGGAATACTTGATGAATATCCAAATTTTAATATCGTTGGAGAGGAATGGGTAAGTGACCCCTCTTTAATAAGCTATTGGCAGAGTAATACGATACGTCGTGATGGTTATAAAAGCTATTTGCCAAGTATCATGGATTTCCCACTACAGTCTGCAATAATAGAAGGATTAAAGGGTAAGACTGGCTGGAGAAGTAGTATGACAAAGATTTACGAGAGTTTGGCTAATGACTACATGTATAATAATCATAATAATATTATGATCTTTCCAGATAATCATGATATGAGTCGAATTTATACCCAATTAGACGAGGATTTTGACCTATGGAAAATGGCAATGAGTATCTACTTTACTATGCGCGGAACACTGCAGATATTTTATGGAACCGAAATACTTATGTCTAACGGGGAGACGTCTGACCATGGTATAATCCGTTCGGATTTCCCAGGAGGCTGGTTAGGAGACGATGTAAATGCCTTTAATGGTAATGGATTGAGTACTCTACAACTCGAAGGACTAGAGTGGTTTAAAAAATTATCACATCTTCGTAAAAATAGCTTAGCATTAAATTCTGGTGAATTACTCCATTATATACCACTAAATGAGGTCTACGTATACTTTAGAATGTTTGAGCGTGAACGAATCATGGTAATTGCAAACCGAAATACTAGCGGAAAAAGTATAGAAATAGACAGGTATAGCCAAGGATTGCAAAAATCAACATATGCAGAAAATTTAATTACTGGAGAAAGAATAAAGCTGAGCGATGGTACATTGGAGGTTGGGCCACTAGAAACCCTTATACTTTCATTAAGTAAATGAGGTGATTCATTTTATCCGTTTTGACTCTTTTAATTAACCTTTTTGGTTTAAATTTTCCGTAAATAAAAGATACTATTCGGTACGATTGAATTTAAATACATATCTGATGTTGTTAATGGATCAATTCAAAAAAGTTGATATTAAGTAAAAATGATAAGTCTTTAAAACTTAATCGGATTATCCTTAACGTCAATGAAGCCGAAAATGAATTTTGGAATCGTTCATCCCGTTCCACGTTTCGTTATTATATTTTTACAGCAATAAATAGTGACTCTATTAGAAATTGTCTATGGCCTCATTAAATGTTGCTGACGGTCTCATAATCGTTTCACATAGAGAGTCATTCAAAAAATAGTATCCCCCAACATTTGCTTTTTTTCCCTGAATACTGATTAATTCTGCAACAATTATTGTCTCATGATTCCCCAATTTGTGTGCAAGTGGTGTAAAGATTTTTCTGAGATCTGCATTATTTTCTTGAGAAGCCAACTCTTGAGCCCAATACAAGGCCAAATAAAAGTGTGACCCTCGATTATCAATTCCTCCCAACTTACGAGTTGGACTTTTATCATTTTCAAGAAATTTTGAAGTAGCATCATCTAGCGTACTCGAAAGAATTGCAGCTTTTTCATTGCCAGCTCTTTCTGCAAAATGCTCTAAACTAGCGCCAAGAGCTAAAAATTCCCCAAGAGAATCCCAACGCAGGTAATTTTCAGAAGTTAATTGTTGCACATGTTTGGGCGCCGAACCACCTGCTCCTGTTTCGAATAGTCCACCTCCATTCATTAGCGGTACAATACTTAACATCTTTGCAGATGTACCTACTTCTAATATTGGGAATAAATCAGTTAAATAATCCCGAAGAACATTTCCGGTAACTGAAATGGTATCATTCCCCTGAGCAATTCTTTCTAGGCTAAATTTAGTTGCTTTTTCGGGAGGCATTATAAATAAATCCAATCCCTTTGAATCGTATTCCGGAAGATAGCCCTCAACTTTTTTAATCAACTGAGCATCATGAGCTCTATTCTCATCTAACCAAAAAACTGCTGGAGATTTAGTTGCCCTTGCTCTCCGAATAGCTAAACTAATCCAATCTTTAATCGGTGCATCTTTAACTTGACACATTCGAAATATATCATCGGAGTCCACTTCTTGAGATAGTAAAACCCTGCCTTCTGAAACTATTTCAACACTACCGGCTTCTTTCATTTGGAAAGTTTTGTCATGAGAGCCGTATTCTTCCGCTTTCTGAGCCATCAGGCCAACATTACTAACGCTGCCCATCGTTGTAGGGTCTAAAGCACCGTTTTCTTTACAAAAATCAATAGTAGCTTGGTATATGTTTGAATAGCACCGATCCGGTATTACAGCCTTTGCGTCTCTTTGAGACCCGTTTGCATCCCACATTTGGCCTGAAGTACGTATCATTGCTGGCATGGAAGCATCAATTATCACATCAGATGGGACATGAAGATTGGTAATTCCACGCTCACTATTGACCATAGCTAAGTCCGGGCCCTCATTTATTACCTCTTGCAGTGCTGATTCTATCTGTTTGCGAGTTTCTTCATCTAATAGCTGAATCTTGACAAAAACATCACCTAGACCATTTTTTACATCAATATCAATTTGAGCAAATTCATCAGCAAATTTTTCAAAAACCTTGGAGAAGAAGACTTCAACACATGCACCAAAAATAATTGGATCACTGACCTTCATCATGGTGGCCTTCATGTGCAGGGAGAATAAAACCCCTTGCTCTTTAGCCTCTTTGATTTGCGCAGCAAAGAAAGACTTCAATGCTTTCATGCTTAGACTTGAACAGTCAACGATTTCTCCAGCTTGTAAATCAATCCCTCCTTTTAAAATAGTCTGTTTACCGCGGGCATTGGTATGTATGATATCTGCCTTTGTGGCTTTGTCTATTGTGATGCTCACTTCAGATTCATAGAAATCACCATGGGTCATGCTACTTACATGCGCTTTACTCTTATTTGACCAGGAACCCATGGTATGAGGGTTTTTACGCGCATAATTCTTTACCGCTTTAGGAGCGCGACGATCGCTATTCCCTTCTCGAAGTACAGGATTTACAGCAGACCCCTTGATTTTGTCGTATCTTAACTTAACGGCTTTTTCCTTCTTGTCTTTTGGATTCTCGGGGTAATTTGGTAGTGCGAAACCGGCTTGTTGTAGTTCTTTTATGGCTGCTTTCAACTGCGGAATGGAGGCGCTAATGTTAGGAAGCTTAATTATATTGGCTTTTGGAGTTTTGGCTAATTCTCCCAATTCACTAAGCGCGTCCCCTATACGCTGATGTTCTTCTAAAAAATCAGGAAAATTAGCTAGAATGCGTGCTGCCAATGAAATATCTCTAGTTTCTACTTCTATACCAGCCTTTGATGTAAATGCCTTGATTATTGGTAAAAAACTGTATGTAGCTAGCGCTGGGGCTTCATCTGTTTTGGTATACAGAATTTTAGACATAAAATGATGTTTTAGAGTGTTTCGCTTAAAGCGGATGCAAATATACTAAGCATTTCGGCAAGGGAAATAGTGTCTATCTAAACTTAGATAACTTTTCGGTATTTAATAATCGACTGTCTCCTACATGATATTGAACGTTAACTAAAAACTCTTCACAAAACTTTTGAGATAGGAGTTCTTCAATTAATTTCAATACCGCGGAATTTTCTCCCTCTATACTTGTTCCAAAAGGACCTACCTCATATTCTAATCCGGAATTTTTAATGCATTCTATCGCCACGTCAATTATTGACAAAGGTTCTTTAGATTTTAAGGGTATAAATTGAACGTTTGCGCTTAAGGACATCAAAAGTGGTATTTACGAACTTTTACCGTTCGAATGATGGTATATAGCAAAAAGCCTAGAGGACCGGCTACGAATGTAAAAAAGAACATGAGGCGAATTATCCACGGGTCTAATTTATTTTTTTCAGCATCCTTACTGATATATAAACCGGCGAGCAAATCAAAGGCCAAATAATGAATCCAGCCCAATAAAACGGCTTCTTTATTGGAGAATAATGAAACAAGCCCTGAAAGTGTGGAAAATGATTGAAAGGATTCAGGGTCAAAATAACAAATAAAGAGTCCGGTATATAATAGAGAAAAACAAGTCACGACACTTCCGTATAAGATTTGTCTAATTCTAGTACTGTAGGGATAAATAAAAAGTAAAGACCAGCTTATGAAGGCTATAGAACTGGCAAAAATGAAAATTTGATTTACATTCATATTTTAGGTCTTATTAATTCGTTTTACTGCTAGTTCTACACAATCGCCTTAACTCTTTCAGTTCATGCGTTTTTAAATCACGCCAGTCACCAATTGAAAGGTCCAAGTTAATGTTCATGACGCGTACCCTTTTTAATTTCGTGACCCGATAACCAAGATGCTCGCACATGCGTCTAATTTGTCTATTTAAACCCTGTGTTAAGATAATTCGAAAGTTTTTAGCACCCATTTGTTCTACATAGCATTTGCGAGTTACTGTGTTCAATATGGGCACGCCATTTCTCATTTTAGTTATGAATTCTTGACGAATAGATTTATGCACACTAACCACATATTCTTTTTCATGATTATTTCTTGCACGTAGTATTTTATTTACAATATCACCGTCGCTAGTCATTAAAATGAGACCTTCAGATGCCTTGTCTAATCGTCCGATTGGAAATATTCGCTGGGGATGTCCGACAAAATCCACTATGTTGTCTTTTTCTACTCTTTGATTTGTAGTGCAAACGATACCTCGAGGCTTATTAACTGCTATGTATATATGCTTTTCCTTTCTTTTTTCCACTAATTTTCCGTCTACGGCTATGATGTCTCCTTCTTGAATTTTTTCTCCTAATTCCGGAATTTTACCATTGATAGTGATGCGGCCTTGTTCAATTAATTTGTCTGCACTCCTTCTAGAACAGTGCCCAATTTCACTCAGATATTTATTTATTCTTGTTGGCATATCGGCAAAGGTAGTACTCTAAGAAATTATTCGATTAGGCTAAAGGATTTTGATGAAGTCCTAATGATTCTTACAGCACATTGATAAAATTCATCATCAGTTTCAGCATTTGGGTTGAGGATAATTTATCTCTTAGAATTAGTCTTTATCATGGTATTAAAGTAATTTGTAAATTATTGAATTAAATAATGCAGAAGTTTCCCTTATTAATTAGTGCGTTTTTACTTGTGTTCGGATCGTGTAAAAAGGATCGCGTAAAAGTAACTACAAATGCGAATGCCAATCCGCTAATTGCTCTTCCGATAGGTGAAGTAAATTTAACTCTTGAGCATGTAATAAACCCGAATGATCCTAATGACACGCTGGTTTCCCAAGATAACGGCCTTTATCAAGTAGTTCTGGCACGAGAAAATGTAGTTGATCAGGCTTTAACAGATTTAATCATCCTACCTGCTTCAAATCTCATAAATGAAACTGTAAAAATGGGAAGTATACCCGTGGATAGTTTTAGTGTAAGTGAGTCTGTAAGCTTAAATGATTTAATTAATGATTTTGGAAGTTCAGCACAAACGAGTTTAAATGCTTCATTGGATGACATAAATCTTACTCAATCAATATCTCTTCAAGGTTTGATTGATACAGCGGGAGGTAGTTTGCAATCATCGTTAACTGTAGATAACGTCAACAGCTCTCAAAATATTAGTTTAGATGATTTAATGACCAATGGTGCCAGTGGTCTTGATTCTAGCTTATTAATCAACGATTTTTCTGCAAACCAAAGCGTCAGTTTAGACGATTTGATTACAGACCCAAATAACCCCTTGTCTTCTAGTTTAACCTTTAGTGATTTTAGTGATACCCAAAGCGTAACACTGGATTATTTAGCTTCGATAGGAGGGGGAGCAATGGCCTCCAGTTTAACGATTAGCGACTTTAGTTCGAATCAAGATGTAAGCTTAGGAACCATATCGACCAATGTAGGCGGAAGTTTCGCTAATGCTTTGAGTGTATCAGATATCTATAAATCTCAGAATATAACCTTGGGACAGATTGCGACAGATGCCAATTTAACTGTAATTAGTAATGCAAACGGGACTGTCGCCCCATTTCCGGCTATAAATGAATCTAACGTTGGTCCATATAGCGGAGGTAGCATAGGAAACTTTAGTAGTGTAACACTGTCTGCCGGAGATTTAACCTTGACTGTTACCAATGATTGGCCTGTTCCTTTGAGTATGGATTTTGATTTAATCAATACTACAGATAACTCAGTAATATTTTCTTATACATTTTTGAATATCCCGGCAAATGGGGGGACAGTTAGTGAAAATAAATCATTGATTGGAGAAACATTACCCTCCAATTTAGGTGTATTAATGACTAGTATATCGAGCCCGGGATCAAATTTAACACCAGTGCTAATTGACACCTCGGATGCCGTTACAATGGAAATATCCACAGCAGGTATGCTTGCTTCTAGCTATAATGCTCCTTTCCCTTCAGTTAGTCAATCTAATTTAGGTATTTATGCGTCAGGCACCGGCTTAGGTTCATTCGATAATGCAACATTCTCTTCGGGTATTTTAAAATTAAGTCTAACAAATAACTGGCCCGTGGATATCAGTATGAATATTGATGTTGTTGATACATTGACTAATACCTCCATATTCTCCTACAGTTTTAACAATATTTCGGGAAATGGTGGGACAAGAACTAAGAGCAGAAGTCTTGTTGGAATTACCCTGCCATCAACCATGGGATTACGCATAAATTCAGTGAGTTCAGTAGGTTCCGGCTCAGCTTCAGTACCAATAGACATGCAGGATAATATTACGCTTGATATTAATGCATTAAATATGCAAGCATCTTCGCTGAGTGCCCCGTTTCCGTCGCTGAACCAATCCAACCTCGGAACTTTTAGTGGAGGTAGTATAGGGAATTTCACCAACGTAACATTTTCTGATGGATCATTAGTATTAAGCATTACAAATGATTGGCCAGTTCCTTTGAGTATGGCCATAGATATTATTGATACACTTAACCCAAACACTCCAATTTTATCTTACAGCTTTAATAATATTTTGGCTGATGGTGGTTTTGATAGTCAAAGTAAAAGTCTCAATGGTATTATACTACCCTCAACAATAGGAATCAGTATAAATTCTGTGAACTCTCCAGGGTCTGGTTCCAGTTCAGTGCAGATTGATGCTTACGATTCATTGACTTTTGGAATCGATGGAGTAAACCTAGAAATTTCAAGTTTAAATGCGAAATTCCCCTCAATAAACCTTTCGAATGTCGGAACTTATAGTGCTGGGAGTAATTTGGGCAATATTGAAAGTGTAACATTTTCTTCAGGTACCTTCGGGTTATCTCTGACCAATGATTGGCCTATTGTTCTAAGTATGAATGTTGATATCGTTGATACATTGACTAATACCTCAATATTAACGTTCCGCTATAATAATCTGCCTGGTAATGGTGGGAAAAGAACTAAGCGCAAAAGTCTCATGGGAATTACCTTACCATCAACCATGGGATTACGCATAAATTCAGTAAGTTCTCCTGGAACCGGCTTAACTTCTGTACCTATTGATTTAACTGACGCTTTGACATTTACAATTTTTGGTTCGAGTATGAAAGCTTCAAGTGTAACAGCACCTATTCCAATCATAAACGAATCAAACTTAGGTACATTCAACGCTGGAAACTTGGGTAATTTCACGGATGTCACATTTAAAAAAGGAACATTAGACTTATCTCTCACGAATAACTGGCCTATTGATCTGAGTATTCAGCTTAATTTGGTAAACACCGCGGATAATACTATCATTACTTCATACAATTTGAATAACGCTAATGCGAATGGCGGATTTGTGTCTCAATCGCGAAGTATGGCAGGGGTTACCATACCTAGTACCATAGGTTTTGAAATAGTATCTGTCACAAGCCCAGGTTCGCAATTAACACCGGTAACTATTGATTTAACAGATGAAATAGTTTTGGGAGTGAGTGGTACAAATTTAAAAGCCAGTAGTTTTACAGGACCTATTCCTAATGTGAGCGAAAATAACGTAGGTACATTCATTTCAGACAGTTTGGGTGACTTTACTTCTGCCTCTTTTTCTGGAGGTGATTTATCAATTGAATTGACAAATAATTGGCCATTTGATTTATCAATGAAAATTGACTTGGTAAATTCAGTTACAGACTCAACTATTCTTACTTATGATTTCGTAAATGTTTCGGCCAATGGAGGGTCAGATATTGAAACAAATTCATTAGCTGGAATTACCTTGCCCAGTACGCTTGGATTCAAGTTGGTCTCGGTGAGTAGTCCGGGATCATCAAACGCACCAATATTTGTTGATTTATCGGATGAGATTAATCTAGATATTTCAGGCAATAATCTTCAGGCTGCAAGTTTTATTGGGCCATTTCCAGCAATTAGTGCCTCCAACGCTGGTATTTTTAATCCACCACCGTTAACAATATTTACGAGCGCTTCTTTCTCTAAAGGTGATTTAAGTATGACCCTCATAAATGACTGGCCAATAGATCTTAGTATGGAAATAGAATTAATTGATACTTTAACCTCTGTGCCAATTGTTCCAACTTATGTGTTCAATAATGTTACCGGTAATGGTGGAACTGCAATGGATACCAAGTCTTTAGTAGGGGTTACTATTCCAAATACCATTGCTGTAAGTATTAAATCTGTTAATAGTCCGGGTTCATCAAATAATCCAATTAATATTAACCTAATGGACCAAATTAGATTTTCTTTATCAGGTTCAAACTTAGAAGTTTATAATGCAATTGTTGAGATAGATACCATCACGATAACTGATCAAAAACAAGTTGTGGATGTTGGTTTGGCTGGAATTGAGGTAAATACAATCAAATTTAGCAAAGGAGATTTGAATTATGATTTTACTTCTACTATACCTGCCGATGTAGAAATTACCTTAGTATTTCCGTTCACAGCTAAAAATGGAGCTCCTGTAGATACAACTATACTTGTCGTATCCAATCAAAGCACTAAAGGAACCATTTCACTCGATAATACACTTTTTGATTTAACCTCTGACACTGTCCAAAATCATAGTCGTATGCCGGTAGAGTTGGGTGCAAAAATACTTGGGACTTCCGGTCAAGTTCAAGTGGATAGCTCACAAGGACTGAGCGTGCAGTTCGATATAGATAATATAGACTTTAATTACATTGAAGGGTTCTTCGGAGATACTTCCATTACTTTTCCATCAGACAACATTGCTTTAAATGTGGATTTTTTGAATCAATTCCAAGGATTAATAACTTTTGAAGAACCCACTTTAGATTTAAATATTACCAGCAATATTGGTGTACCAATGGAGCTAGATTTGGATTTTAGTGCATTTCGAAATGGGCTAGAATACCCATTGAACGGCCCTAAGCAGATATTACCCTTTCCAACAACGATAGGGGATTCGGCAATGGGGTCTGTTTCATATAATAATGAAAACAGCACCATTACTAATGTGTTTACGCTCCCTTTTGATAGTGTAAGTTATGGCGGCTCGATAGCAATAAATCCAGATACAGCTGCTTTCGGGAGATATAATTTTATAACTAGTGATGCCAGGGTTACCGGAGATTTATTGTTAGATCTGCCATTTACTTTCAGTACCTCGGGAATTTCACTCACTCGAGTAATAGATAGTAATTTAAACTTGGAAAGTCGGCTTACTAGTGATTTTTATGAAATCGAATACGCTAAGTTTATCATAATAGCGACCAGTACTCTTCCTGTCGATGCTGTTGTTGATCTTAATTTTTATGATGACTTTGGTGCTTTAATTTTAAAGAAGACATTACCGATTCTTGAAAGTGGCGTACCCAATAGCAATGGTGTCGTAGTGGTACCTCATACGCTCAATGCAGAGCTATTGATTACCGAAACGGAATTTGCAGATCTAATCCAAGCTAAAAAAGTTGAAGCGGAAGCCACTGCGATTAGTTACAACAGCGGTTTAACGCCAGTTAAATTGAGGACAGACGCTACTGTGGGCCTTGCAATAGGTCTTGAGGCTAAACTGAAAGTTGAACCGTAAAGGAGGCATTTAATGAAAAAGCTAATTACAAACCTCCTTGTGTTAAGTACGTTCTTGAGTAATGCACAGCATATAGTCAATTATGGTATGTTAGGGAATCCAACTAACTTAATATCAAATCCCTCTGCAGATCCAATGACTAATTTCCATTTAGGATATGCACATTTTAATCAGGATTTAAACTTTGGTCTTACTGCCGGTGATTTATTTGCTGGAGGGAATGGTGTCTTAGGAAATTTAAGTGCTCTTGATAAAGATTTTTTTACTGTTACCAATGAGCTTCATCTTGATGTTATCAATATAGGTTTTAAAATAGGTAAAAACTATCTATATGCAGGAACTCAATTGGACTTTTGGACTCGCTTGGACGTCGATCTAGACATGATACGCTTCGCATATTCCGGTATGACAGATGACCTAGGTAATTTAGATTCTAATTTTGTCGGTGATTTCTCTGATTTTGGTTTTTCACAAGATGCCATAGTTACTGCTTATATTGGTTTTCAACGTTCTTTTTGGGATAATCGACTTAGAATTGGTGCTGCATATAATCAAAATAGATATTATGCTGGTGTTCGAATGATTACGAATGAATTGAGTTTAACATCCACACCTCAAACCAATGGGTTGGTAGAATTAGATGTTGGAATAGATCTCGACATCATTTCTTCTAACTTTTTTGATAAAAATGACATTACTGACTTGAGTGTGGATTCGCTCAAGTCTAAGGTTGTTCATTTTGATAAAGATGGAAACATTAATGTATCGCTGCAAAATTTATTAGCTACTCCAATGGGTATTTCAAATTCATTTAATATTGGTTTTACTGCCATGCCCCTTAGACAACTTGAATTTAGTTTTAATATAAATGGCTTAGGCATTTCAGGATTTACTGGCTTGGGTGATGCTCAGCACAAACTAAAGGAATCTAAAAACATTAGTGGATTCGTTTATAATAGCCAGCCTGGCGATACGATAGTAGATGAAATTAACAATGTTATAGCAGAATACATCGATGAATTAGATAGCTTAAATACAACACTATATTTTCAGACACCTTCCGCTTATGACGTGGTAATCCCTCGAACCATACAAAGTGCAATGAATTTTTACATTAGTAGACGATCGTACATAGGTATACATTATACTTCAAGATTTAATTCTGTCCGTGATTATGACTATCTAGGTTTTAATGGATTTTGGTGGTGTGCAAACCAATTACAAGTCAAAGCGGGTTACTATGCTGCCTTGGATGGAATGAACGCAAACTTTTTAAATCTGGCCTTACAATTTAGACTAACACCATTTATGCAAGTTTTCGTAGGCACACGCTCAGTGATGGACTTTGCGACAATTGGAAATGAACTTATGTCCTCTGAAGTGGACCTAAAAGACTTCACCATAAATGATTTAGTAGTTCCCTTAAACTTTTCTAATGTTCACCTTACAGTAGGAGCTAGTTTAGGCTTGTATGATAAAAGATTCAAGGATGAGAAAAAAACCAGAGAGGCAGCAAAGAAGGCCAACGAGGTTAAAAAAATATCAAAAGGCCTAGAAGTTTCATATCATTGCATTTAAGGAATGGTCAAATTCTGATAACGAAGTCACTGGAGAATCAAATGGAATGGGTTATTTGAAGCATAAATGCCTGATCCTTTGAAGTCTCCAAGATTTTTATTATCCCTTGTCTTAAAATCAAAATTGAAAGGTTCATATTGATGTTTTTTTACAACTTCAAATAGGTTTGATCCATCATGAACTTGCTTTTCTAGTTTGAATTTCACGGATTTCTTTTATTTGATATTAAACAAATACATTGTATTTCCTTGGCATGTTACTTTCCGATACAAAACTTGCTAAATATATTCGAAAGTAATTCTTCCGATGATATTGTTCCTGTAATCTCACCCAAACCGTCTAAAGCCAATCTTAAATCTTGAGCAAGTAAATCTCCAGGAATATTCATTTCCACCGCATTTATACTGTCATCAAGAGCCTCTGAAGTCCGTCGTAAAGCATCCGCATGCCGAGCATTGGTCACAATTGTTTGAGAAGAAGAATGTGCTGTCCATGTAGTAGCATCGTTTAGGGCCTCTAATAGAGAATTCAACCCTTTTTTTGATTTTGCCGAAATATGAAAAATATCATATTTAAATTCTTTGAATAAATCTAATGTTGTAGTAGTTTCTTCTTTATCTGTTTTATTGAGACATATAAATAGTTTTGCCTGAGGAGCACACCTTTTTATATTTTCAATTCGCTTCTCGATATCTTTTTCCGGAGAAGTTGCATCAATGAGGTAGAAAATGACATCTGCTTTCTCTGCCGCTTTGAGAGCTTTTTGAATGCCAATTTTCTCTATGGAATCTTCCGTATTTCGGATACCCGCTGTATCTATTAGCCGGTAGGATAGTCCGGCATAATTAAAGGAATCTTCTATCGTATCTCTTGTTGTACCCGCAATATCACTTACAATAGCACGGTCTTCTCCGAGTAAACTATTCAAGAGCGTTGATTTGCCTGAATTAGGAGCACCTAGTATTGCTGTTGCTATCCCATTTTTAATCGCATTACCGTATTTAAAACTGTCTAAAAGCGACTGCACATTTGTTTTGAGTGATTCAAGCATTTTCAGCAGCTGCTTCCGTGAAGCGAATTCAACATCTTCTTCACTAAAGTCTAATTCTAGTTCTATCATTGAGGCAAAATGTACCAATTCATCTCGGAAAGAATCGATTTCTGAGGATAGACCACCTTTAAGTTGGCGCATTGCTACGTCATGCATAGTTTTATTTTCAGCATGAATGAGGTCGGCTACAGCCTCTGATTGTGCTAAATCCATACGCCCGTTCATGAAGGCCCTCATCGTGTATTCTCCCGGATCAGCTAAACGTGCTCCTGTCTGTAAAAGACATTCTATAATTCGTTGAATTATAAAACGTGAACCGTGACAACTGATTTCAAAGCTTTCTTCTCCGGTAAAACTTTTCCCTTCATCAAAGAAGGTGATGAGTACTTCGTCGATTTGTTCGTCTTTGTCATAGAAATTTCCAAAATAGGCTTGGTGAGAATTATAGCCGCTTTCTGATTTACGTTTTGAATTGAAAAAAGGGGTAATAATAGAATGTGAATTTTTACCACTTACTCTAATTATTGCCAAAGCACCAATACCTTGTGGAGTTGATAAGGCGCAAATAATATCATCTCGAAGCATAAGTCAAAGATACATCCTTAACTAATGAGCAAAGAAATTTGTGAAGAAAGGAATTCTATTGAGTGTTGGGTAGTACATTTGTACGACTCCAATAAACACCATTTTATGAGCGTACTAGTCAACAAGAATTCAAATATAATTGTACAAGGTTTTACTGGAAAAGAGGGCACCTTTCATGCTACTCAAATGATTGAATATGGCACCAATGTAGTCGGCGGTGTAACACCAGGTAAAGGCGGATTAACTCACCTTGATAGACCTGTATTTAATACAGTAAGTGAAGCTGTCGAAAAGACCCAAGCAAATACTTCAATAATTTTCATACCTCCAGCATTTGCTGCTGACGGCATTATGGAAGCCGCAGAGGCAGGTATCAAAGTAATTATTTGTATTACAGAAGGAATTCCTGTTTCTGATATGATTAAAGTGAAGGAATATTTGAAAGATAAATCTTGTACTTTAATTGGTCCCAATTGTCCAGGTGTCATGACTGCAGGGGAAGCAAAAGTTGGGATTATGCCAGGGTTTATATTCAAAAAAGGATCAGTAGGCATTGTTAGTAAATCAGGAACTTTGACTTATGAGGCTGTAGATCAGTGTACGAAGGCTGGTCTTGGTCAAACAACAGCAATAGGAATAGGTGGTGATCCAATTATTGGAACAACGACAAAGGAAGCTGTAGAATTGCTGATGAACGACAAAGAAACGGAAGGAATAATAATGATAGGTGAAATCGGCGGACAATTAGAGGCAGATGCGGGCCATTGGATAAAGGAGAATGGTACTAAACCTGTTGTTGCTTTCATTGCTGGTGAAACAGCTCCAGCTGGAAGAACAATGGGCCATGCTGGAGCAATTATAGGTGGTTCAGAAGACACCGCCGCTGCCAAGAAGTCTATCTTGCGCAGTTGCGGAATTACCGTGGTAGACTCTCCAGCAGATTTGGGAATTACTATGGCAAAGCTTTTAGGTAAAGCCTTACAATAGAAAAAAGTTGCCTACTTGATAACAAGGATTTTCAACATATTTAGCTAGATGACTGTAATTTTCTTCAATTAAACGACGTTTAAGTTTAATATTAAGGTTTAAGTCGATTGTTGTAGGGCGCATTAATTGTGACTATTGATAATTAATTAAATCTCACACTTCACTCTTTGACTTATAAATAAATATTCAGTATTGAAGTAAAATTTAGCATTGAAAATAAAATTATTGTTACGTTGAAATATGGAAAATCTTGTAGGTTTGTTATCTAAGAAATCGGTGAATAGCGAATCATTATGAGTTTATTAAAAGGAAAGACAGCAATCATTACGGGTGCTTCCAAGGGAATTGGAAAAGGCATTGCAGAAGTGTTTGTCAAAAATGGTGCGAACTTAGCCTTTACTTATTTAAGTTCTGTAGAAAGGGGTCAAGCATTGGAAAAAGAGTTAAAAGAACATGGTACTCAAGTTAAAGGATACCGTTCGGATGCATCCAAAATGGAAGATGCTGAAGACCTTGTAGCTCAAGTTATCGAGGACTTCGGAGTGATAGACATAGTGGTCAACAATGCGGGTATTACAAAAGATACGCTCTTAATGAGAATGACTGAAGAGGACTTCAACAGAGTGATAGAAGTAAACTTAAATTCAGTGTTTAACATGACCAAATCGGTTCAACGCACTTTTTTAAAACAACGTGCCGGATCGATAGTAAATATAAGTTCTGTGGTGGGTGTAAAAGGAAATGCTGGACAAGCTAATTATTCAGCGTCTAAGGCTGGAATTATAGGTTTCACAAAATCGGTAGCGCTAGAATTAGGCTCGAGAAACATTCGCTGCAATGCGATAGCCCCTGGTTTTATAGAAACTGAGATGACTGCTGTATTGGATGAAACTACAGTATCACAGTGGAGAGAAGGTATACCGCTTAAAAGAGGAGGAAGTCCAGAGGATGTTGCCAACGCTTGTTTATTTTTAGCATCAGATTTGAGTAACTACATTAGCGGGCAAGTTCTTAATGTTTGCGGTGGAATGTTGACTTGATGTTCAGTGTAGTAGCTGCATTATTCGCACTAATCGGAGGTGTCGTAGTTGCTGCCTACTTATATTACAGGCGAGGCGTTAAATTTTCTTGGGATTTAGCGATTTTGCGTTGTATATGGTTCTCTTTTTTAATTTATGCGATTCTTTCTCCTCCCGCAGAGAAAGTGATAGAGGATAAAATCAAACCACACCTTACTGTTCTTGTGGATACAACTGCCTCCCTAGGCATTGATAAGGACAGTCTAATGATCCATGCCTCTGAACCTTTTAGTTCACTTGGTTATCATGTAGATATTAAAGGATACTCAGAAAATAACATACCCTCGCAAACCAGTTGGGCGTATGTAGGTGACGGCCATATTTCTAGTGTGCCTGGCATAAATACTCCACAATATTTCTCCCTTCAACCTTCTAAAGAACTTCAACCAAGTTCATTAATTCAAGGAATTGTGGTTCCACCAAGAGTACTAAAGGGTTCATCTATGAATATTCGGATATTAGCCCATCCTGAATGCGAGGTAGTTATCAAATTTAATAGAGTGAAACACGCTGATCGAATATGGACAACGAATGCTCCTCTAAACCCGGGTTACTTTTCTGTAAAGGTTGAAGCTCGTTTAAACGAGAGAATTGAAGAGTTAGAAACTACTATTGAAGTATCTAGGTCTTTAGCTACTATTTTGATAGTTAGGAATGCCCCTCATCCTCACGAGGGTATGGTTCGAAGGATTTGTAAAGCAAAAGGTATAGCCGTTCAAACAGTCAATTGGAACGAATTGAGTAATATCAGAAATTTCTCGGGACCTATAATTACGCTTGGGGGCCGCGAGGCGGCTTTAACTGCTTTGATTCAACGTAGCAAAGTTCCATTGCTTCATTTAGACATAGCAGGAGCAAACTCGTATCCAAAGAAAGACGTTTATTCCAATTCGATATTCGATTCATCATTAAAAGTATATTATCGAAAAAGTTTACCCTCAATTAAAGTTGGTGAACAGAGTATTGATGCAAGAGGTATCCATTGGTATAAAAGCGCACTTGATAATGCAAATTCTTTAATTGCATTTGAAAAGTTGGTTAAAATATTATTGCAACGGTATGACCCCGTTCAACTAGTGCTTACTCTTCCGCAACAAGCTCAAATGAGAGAGCGTATTCTTGTGTCAGCAGCCGCAGTAAACGGCCGGTCTGAAGCCATTCCTTCAACCATATCCGGCTTTGTAAGTTTGCACGATAAAATCATAGAAAAGCTGACTTTTAAGTCAGATGGATTAAGCATGATTTCTTCGTTTATACCCCGCGTTCCAGGACAATACGAAGTTGTTACTGAGGGAACAACAGAATTCGGTCCTATTGGAGCTAAGTCTATTGTTCAGGTTAATACTCTCGATATTGAATTGGTTAGAAAGTTTAATAACACTCAATTTAACTTTTGGAAGAGTAATGGGGCACAAGAGTTGGATTCAGTCGAACAAAAAGTACTTCCAATAGAAATCAGTTATAAAAAAGAAACTCCCCAACACCTTTATTGGTGGTATTGGGGAATTACTCTTTTTGCGGCTGCTGCTGAATGGATTATTCGAAGAAGCAGAGGTTTGATTTAGAGATTTGCAGCTAGAAACTCTCCAAGCTCATTCGGCTCTAAATTTTTTGCTACAATAATTCCCTCCTCATCCAGTAAAATATTTTGTGGAATAAATGTAATGCCGTAATATGTAGATATTTCATTTTGCCAAAATTTTAGATCTGATACTTGTGGCCAAGGTAATCCGTCTTCCTTTATCCCTTGTTTCCATGAATTTTCATCCCTGTCAAGGCTTACGCCAAGTATATTGAAACCTTGTTCAGCGTACGAATTGAATAAGTTTAATAGAGCAGGATTGGCTGCTCTACAAGGCTTACACCATGAAGCCCAAAAATCAACCAATACATACTTACCATCGACTGCCAATACATTAAGAGGTTCACCATTAGGGGTTAATTGAGAAAAGTCTTTAAACTTATTTCCAATTGCTGAACGTTCAAAGACAACTATTTTTTCCGTTAGTTTGATGTAGTCTGGAGCGTCGCGATATTGATCACTTACTTGTTCAAAAACTGCCTTGAGATCTTCGTAGGAATAATCACCACCTTGTCCTGAAAGAATAATTGCCGCACCAAGAATATCGTTTCTTTTGGCAAAATCAATATTGATTTTTTTTTGGTTATCCATAAGCTGCATTGCTTCAGCCCGAATTTCATTTTGAGCCTGAACATTTCCAGAGTCCATGGCGACCATATATTTTTGTTCAAGTAATTGCATTGTTTCACTAAAAAAAGCACCTCTTGCATTAAGAGCGTCGGCCGAATCGTTCATTACGCCAGCCTCCACATTATACCCGGTCCCCTCATCAAAAGTTATGTTTACGTCACTTCCATCATGATAATAAATTACAGGTTGACCTAGCTCTAATACTTGTACCATCGTAAATTGATTATCAATAGGATTAATTCGTGCGGATAATTTACCATTAGTCAAGTTCCCGTCGTAAATAACGGAATCACCTTCAATAGAAACTTTCACAGCACTATTCTCAGCACTTGGAATATCAATAGTAAGTTCAAATCCTTCTGAGCCGTAATTGTTACATGCAGAAAGGAAGGAAGCTAATGCAGCAATTATGATTATTTTCTTCATTGTTTCATTAAGTTTATAGCATGCAAATTACAACTCTTAAGATGAAGAAATTTCTTTCCCTACTGTTAATTATTTCAAATTTCCAAATTACTCTCGCCAAGGAGGGTATGTGGATTCCAATGCTCTTGAATAACAATATTGCCGAGATGCAATCTATGGGCTGCGAACTAACCGCGGAGGATATATATAGTGTTAATAATAGTTCATTAAAGGATGCTATAGTAAGCTTTGGTGGCTTTTGTACCGGTGAGTTCATTTCTGCGAAGGGACTAGTTTTAACTAACCACCATTGCGGTTACGGGCAAATTCAAAAACAAAGCTCTTTGGAAAGTAATTATTTGAAATATGGTTTTTGGGCTAATTCTATGGCAGAAGAACTCAAGAATCCAGGCTTATATGTTGAACAATTGATGTTTATGGTGGATGTAACCAATGCCTTGGTTAACTCAGGGGACCAGTTCAATGCTATTGAAGCAAAAATCATCGAAAACAAACAAGCCGAAAATTCTGAGTTAAACTATAAAATAGTTTCATTCTTCAACAATAATCAATTTTTCCTTTTGGCAACGATTAAGTATAATGATGTACGATTGGTCGGTGCACCACCCAGCTCAATAGGAAAGTTCGGGGCAGATACAGATAATTGGGTTTTTCCACGACATACAGGGGATTTTAGCCTATTCCGTGTGTACACTGAGAATGGGTCTGCATTCACGCCCGTACAACATTTGAAGGTCAACATAGGGCCTAGGACACCAGGAGAATTTACCTTGGTTTTTGGCTATCCTGGCCGCACCCAAGAGTACCTGACTGCAGTTGAGATGAACCACTTGGTTAATGTGGAAAATGCTCGTCGAGTGCAAATTCGTAACGTTTTGCTTGCCGTTATGGATTCTGAAATGCGAGCCAATGAGGAAGTCCAATTAAAATATGCCTCTAAATATGCACGTATTGCCAACGGTTGGAAGAAGTGGATAGGACAGATAGAAGGGGTGCAATTCTCCAGAGGGCTCGATAGAAAACGTTTGTTAGAAGCTGAGTTTACCGCCCGTATTTCTTTAGACGCCAATTTATGGCACAAATACAATAGTCTACTAAATGACATCGCTGTTACTAATACACAGCTTGCAGAAGGTCGCATGAAGCGCAACGAATTCATTGAAACGATTTATTACGGTGTAGAGTGGTTTTCGTTAATGAGCAAATTGCAAGGCGATAAGGATGGTACTGATATCGTTCAAGTATTGCTTGAGTTCAACAAAAATTACAGTCGTACGGTAAGCGAAAAGACAACAGCTGAGATGCTTACTATGGCGCTTGAAACTTTCCCCAGTCTAATAGGAGAGCAAAATCAGGAAATTTTTATCAGAACAGTTCACAATGAAATTGACACTATTATCGCAATGGCATTAAGGGAAGAAGAAATCGAATTAGAGGGAATGGCTGCTGCTGCAATCGAATTTCATAGGGCTGCCTATCAATCTTTCAGAAGTATAACACTGGATAATTCATTAATGCAAAAGGCGACGGAACTTTCTTCAAAATATATGTTCGCCCTTATGGAAGTTTTTCCTGAGCGTAATTTTTACCCAGATGCCAACAGTACATTACGTGTAACCTACGGTAAACTTGAAGGCGTGAGCCCACGAGATGCAGTATCTTATGCTACAACTACTTACTTGGAGGGCGCTATGGCTAAATACAAACCAAATGATTATGAATTCGATATGCCAATGAAACTCATTGAGTTGTATGACAATAAGGATTACGGCCATTATGCAGAAAATGGGAAACTTCCGGTGTGTAACATTGCCTCTAATCATACCACTGGGGGAAACAGTGGATCACCTGTATTAAATGGTCGCGGTGAACTTATTGGATTGAACTTTGATCGTATTTGGGAGGGGACTATGAGTGATGTGAACTTTGATCCTAGTATTTGTCGAAATATCATGGTGGATAGCCGCTATGTAATGTTCATTATTGACAAGTTCGCAGAACAGCAATGGCTCATTGATGAAATAGATTTGGTGCGTTAAATGAACAATTTGTATTAAGTTTTTGGGTTACAATCTCCTTCTTAGGAAGTCTAAGCTATAGTGATAGACGTCGGATTCTTAAGTAAAATCGAATTAAGCTTTTCGGACCAAAAAGAATTTAGAGCCTTTACTAAAACTTACAATAGGCTCAGATTTCACATTCATTATTTCTCTAGTTATCACCATCTCAATGTTAAAAATTCACCTAGTTCGGAATTAGTGTTATAAAGGAACTCAATGTATTTTTAAATCTTCATAACATAATCATGAGAGACCAAATAATTTTTGACCTAATCGCTAAGGAGAATAAACGCCAAATTAAAGGAATAGAGCTTATAGCTTCAGAGAATTTTGTATCACAACAGGTGATGGAAGCTCAAGGCTCCGTTTTAACTAACAAGTATGCGGAAGGTTACCCAGGTAAAAGGTATTATGGGGGTTGCGAAATTGTGGATAAAGTGGAGGAGTTGGCTCGACAACGCGCAAAGGAACTATATGGCGCAGCATATGTTAACGTTCAGCCACATTCGGGATCCCAAGCCAACGCAGCGGTTTATTTAGCTGTGATGAGACCGGGTGATACAGTACTTGGTTTTGATTTGAGTCATGGTGGCCATTTAACTCATGGTTCTCCCGTTAACTTTTCTGGAAAAACCTACAATGCTGAATTTTATGGTGTGGAGGAGGAGACAGGGCTCCTGGATTACGAAAAAATTGAGAAAAAAGCAAAGCAATGCAAGCCTCGAATGATTATCGCTGGCGCCTCTGCTTACAGTCGTGATATAGATTTTGAAAGATTCCGTAAAATCGCTGATGAAGTTGGCGCTATACTTTTAGCAGATATTTCTCATCCATCAGGAATGATTGCGAAGGGAATCCTCAATGATCCTATTCCCCATTGTCATATTGTAACTACAACGACTCATAAAACACTTCGCGGTCCGAGAGGTGGAATGATTATGATGGGTGAGGATGTGCCAAATCCGTGGGGAGAGACGAATCATAAAGGAGAGGTAAGGATGATGTCGAATGTTTTAGACATGGCTATTTTCCCGGGTATTCAAGGTGGTCCTCTGGAACATGTTATTGCGGCAAAGGCTTTGGCCTATGGAGAGGCCCTCACAGATGACTTTTTTCACTATCAATTGCAGGTAAAAAAGAACGCTGCTGCTTTAGCAGAATCTTTCATGAACCGAGACTACAAAATTATTTCTGGAGGGACAGACAATCATTTAATGTTAATTGATTTACGAAGTAAAGGAGTGACTGGCAAAGCAGCTGAAAATGCTTTGGTAAAAGCTCATATTACAGCTAATAAAAACATGGTTCCATTTGATGATAAAAGCCCCTTTACAACGTCAGGAATTCGTTTGGGTGCCTCTGCGATTACTACACGTGGATTGAAAGAAAATCACATGGATACCATTGCAGATTTTATTGATCGCGTTATTGTCAATATCGAGAGTGATTTGGTAATAACCGAGGTAGGTAAAGAGGTTGTGAAAATGATGGAAAACAGACCCTTATTCACTTGGGATTAAGTGATTTTTTACAATCCAACCTATGAAGCATAATTTCTCAAGAAATGTTCTTGGTCTAATCTATTTATTGTTGACTCCGTCAATACTTTATGCTCAATTAGATTTTGAAATAGATCGCTCGACAAAGGAATCTAGATGGGGTATTATTAAAAATACTATTCTCAGCATTGATGATGATGCAACGGATATTTTGATTCGACCTTTTCAGAATCCAAAATTTGAACAAAATACAGCAACATTACTTAGTCTCGTTTTAACAGATTATGCCACAACCAAGTTCTTTCAAACCTGCATTGAGCCATTGGATCGTTTTTTGAATCCTTATGTTTCTTTTCCAACCATACTGAATCAAACACCTTTTTTACGCAGGGCAACTACAGGTAAAGACGGCTATATTTATTTTGGATTTACGGCATTGTACGGTGCGGGCCTTTTATCAGGTAATGAGAAATTGCAAGAAGCTAGTTTGTTAACAACTAAAGCGATAATAGAGTCATACGTAGTAAGTCATCTTATTCTGAAGACATTGATTGCTAGGCACCGACCCGCCCGTCCACTTTGGAATTTTACAGAGACGGATAGGGATAGTCAATATCCATTTGTTCATACCCCTTTTGATTTTTTTAATTTTCATTTACCTGTATTGGGCTCAAATCCCTATGGCACAGGTTTTCCCTCTTATCATGCAACTATGTATTTTAGCATTGCTAGCGTAATGAGTAGGGTCTATAATAATCGTTGGCTGCCTTATGGTATTATGACGCTAGGAATGATGCATAGTATTAGAGGCCATAATCATTGGGTGAGTGAATTAGTTGCGGGTTATGTTATAGGTAATTTCATTGGAAAGGTAGTTTATGAAAATTATCACGAGCAAAGAAGTCTTAGGAACACAACTAAGCTTGAAAAAAAAATCAGAACTACGGTTTTTGTAGGACAGACCTTTGGAGTTTTAGGTCCAAGTTTGACAATTTCGTGGTAGTTTTAGCACCAGTGTTACATTAATTCTATAAAGTCAATGTAGACAATGAAAACTGCTAATTCTTTTGATATAGAATTAGCTCGGCTTTAATTATCGAAACACCTCCAATTGGAATTGTTAAGTCTGTATGATAAAAAGGGCCAAAGGCTTTTTATTTACTTAACTTTCTTTTAAGACTTGCGACTTCTTTGGCCAATGTATTCATTATTCTAAACGTAATAACCGTTGTTGCTAAAAACCCAATAGTTAAGATATAAATCAAATATTCCATTAATTCATTTTCCGATTTAACCATTGTAAAGCAAAACAGTTCTAATAATGTCCGGGAATATTCACACGGCTTTGATGTAAGAATAGTTAAACCGCTTTTATATTCATATAAGGTGATTATATTTGCACCCCACCAATGGCGAGGTAGCTCAGCTGGTTAGAGCGTCGGATTCATAACCCGGAGGTCGGGGGATCGTGCCCCCCTCTCGCTACGAGTAAGCCCTTCTCAATGAGAGGGGCTTCTTAATATTAAATAGTAAGATTGTGGAGAAGTATTAAAAGTAATCATATTTGAAAACAACTTTAAATGCATAATCAATCCTGTTTTTTATCTATTAATCAAAATTTAATTTAGAGGTTATTCTTCAATGAAATCTAAATCTCTGCCAAAGGTTTCTTGTAATCCGTAGATTGCCCAATAAGTGATTGCCATAACCACAATAGCAGTAGCAATTGCTGAATTCACATAGGATAGTATACCTTGTAACAATAGAAATAATGCTGTGATTCCATTTAAAGATCCACGCACCATATTTGGGATGGTAGTAGCAGCAGTGGCTCTTAAGTTGGTTCCAAAGTTTTCTGCACCAATAGTCACGAAAACGGCCCAAAAACCTGTTCCAAATCCCATGACTCCGATGGAAAGGTATAGTTGTATCGAGCTCTTGGAAGTAAAGAATAAAAGCATACCAAGAATGGTTATAATATAGAAAACATGCATTGCTTTTTTTCTAGATTTTAAGTACTGTGAAAGAAGACCAATGATTACATCACCAATGGCAATAGCACTATAACTAATCATTATCCCTATGCCAGCATCAATAGATGTTTTGATGTTCATTGATTTCGCAAACTCAGGAGAAAAGCTAATCAATATTCCAACGACATACCAAGTTGGTAATCCAATTAAAATGCTTCGTAGATAACGCAAGAATCTTTCACGCCTATTGAAGAACATCAGAAAATTCCCCTTTTTTACATTGCTATTCTTGATTTTATGATACAATCCGCTTTCAAAAACACTCATCCGCATTAACAAAAGGGTTAAACCGAGTCCACCGCCGATGAAATAGCACGTGCGCCAATCAAACCATTGGGAAATAAAAAAAGCCAATATGGCTCCAGTTAATCCAAAACCAGCAACTATGGAAGTACCAATACCTCGTTTCTCTTTTGAAAGAAGTTCACTCACCAAAGTGATACCTGCACCCAATTCTCCGGCAAGACCAATTCCTGTAAAAAATCTAATCCAGGCATATTGAGGTGCAGTTTGTACAAATCCATTAAGCACATTTCCCACTGAATATAAAGCAATAGAAAAAAATAAAACTCTGGTTCTACCAAGCTTATCACCAAGTATTCCCCAAAGGATACCTCCTAATAGAAGGCCAAACATTTGTGTATTCAAAATCAATAATCCATTGCCTGCGATGTCTTGGATGCCTAGGTCGGTTAGAGAAGGGATCCTAATGATACTAAAGAGGAGTAGGTCGTAGATATCTACAAAGTAGCCTAATGCAGCAACCAAAATAATTGGCTTTTTGATTAAGGAGGATGAAAACATGAGAACGACTTTAATTAAGGAAAAATAGTAAAAATCAATATTAATCTAGAAACACAATTATTAAGATCGTTTGGCTATTGAACACTTAATGTTATATTGCAAATACTATTCAACCTTGACATGGCAAAAGAAAAATTTGAATTAGAATTCCCATTACGTGCGTCTCCAAAGATGCTATTCCCTTTTTTAAGTACTCCCTCCGGTTTAAGTGAATGGTTTTGTGATGATGTTAATTCACGTACAGAATTATTTACTTTTTTCTGGGACGGTTCTGAAGAGCAAGCCATTCTTATTAAAAAGAAGCAAGATTTAATGGTTAGATTTCGCTGGGTAGAAGACGATGATGAGGGATTGGATACTTTTTTTGAATTTAAAATTCAAGTAGACGACCTTACTAAGGATACTTCTATTATAGTGACTGATTTTGCCGAACCTGATGAGATAGAAGAAGCTAAACAATTATGGGAAAGTCAAATACATGAACTGCAGCATATAATTGGGGCGTAAATGCGGAAAATAAAATACTTTATAGTTCCCACATTCCTATTTATAACGGTTTGTGGGATTTTTTTATTCCTTCATTCGGATAAGATTTCAGCCCAATTAATCATTCACGAAAGGTATTATCATGAAAGTATGTACAACCTCATGAAATTTATAACTAGTTGGGGCGAATGGTACTTATTTGTGATCGCAATTTTGGTCTATTCCTTCCAAAAGTCTTGGTGGCGTGCAGCTGAATTTTTGACAGCGGGTATAATTTCTGCAATTGTTGTTCAATTTCTAAAGAAGGTTGTATTTGTGACCTCGCCTAGGCCTATGGCCGTTATTAATTGGGAAAATACACTATTGGATGCAGGTTTGGGAATTGATATGCCGTTACAGTTTGCCTTTCCAAGCGGCCATACGACTACCGCATTTATATGGTTCGCCTTAATGGCGCTTCATTGGAATAGACCTGTTATTCAATTGTTTTCGGCATTTTGCGCGATAGCAGTTGCGGTTTCTAGAGTTTATTTGATGGTACATTGGATTACCGACATCATGGCTGGTGCCTTATTGGGCTTTGCTATTGCCGTAATCGTTCACCATATTTTTTTAAGGCTTCAAAAAAACCGCTCTGTAAAAAGGAGCGGTTAAGTAAAGACTTATTTCTTTTTATTTAGAGGATATTCAACTTTCTTCGTAAAGACTTAGGTAAGGAATCTTTATGCATCATTACGCTAATTGTCTTTAGTCGTACATAGCTGTCAGAAGCATACAAGTATCCCGGGCGGTGATCATTTCCACGCTTACCCCAAGAATTCTTAACGATAAAGAATTGATTACCCTCTTGGTCATTAACAATACCTTGTATTACCATGCCGTGGTCATCTTGGGTAAGGTAATTATCATATTGTTCCTGGCGTATCTCTTGAGTAATATCAGCCTCCGAATGAGGTGCTGAGTAGACCGCATTAATCTCTTCCTCAGTCATATTGTCCCAGCTTTGATAAGGCATTACAGCAATCCCGTTTCTAAAAGAAAACCCTTTATCACTAACATCGCATGCCCATGCAACAGGAAACCCTGCTTGCAATGCTTCTTCCAATGCTTTCATCATTTCATCTAGTGGTAAATTATAGGATGCTCCCCAAGTCCAATTATCAGGTACTTGAATACGGCACTCATCATACATAGGGTAGTGGGTCCAGGAAGTCAATTGAACATAATCCTTGGGGTGAACTCCAATGACTTCATCTGCAAAGGTTCTTGGAGTATATGTTTTGCCTTTGTAGCCAAATTGCGCAGGGTTATCTCCTAAATAGGCATCTAGAACACCATTAAAACCGATTTTCCAACTTGGACTTAGCTTTCCGTTTTTGTTTTTTATCACGGCATCGAGAATACCCTTTAGTGAGGCTTCCATTTCTCCATGCCGGTTTATGTCTGTACCATAATTCAGACCATGGTAAACTTCTTGGGGTACAGCACCGTATTTGTCTATCACGTACATAACATCTGGTAAAGCACCACCTTGCGCAAAGTTTAGATAACCGTGAAGCCGTACGTATTTATCAGCCTTGTCTTCATATACTTTACGAACCGTGTACATCTCACTTATATCTATGGGTTCTTTACCCATTCGAATCATTTCACTTTCTACAAAAGAGGTAGTGGCGTAGGACCAACACGTTCCGGAAGCTCCTTGGTTTTTAACAGGAGTAGCCTCTATATCAACAATGGTCTTCCATTCGTATTCCAAAAGGGCTTCTGATCCATTGTCTTTTACTTTATTAATCAGGTCTACCTGGGCTAAAGCGCAAGTGCTTAAAAGAAGTGAAGTAAGAATTGTGTAAAATTTCATTTTAATTATCATTATTTAAATTGTGAGCTAATTGGAGCCTCTTTCACTCCATTTGAATAATCGTAGAATCCTTCTTTTGACTTAACACCTAGTTTACCTGCATGAACCATATTTACGAGTAAAGGGCAAGGGGCATACTTCGGATTTCCTAAACCATTGTAAAGTACATTGAGAATACTCAAACAAACGTCTAAACCAATGAAATCAGCAAGTTGAAGCGGACCCATTGGATGTGCCATGCCGAGTTTCATAATGGCGTCAATTTCTTCCACACCAGCAACACCTTCGTGCAAAGAAATAATGGCCTCATTAATCATAGGTATTAAAATTCGGTTTGCCACAAACCCGGGATAGTCGTTGCATGCAACAGGTACTTTGCCAAGAGATGTGCTCACCTTAATAATCTGATCGCATACCTCATCAGAAGTGCTGTAACCTCTTATGATTTCCACCAGCTTCATGATTGGAACAGGATTCATAAAGTGCATTCCAATGACTTTCTCGGGTCGTGATGTTTGTGCGGCAATTTCCGTAATACTAATGGAGGAGGTATTAGTGGCAAGAATACAATTCTTTGGAGCCAAATCGTCTAGTTCTTTGAAAATTTGAAACTTCAATGATTTATTTTCAGTAGCTGCTTCAACGATTATGTTCGCTTCCTTGACAGCATGCTCCAAATTTGTGCCGGCATGAAGTCGACCTAAGGCGGAATCTTTCTCTGCTTGAGATAGTTTCTCTTTCTCAATTTGACGGTCCATATTCTTAGAAATAGTGGACAATGCGTTGTCCAAAGCGGATTTGTTAATATCAAAAAGTTGTACCTGATAGCCATTGTGGGCGAACACATGGGCAATTCCGTTACCCATAGTTCCTGCACCAATTACGGTAATATTTTTCATCTGTGAGTTTGGTTTTTTGCTATTTACCTCTTCCTTGCAAAACTGTTACGAAGGTATAGAAGAGGATTTTGATATCGCTCAGTAGGGTGATATTTTCTGTATAAATTAAGTCAAATCGTGCCCTCTCAAGCATTTCTTCTACATTTTCTGCATAACCATATTTTACCATTCCCCAAGAAGTTATTCCAGGCTTAACTCGAAGTAGGAACTTGTATTGAGGTGCTTCGGCAATAATTTGTTCAAAGTAAAATTTTCTTTCGGGTCGAGGTCCTACGATTGCCATATCACCCTTGAGGACATTATAGAATTGAGGAAGTTCATCAACACGATACTTTCTCATAGTTCTTCCCCATCCGGTAATACGTTTATCGTTTTTACTACTTAATTGCGGTCCCAGTTTTTCTGCATCTAAAATCATGCTCCTGAGTTTTATGATTTTAAAAGGTTTGCCATTCTTTCCGAGTCTGTTTTGTTTAAAGAATACAGGGCCTTTGGAAGTTGCTTTAACACCAATTGCTCCAAACAGTATGATGGGCCAAAGCAAAACAAGAGAAATAAAGGAAATTAATATATCAAATAATCGTTTAATTACCGCTACATGAGGAGGGATTAAGTTACGCTTTACTTCAATCATAGATTGACCAAAGCTTTCCATTGTAACGTGACCACTAAGTATACTGAAAAGGTTTGGGAGCACATGTATTCGCAGATCAAGATCCTCTAAATCACTCACAATTTTAGCTATGGTTTGGCTATTACCAGATGATAAGGCAATAATTATGTCTTCAATTTGATTATCATTGGCTACATCACTTATCTGATCCGTGCTTCCTAGACAAGGAATATGGTCAATTCGCGGATCTATATGGTCCCCATTGACTTTCATGAATCCGATAAAATCATATCCTTTGGTTCGGTCTTTTTGAAAAGATTGAAGCAAATCTCCAGCATCTTTTCCACAGCCAACTAATATTGATTTAAAACTCAATTTTTTAGCATCTAATTGTTTACGAACGTATGTTGCTAAAACAAACCTAAGGAATGCACTGAAAAAAAATAATGTTAATGTATAGGTGCCCAATATTAGATAGTATTGATTGTAGGATTTAATATAATCGTCTAAAAAAAACACAAAGAATAAAATAAGTGCTGTCATAAGGGTACTAGACAGAGTATCAGCAGTTTGTTTCAATCGTCCCTTTCTTGTTAAATCTCTATAGGCTCCGCCCAAGGCACTCATTAAAAGATAAATCATCGCCGTAACGAAAATTGCCAACCAAAACTTTCGATCGAATTCTAACGGCAATTCTATTCCAAATCGCATAGGTTCAATAACTTGCTTACGAATAATGTGAATTGAGGTGTAGGCAGCAGCACCTGAGAGAAAATCAATCAATATATAAAGTAGTCTTAACCGTTTCTCAAATTTGTTCATTCGAATCAATACAATAACTTTATGTTGTCTATTAGTACCACAGCAGTATCATCGGTACTATTCACCCCACCAAAAAACAAATTATAATCTCCGGCATCGGGATAT
>CACMMX010000013.1 GCA_902614915.1 uncultured Cryomorphaceae bacterium
GTTCCCGAACCCAACCACTGGAATGGTGAAAATCAGCCCAGTAGTAGAAGGAACGTACCGTATCTACAACGAAGTTGGTAGAACTATCGGTGAAGGTCAAATCAAAGAAGCTTTCGACTTCAGTGAGCAAGCAAATGGTATCTATATGCTTATGCTGCAAACTGAAAACGGTACGCAATATTTAAAAGTGGTTAAGCATTAATCACACTATTTAAGTACTATTAATAACAACGGCCACCCAATGGGTGGCCGTTTTTTTGTTCTTTATTTAGTTGAACAACACACTTAGTTTCATCATTAATTCAACCTATCGATATTGACTCCACAGTGGGGTTAACGGGAGGTCTGCTTCAAACAACAAGGGAGAGTTATTAATGCTGTCAGGGAATTTAACGGATTTTGCATGCAAGGCAATTTGCCCTTCTATATATGGTTTTTTGGACCCATATTTTGTATCTCCTATAATAGGAGATCCTATAAATGCGAGTTGTGTTCTGATTTGATGGTATCGTCCTGTTAAGGGTTTTACTTCTAATAAATAGCCCCATTCATTAGAGTCAAGTATTTTAAATTCTAAAACAGCTTTTTTTGCGCTCGGATGTTTTTTGTTTACTACTATTCCTTTTTTATTAACTAAATCTTTACCCAAGTAATTAACTAAGATTCCTTTTTCTATAGCTGGTTTATCATTGACTATTGCCAGATAAGTTTTAATAATATTGCCTTGTTCGAACCACCTATTTAATTTCTTTAAAGTCCCACGTTTTTTTGCAAAAATCATAACTCCACCTGTCACTCTATCTAGCCTATGTGGAATTCCTAAAAACGGGCGGTTAATTTTTTTCATAAGATACTCGAGGTAAATCGTCTCCATATTCCTCGCCTCAAACTCATTTCCCTCAGCTATAAATCCGCTAGGCTTATTGACTATAAGAAGCTGATTAGATTCATAAATAATTTTGTAATCGCTGTTCATAGAATTAAGCAAGTTGATTAACTCTAAATTAACTGCTGCTCACGTAAAAGTGCCAAGATAATTTCGCATATTGTGAACGATGAAAAAATATTTGGCGATTTTCTCTTTTTTGTTTGTAATTCAGTCAGTTACGGCACAAGTATCCTCTGTAAGAGTAATGACCTATAACATTTTGAATTACAGAAATTCCACGAATGCGTGCAATGGTAATACAAACTCTGCTAGTGGCAAAGAAGTCGCCTTAGATACTATTGTACGTAATGTTCAGCCTCATGTTATATGTTTTCAGGAAATTGGGGCTAGCGCTAATAATTCATCCTATTTATTAAACAATGCTTTAAATACAATTAATACCTCTTCTTGGTCGACCACAAACTATACAAATAATAGCTTTTCATCCTTAACTAACGTTATAGCGTACCGCACTGATATTCTAGGATTGCTTTCGCAAGACGTAATAACAAAAGATCTTACCAATAATAATCTAGTTCGTGTAGTTGATGTTGTGAGATTTTATTTTAAAGACCCTCTTTTAACTGCACAGAGTGATACGGTAACCTTTACGCTCATTGGAGCGCATTTTAAAGCAGGTACGGGCACGATAAATTCATCGCAGCGAAATAAAATGGCTGCTGCAATTATAGATTATATAGAGAATGATGCAAAGGACGCCAATATCATGTTAATGGGTGATTACAATATGTATGGCTCTTCAGAATCAGGATATCAAACATTAATCGCAGGAAACGGGTTTCGTTTTGAAGATCCTATAAATTGTTCTGGGAATTGGAATAATAATAGTTCATTCGCAGCTGTCCATACACAGAGTACGCGTAATGGTGGTACTAATAGTTGTTTTTCTGGGGGAGGTTTAGATGATAGATTCGATCAGATTCTTTGCTCTGAAGAACTTCTTGAAGGAGATGATGGAATGACCTATGTACCAAACACTTATTTTGCCGTAGGTAATGACGGCAATCATTTCAACGACCCGATTAACGTAGGCACCAATTACAGCGTGAGCGTATCGGTTTTAAATGCTCTATATATATTGAGTGATCACCTTCCAGTTATTGCTGATTTTGATATAGACATGCAGGGTCTATCAGCTATGGATATGAAGTTGCCAATGATAGAAAATCCTATTCTTCAACCTGCGCAACTAGGTGATTATTATTTGCGTTACGGATTGGAACTCTACACGCCAGCAGGCAGAAAAGTATTTCAAAAAACAGAAGGTGAGGAATGTACCATTCAGGGATTGCCCGCAGGCTTGTATATCGCTCATTGGGCTAAAGACGGAAGGTCAAAGTCCTCAAAATTGATGGTATGGTAAGAAGTGTTTTACGGATGCTTTTATTCATGACTCCAGTATTTGGAGCAGCCCAATCATTTGAAGAATATCAAACGACGCGCGCCAATGTTCGCCTAAGTGCAACTAATGTCGGGACATTTGGGAATGCTTTTCGTGGTTATCGAGACGGTTCTGGAACACCTTCCATGGAGTATCCAGCAGGATCGGGAATTGAGCATTTGTTTGAAGGCGGATTATGGTTTGGTGGTATAGATAACGGGATTGTTCGAGTTAGCACTTCGGCCTATGATGCACCTCAAGGCTATGCGCCAGGCAGAGGAGGATTTGAATTTAATGCTACGCAAGGAGTCAATGTAGTTGAAAAAAGTTCATTGCGATCGTCACCAAACTACAGGGCCGATGCTGTAAGCCATCAGGACTTTGTATGTAGCTTTAATGATAGTGAAATCTTAGTTCCAGGCACCAGCATTCCAATTAATAACCACATCAATCCAATGAATTTAGACGTGGATATGTCTGTCTATAATTGGGAATATTCTTTTACTGATTTTATGGTTATTGTAGACCTTACGGTAACTAACCAATCCAGTAATTCTTATGAGGATTTCTTCATTGGTTTATGGAACAATACCGTAGTAAGAAATATTAATATTACTCCGGCAGGAGCGGGGGGAGCTACTTTCTATTCTCAAGGTGGAAACGGTTTTATAGATAGTTTAAACTTGGCTTATTGTTACGATAAGAATGGCGATGTAGGTTTTACGGATAGCTACGTGGGACAAATGTTTTTAGGTGCCGAGGATAAAAATGGATTTCAGCATCCTAAAGTTAATTCAGATTCTAAGGTGAATTATAATGCTTGGGTATTCAATAATAGCGGAGCAAATACATTTTTCTTCCCAACCTCTGATCAGCAACGTTATCTAAAAATGTCTGACGGATTTAACCACCACCCTTGTTGGGTAGATCCATCAAGCCCGGCTTGCGTTACTACAATGGATGTGGATCTACAGTCGGAGTTAAATGCACTTGGGAATCGTTCGGATTTGATATCAGTCGGACCGTTTGATGATTTCCAGCCTCAAGATGTCATCAAGGTTTCTTTCGCTTATGTGGTGGCGAGGAAATTTGAGGATGGCCTCCCGAATGGGGCGAATAATGCAATACAGCAAACCTATTTACTTGAGGCTGCCAACTGGGCACAGCGCACTTATAACGGAGAAGACTCTAATTTTAATGGAATTCTTGATGAAGGTGAGGACAAGGATGGAAACGGTGTTATTACTAGATTCATTTTGCCTTCACCGCCAGAGACACCCATAATAAGAGTGGAGCCTGGAGATGGCGAGTGCACCATTTATTGGGTTGATAATTCGCGTCAAAGTGAAGATCCAATTTCTAAAAAAAAGGATTTTGAAGGTTATAATGTTTACGCGACTCAAACGGGATTTGATGTTTTTGGGACTCCTGATTTGCAAAATGATTTAGAATTAGTAGCTAGTTATGATTCTTTGGCTAATGATTATGGATTTAACACTGGATTTTCAGCAGTTAAATTAGCTTCTCCGGTAACTTTTGATGGCGATACCAACGAATATATCTTTGCTTATACCGTTTCTCCTTTACCAAACGGTTGGCAAACTGCAGTAGCTGTGACGGCTTTTGATAAAGGGGATTTAAACAGTGGACTAGAATCCTTAGAGAGTGCCGTTCTCTCAAATGCTGTACGTGCTTTTCCGGGAGCTAGAGAAAGTAATCTTGATAGTGTATCGCCTTATGTTTATCCCAATCCTTATTATTTGGGAGCAAGTTGGGAAGGCTCAAGTAATTTCCAAGAGGAAAGTAGAAAATTGATTTTTTCAAACCTTCCCGCAAACTCAAGAGTAACTATTACCACGGCTGGTGGAGATTATATTGATAGCTTTGAACATCACGGCGAATACGATGGAACCGATATTCGATGGTTTAGAAGCTTTGGATCTGAAGATCCATCTAGAAACGTGTTCTCTGGTGGCGAGCATGCTTGGGATTTACTTTCTAGAGAAAGCCAGATTATTGCCCGAGGTATGTACTTATTTACCGTTGAGGATTTAGAAACAGGAAAATCATTTACAGGAACTTTTTTAATCGTGAAATAATGAAAAGAGTAGTTTTATTTTTTGTTGTGCTTACAGGCCTATCGGTCAACGCACAAAACTATGTGTCCATTTCGGACATTAATTACGTGAGCCCTGCAGATTTGGCCACATGTAATGATACTTCTTCCTATTTGGGACAGACAGTAATTACCCGCGGTGTTGTTGTTACTCCAGGTAATGTTACAGAAGTAGCGTCAGGTTCTGTTACTGGCGGTCTTCGCCCTTTTATCTTTATTCAAGACACTGCTGTTGGCGGTCAGAGTACTCCGTTTGCAGGAATTGAGGTAATGGGAGTATATCAAAGTAGTACAGGTTCCTTGCAAGTTCCTGCGACTTTTACCCAAGCACTTCCTGGCGATATTGTTGAGGTAAAAGGTGTGGTAGGAGAGTACAACGGCTCAAACCAATTGTCTCTAGCAGATGCCAATTCATTTAGTATTGTAAACACCATAACGAGTCCAGTGGTAAGCGACACTATTGCTGTAGGCGATTTAAACGATCCTCAATTTGTCAATAATGTAGCAACCGGTGAGCCTTATGAAGGTTCTTTCGTTACCTTAACAGATGTTACAGTCACTCAAGTAATCCCATTTAGTGGAAATCGTGTCAGTTTTAACATTGTTGATGGTAACGGTAATGGTATGAACGTTAGCGATCGATTTTTAGCTCAAAAGTTAAACTCTTGGACGACTGTAAATCCAAATTCTCCTCAGAGCCAAGGTGCATTCGTTCCCCCGGTTCCAGGGACATTTTATAACTCCATTTCCGGGGTAGTACGTCATGATGCGAACGGTTGTACCGGTGATAACGGACGTGGTTATGAAATCAATCCATTCGACGCTTCTCACTATGATATTGGATATGCCCCGCCGTATATTTCAAACTTTGAGCGCGATCCCTCCATTCCCACTTCAAACCAGGATGTTGAAATCATGTGCTCAATTACGGATTTTGACGGCAGTGTAGATTCAGTAGCATTTGTATGGAGTTCATTAGATACGCAAAGTGTTGCCAATTTTACGGTAGCACCAATGACTTTGGCTGCGGGAACAACAGATGAATTTGAGTTTGAGATTCCAAAGCAACCGAATGGAACTTTGATTCGCTATTACATATATGCCAAAGATAATGATGGTAACGAAAGCTATTTACCTTCTAAACCAATCAATCAAGCTACTCCGAACTTTGATTTTTATACCGTTAGAGATAATGGTTTAATTATTCCCGATATTCAATTCACATACAATTCAAATGGAGCTTCACCTTTGAATGGTATAGAGGTTACTGTCAAAGGAATTGTGACAGCATCAACTAAAATAGGTGACTTAGGATTCCTATATATTCAAGATGAAACTGCCACATCTTGGGCAGGGATATGGTGTGTGGGTATAGGTCTGAACTCATACTATAGAAACGAAGAAGTTGAGGTGACAGGTTTTGTAGAAGAATATTACGGAATGACAAGATTAAACGTAACTGCATCTAGTAAGACGGGCAACTTGGGAACAATAACTCCTGTTGTATTAGATCCAACAGATTCGGCCGGCTATGCTAATTATGGTTGGGAGCCATATGAAAGTATGTTAGTTCGCTATGAAGGAAGTATGAGTACTCCGTTGTACGTAAGTCTGCCAAATCTCGGTTTTGGCGATTATGGTGTAAGTAACAGTGCAACAGCTTCAATTTGGAATAGTGGCCGAGTATTGGCAGGTCGCCAGTCCTCTACTGCATATTCTTCATTGAATGTTCAATTGGTGACAGACACCTCGTACGCCAATCAAGATGGAGAGATGGATGTGACGCCAATAGTGGTGGATAATACAATGACCTTTGATGCTATTGACGGTATCCTATTCTATGGATTTGGAAATTATAGGTTACTGCCTAGAAATAATAATGACTTTACGAATCCTTCAGTGACATTGGACAGTATCTCTGTTCCAACTTCACCTATTGGCATAGATGAATGGGCCTTCTTAAATCTAAAATTATACCCGAATCCATCAAACGATTGGATGCAATTGGAGAGTAAAGGCGCGGGTACATGGAGTATATATAGTATTCACGGTCAGCATGTATCAGAATTTCAAACTACAGGTTCCTTGCGTATTTCAACGTTAAAGTTCGAGACGGGAACCTATATTGCTCGATTTCGTGGCCTAGAAGGTGCAGGTACAATTAGGTTTATGGTACAACGATAACCTTTGAAAAAAGTACCTTTCATAATATCTATTTTTACTGCGGCTTTGGGGTGTAAAACCCCCCAAGGTTCCGTAGAGAATTTAGCTCCTGAAACAAGGATTAGCGTCGATAGTATTCAACGGTTTGGAGACTTACGTTTAAATGCAAATGTTCATTTGTATTGGTTTGGTTCAGATGAGGATGGTTATGTGGATTATTTTAAAATTCAAGTTAACGAAGACCCTATTGGGATTACTAGATCCAACGATAGTGTATTTACTTTTGTGATAGATGCAGGGTTGGATTCAGCAGATGTTCTTATAAAGGTTAGTGCCGTTGATCATCAAGGGTTAGAAGATCCAACTCCTGCTCAATTGTGGGTGCCTCTAAAAAATGCAGCGCCATCTTGCCGTATTGATGCAGATGAGATACAACCTGATAGTGCAAAGATTGTACTAACCCTTCGTTGGGACGCTGATGATATTGATGGCGATGAAACCATTATAGAAGCCCAAGTTAAATGCAATAATGGTCCTTGGTCGTCTATAGATTTAGGTCAAGGGTTATTGAGTTTCACATTGAATCCGAACGGTACTTCAGCTCGTGTCTATCAAAACGGATTTTTAGTTGATACTGCTTTGGACGGTGCCTTGGCAGATGATCAAAATGTGATCTATCTGCGCGTAAAAGATTGGGCCGGGTCCTACTCCGAAGTAGACACCTCTAGCACCTTTTATTGGTCGAGTAGATTAACAAATATGCTTGTACTCAACAGTCAACCTGCATATATAGGGGCTCAGTATAAGGAATGGCTGGATAGTACTGGAAATTCATATGATTATATCCAGATGGACGCTATTACTGGCATCGGTATTCCGTTCTATTGGAATCCATCTATGAAACTTCTTTTTGAGCAATATGATCGCGTCCTTCTTTTTGCTGACGCAACTCAATTTCCAAATAATGGAGGAACAGATTATCTGTTGAATATTCTAAGCCCTTCTGTTCAGTCGTATGTCCAGGGAGGAGGAAAGGTGCTTACAAGTGCGCAGATCACTAGTTCTATGGACATGACGGCAATTAATGACATTTTTCCTGTTAGTGGATCCGTAACCGCTGCCGGTCAGGCCCGTTTGACAAATGATAGTGCAATTGTACCCGTTGATTCTATGGGGGCGGCACCTTCAGTAAGTCCAAAAAACATTGTTCTTGGTGTTACTCCAGTAAACCCTGCGGCTGATGCCAATGCCTATTATACCGCTCAACTTACCAAGATAGCGGGTTGGACAGGAGACAATACGGTTGGAACAATTCGTTCCAGAAACGGAGAGGTCTTTGAAGTCTTTTTTTCGATCCCTTTACATCAATTTTCAAGGTCTAATTCCACAAACGGAGGAGACCTCATCAAGCACATTTTAGAGAATGAATTTTAGGAGTCTATTTATATTTGTTTTCTTGGCTATTGGTTCTATGGCTTTTGCGCAGAGTAAGGGGATACTCAAAGGTGTCGTCATAGATAAAGTTACGGGAGAGACGCTACCAAACGCTTCTGTAAATATTGTAGGAACATACTACCAAAGTCTTACGGATTTTTCTGGTGAATTTGAAATCAGGGATATTAAACCGGGTACCTATACCATTAAAGTGCAATTTATAGGATTTAGCCCCACTCAAATAAATGGTGTTAAGATTAAAGGCGGTCAAAACAAACCGATAAAAGTGACTATGGTTGAGCAAAATGAAATGCTCAATACGGTTACGGTTGTAGGTCGCAAAAATCAAGTTGATCTTGAACAAGCATCCTCTGCCATTACCTTTTCATCTGAAGAGATAAATTCATTGGTAGCTAAAGGAGTAGAAGATATTGTGGCCCAGCAGGCGGGTGTTCAAAAGACTACAGACGGTATTCAAATTCGAGGTGCTCGCGTATATGAAACTGAATATTTGGTAGATGGTATTTCCGCGCAAGATCCACTTGCAGGAACAGGTGGTGGTGTAAGCGTATCTTCTTCCTCTCTGTCATCAATCGATCTGATGACCGGGGGCGCAAGTGCAGAATATGGGGGAGGCTCTTCAGGAGTAGTGAACACGACAATAAAAGAGGGTGGCAAAAAATTGCGGTGGAGTGCTGAATACAGCTCTGATAATTATACTCCGGCGAGTTTCAATACGGGCCGCGCAGAAGTCACATTGAGTACACCAATTCCTTTTACCGGAAAAAAATTAACACTGTTTACAAGTGCGAATGTAGATATTACGGATCATTATTTTGGTGCTACCGCCTCAGAATTGCACAGTTCATTGTTTCCTGACAATCCAATACTTTGGGCACCCCGTCAAAGCAATGATTATACGCACACGACAAAATTGACTTGGCGGTCCAAAAAAGCGGGTAAAATTAGCCTTACCAACAGTCATAGCTTAAAGGTGAATCAAAATTCTCGCACGCTTCAGATTGTAGGTTTTGATGCTCTTTTGGCACCGGGGTTTCAATACAATAGGTCGAATAATTTAGACAACGCAACTACGTATACACATCACAGTAACCTGAGCGTATTACAATGGCAAAAGCGACTTGGCGCTAAGACAGGAATTAATGTATCTGCGGGTCGCCTATTTACAAATCTAAGAGCAGATGCGAATGGTCGGCCATTTAGAGCTACAACCGTGGACCAAATTTATGATGAGGATTATATCTATACGGGTCAAATGACACTATTCAATCCCGATGATCCGAGCGGTACCTATTATTTGATACCTGGTGATGGTTTGGTGAATAATGGAGGACTCACTCCAATTTGGCACGACCATTATGCACAGGAATATACGCTCAAGGGCAAGTTTACTTACACCCCAAATAAGATTCATCAGGCCTCTGGGGGATGGGAACACGCTTTTACAGAGTACCAGTGGGTGGATGTTTTCCGACCTTGGGTGGGTGCTCCGATTGTACTCAATGACAGCACTACTACGCCTTCAATCTCCATTGGTTCGAGCAATGATATATGGAAAGTGAATCCTCAGAAAGGAGGTTTCTTTCTTCAAGATCGAATTGAATACCAAGGCATCAAGGCTACTTTGGGAATTCGCTTAAATTATTGGGCGCCGGGTGCTTTTGCTGATAATGCTGTGGAGGATGCTTCTTCTCCTGTTTTAAGTCAGGTACGTGAAGATTATATGAATTCTACCGCTGGAGTAGCTGGTTTGCGATGGAAACTTCGAATGTTGCCTCGCTTGAATGTGAGCTTTCCTGTAACTGAGAATAATGTTCTTTACTTTAATTACGGACATAGCATGAGAACGCCACACCCAAGGTTTTTATATGCAGGACTTGATCCGGAATATCAAGATCGTTCCTTCTTATCTAATCTAGGTAATCCAAATCTGAATCCAGAGGTTAATATCTCCTACGAAATTGGTTATAAAACCCTTCTTGGAACAAGGTTGGGTTGGACATTAAATGCTTTTAATAATAATCGATTTGATTACATAGTCGCACGCCGAGTAATTACGACGGATGCCACGGGGCGACCGGTAACAAAAACCATGTATATTAATCAAGATTATGCCAAGGTATTGGGCGTTGAAACACAGTTTAATGCACGCCTAGGTGAGAGCTTTCAGACTTTTCTCAATGGAAGTTATCAGCAAGCTCGCGGTAAAAGTAATTCTGCCCGAGAAAGTGCTTTGCAGATTGCTCAAACCGGTGAGGTGCCTCTTTCTCAAGAGCAATTTTTAGCTTGGGATAGACCTTGGAAATTCAACGCCGGAATCACTTATTCAAATGATAGCAGCAGGTGGCGAGCCACATTGAGTACAAGATATTCATCCGGATATCGCTATACACCTCAAAATTTAGTTGGCTACAACGATTTGGGCCGTCCACAATTTGAAGTAGATAACACCAGGTTCCTGGAAGGACGAGGCTTGTATTGGTTTAATATGGATGCCAAAGCAAGTTATCAGTTGATTACGCTTGGAGGTGGTCGCGGAATTGCTTTAAATGCTCAGGTTACTAATTTCACGAACAGGCGAAATGCTCAGATTATAAACCCCATTACTGGTAGAGCCTATGAGTATGGGGATGATGTCCCTTTAACATGGCGCGATCCTCGTCCAGAGTTTAATGGTCCGCAGGAGAGTGGAACAGATCCTCGAAACCCCGCACGTTACAGTGCGCCGATTCAATGTATAATTGGAATTCAAATGTCATGGTAAAGCGTATTCTACTTTTCATGGCAGTTGCCATTGTTCCAGTTTGTCACGGTCAGATTCTTCCTAATTATGGAGAAGAACGAGCAGGATTAAGCTCATTTACCTATTTGAAAAACCCAGTAGATCCATGGAGTGCTGGCTTGGCGGGGACAGCGTTAGCGAATACATCGTCCTACGGCTTGGCCACTAATCCGGCATTGCTTTCTGCGGGTTCTCAACAAGGGGTGTTTTCAGGTTCACGAATGTTGGGCGCTTCCATTGGACATAATTTTTTCAGCATTGCCAAAGCAAGAAATCCAAATCAAGTGGTAGGTATTTCCTTGAATTCTCTTACGTCAGGAGGTATTGTGGAGCGCACGGTTTGGCGGCCTGACGGAACAGGTAGAATTGTTAATGGCGCACTGCATTGTGTTGGAGTAGGTGTGAGCCAACGTTTCTCCGATTATTTCAATGCTGGTGTACAATTGAAATATGGCCAAGAACAATTAGGCTCATTTACAGCACATTCAGTGGCGCTAGATTTAGGTTTTCATTACGAATTGGATTACCGTGAGTTGAGTTTTGCTGCGGCTATTTTAAACTTTGGGCCGTCTACTTCTGTAATGCAAAGCGGTACACTTCCAACAACGGTGAATACAGATACTACTGCATCTTCAGTAGCTGCGCCTCCTCAGGTCTTTGCAATGGGTATGCGATTGAATGCCATAGACAAGGGCGAACACAAAGTGTATACGTCTTTCCAATTGAATCATCCAAGCGACAATAATGAAAATTATAGTATTGCAGCGGAATACTGGTACAAGGAAATTATAGAACTTCAATTGGGATATAGAATGGTAAGCCGTTGGGGGGCTCCTAGTTTTGGATTTTCAACGAAAACTCATTTGGGCGGGTGGCCAATGAAAATAGGTGTAAGCGCCATTCCTTCACCCGCAGGGAATTACCAAACGGTAATAGGTTTGACTTTAACCCCATTAAACTGGTTATTATGAGAAAATTAATTATTGTTTCGGTAGTGGCAATGACCATTGTTTCATGTGAAAATTACTGGGGAAAGAAAACCAATCTTGGATTCATTGATATACCAAATTATGAGGTTCGAGAGATTGCCTATGTACCTGTAGAACCCAAGTTGTATGATGCCTCTCACCCCGTTGACATTTTTATTGGATACGATGAATTCATTTATGTTGTGGATAGTGCAACTTCTGAAATCGCACGATACGATATGGCCTTTCAACCACAAGGTAGGTTATATATACCAGGAATTACCAAAGTGGTACAGGACAGAACATTTAACTTATTAGCTATAGGAACTTCGGACACCATAGTTAATGGTGTGGATTATGACTTGACTACTATTTACCGCATTGATTTTGAATCAAGTGGTATTTTAGACTTTAGTTTTGCCGCGATTGAAAAAGTTGCTGTACATCCTTTTTATTTCAAAAATTCATTTTCCTCTTCGGATGCCTTTGTAAGATTTACAGATATTGCAGTGCAAGGAGGAGTCTCAGGAGAATTGAACAATAGGTACTACGTGAGTAGAACGGGTGATAACCTAAATAATGCTGGTTTTGGACCAGATAATGCTGTTTTGACCTTTTCAAATTCAGATGAATTTGTCTCAGGAATCCCAGTCACTGCTGCTGGTGCGGTCTACAGTGATTATTTTAAAGCACCTAAAGCATTAGCAAGCTTTACACAACCACCGCAAATTGCTGCGAGACCTTCACAAGATTTTTGGATTATCAATGATGATGAAGACCAGGCTATTCAGGTACAACATATTCAGTTTGAAGAAGGGCCCTTTGGAGCAATATATCAGCCAATATTTTATTCGACCACTGATCCCAATACTACAGGGTATTTACAAACTGCAAATAGATTTAATTCGCCTTCAGATATTGCTTTTGCCGGTGACGCTAGTGGATTTGTCTTCATAGCAGATGCTGGTGTTGATTCTGTTTACCAATTTACATCTACCGGATTAGAAGGTGTCCCTCCCCCTCCTGCAAGTACAGCAGACTTAAATGCGATTTCTACTATAGGGGGGTTTAGTGACCTAAGGGCGGTGGCCTATAACGATAGAATACTCTATGTAGCAGATGCTCAGAATGGTACAATATCCCGATTTAAACTGACCTTGGATTTTGAATAGAAAACTTGGTATATTGATATTATTTATATAACATAACATAATCATGCTAACAGATATTATTATGTATATTTCGACTCATTTTTAAACAAATAATAATCAATCAAATAAATGGACATGAAAAAAATCTACCTTTTACTTTGGTTCCTGCCAATTTTCAGTTTTGTTCAAGCCCAACCTTGTTCTGAGCTATTTTTCTCTGAATATGCTGAAGGCTCGTCAAACAATAAATACATTGAGATTTTTAATCCAACTGCAAGTACAGTTTCCTTAGCTGGCTATATAGTTTACACAAACGGAAATGGAGGGGCTTTTACCAATTCATTTGTTATGACAGGGTCATTGGCTTCTGGTGATGTTTATATGATTACTACCAACCAAGCGGATCCTTCAATTCAAGCAGCTGCGGATACTTCTTTAAGCTTTCCTTCTATTGTTCACTATAATGGTGATGATGCCTTGATTCTAGTTAATGGTTCAGACACTATTGATATTATTGGTGAGCCAGGAATTGACCCAGGTCAAAGTTGGCCAGTCGGTACAGGTTCTACCAAAGAATTTACATTAGTAAGAATGGCAACTGTAGACTCTGGTTCCACAGACTGGTCCACAGGAGCTGCGGAATGGGATGTATATCCGCAGAATACCTGGACCTACATGGGCATGCATACGTCATCAAACTGTGCATCTGCTCCGCCACCCCCCCCACCTCCAACAGGCAATATTCCTACCTATGCGATATCCGACGTTACAGGAATTAATACAGGTGGTGTTGCAGATAGTTTAGGTGTAAACTGTAAACTAATAGGCACAGTGATGGGTATTGATATGCAAGGTTCCCCAACAGCCATCCAATTTACTATACATGACGGTATTGATGGTATTGGATGCTACTCTTCTGCTTCTGCTGCTCAAGCGTACAGTGTAATGGAGGGAGATCAGGTTCGATTAATTGGGTCTATTGGTCAGTTTAATGGATTGACTCAAATATACCCTGATAGTATTGCATTTATTTCTTCTGGGAATCCACTTCCTACACCTACTGTTGTAACGCAACTTGGTGAGAATACAGAAAGTGAATTGGTAACCTTTGAGAACGCATCTTTGGTAGACGTTTCTCAATGGACTGGTTCAGGTTCTGGATTTAATGTAGATATCACAAATGGAATAGATACTATTGCCATGCGCATTGATAATGATGTTGATCTTTACTCTCAAGTACCTCCAACAAGTCCTTTTGATGTAACGGGTATTGGAGGCCAGTTTACGTTTAGCTTAGGAAGTTTCAATGGATATCAGCTTTTACCTCGTTATGCAGAAGACATTGTGCCTGCGTCAGCAGTATATGTACCAAAGCTTGTTGTTAGCGAAATTATGCCAGGTTCAAACGCAACAACATGGAATGCGGACTGGTTTGAAATCTATAATTATGGAGATACCTTGATTAACTTAGCAGGTATGTCATGGGATGACGGAGGAGGAGTTTCAGGCACTGTCGTATTTCCTTCGATCGATATAGCTCCTGGAGAGGCCGCAGTTGTTTGGGATGATAAGGCAGCTAATGAAGATAGTTTATTGGTTAGCTGGAAACTCTACCCGGGCTCAGTTCAAGTTATTTCATCAGATGAAATGACAGGTTCGTTCCCCTCTCTGGGTCAAAATGGCGACGGTGTTTACTTGTTTGATGTCAATGGTATTGAATTCAGTAATAGTGTTTATCCGCCTGCTAGTGCAGGCATTTCGGTTGAATTTGATACTACTGGCGCTTTATTAGGTAGTGCGGTGGATGGTGTAAACGGTGCGTACACTTCATTAAATGGAGATGTAGGGTCTCCAGGTAATTTAACGCCAAATGCCAATGCTGGTGAATTCACGTTAAATGGTCGTATGTATCCTAATCCCAACACAGGTGTCTTTAAGATTGAAATGAACATTAAAGACAATTACACCGTACAGGTAATGGACGTCCGTGGTGCTATTCTATCGAAAATAACATTAGAAGGGAATACACTTCCCATTGAAATTAACGCGAATCCTGGTATTTACTTAGTACGCATTTCTTCTGCTGAAGGAACAGTAACTCAAAGAGTTCAAATCTTATAATCCCAAACAATACAAGGGTTATAAAAGCTGCAGCCGAAAAGGCTGTGGCTTTTCTTTTGATAAGTTTTAGTTAGACGCCTATTTCATTTATCGAATCATCTGCTCACTTATGGCTGCTCGTAACGCTTTCGTGAATGTTTCAGCCCCATTTAGATTCAAATGATCGGCATTGTAATAATTGCTATCAGGCAGTTCAATGTTAAGTGAGATTACGTCCAGTTTTGCAGTGATGGCGTTGAACACTTGTAGGACTTGATTGGGAATAGCCGATTTGTATTCTGGTAGAAGCGGTGCAATTACCACTAAAAAAGCTATCCGCTCTGTTTCACACTTATTTTTTATAGTCTCAATAGCTAATTTAGACGACTCAGAGATTGCAGGATATTTGGGATTAAAATGTCTGTTTAATGTTTTTTGTATGTCATTTCTTTTCTCTTGAATGGGTTTAGGTTTGAATTTTCCGATAAAAGCTGGTCTACCTGATGGTTTGGGCAGAAGTTGTTGTCTATAAGAATTCACTTGTGCAGTTAACGGGTCTGTATACTGTGTCCAAAAAGACTCTGGGAATAAGGGGTAGTATCGCTTTGCCATTTCTGAAGACCACTGTTTGTTCGAAAATTTAAAATCGTTATACCCTGCAAAATTATTTGGGCTAAGCACTAATAATATGGTATCTGGATGCAGCTTTTTTGTAATCCATTCCAACTTCTTTGAGGTAGCAAGTAATGGTTCTGCAGTATGGGCAAAGTTCGATGCGTTGAGGATTTGAGGGTGAATATCCGTGGCTGCGTGGCTATCGCCTAAAATAATTGTACCTCCTTGGTGTTGAGCTATGAAGCATTGGGTACGCCAATAATTGAAGGTAACCAAAAGCCCAACTGTTAGGGCAAGTAGCAGGGAAACCATTGAAAACCTGATAATGAACTGACGCATACTAGAATTGGAAATAAATGAAGCTCTGTTGTTCCCCACTGTAGAGTAAAATTAAATAAGCGAGGCACATATATAGAGTCAGCCTCAATAAAGTGGATTTTGAAAGTACGCCTTCACTTAGCGTATTCAGAGCAAAATCGTGCTTGCGTCCAATCCAGTCACCAATGAATAACAGTGCCACACATGCAATTAGAGTTGGTTTAATGGAAAGCGATTTTCCTTCATTCCAGAGGGCGATATTCTGTAAATAGTCAATAGCATGCGAAAGAGAATCTGCACGGAAAAATATCCAAGCGATTGTCGTAATTGAAAAAGTAAGAAGTATTCTATGCAGGTCTTTGATTTCTGGGTTATTTAAATTATTTCTGTTTTGTTTGGCAAGAAGAAGTGGGAGAAACAGTAGCGCGTTTATAAGGCCCCAAGTGATGAAAGTCCAATTGGAGCCGTGCCAAAAACCTGAGACTATAAATATGGCAAAGGTATTTCTGATTTTAAGTAAAGTAGCGCCGCGAGAGCCTCCAAGGGGGATATAGAGATAATCTCTAAACCAAGTGCTCAACGAAATATGCCATCGGCGCCAAAATTCAGCAATATCACGGGAAAAGTAGGGCGTTCTGAAATTTTGCATTAAATCGATTCCAAAAAGCTTAGAAATACCAATGGCAATGTCTGAGTATCCAGAAAAATCGCAATATATCTGTATTGAGAATAATAAGGCTCCTGCAATTAAAGCAATGGCACTATATCCGTTAGGGTCACCAAAAGCTTGATCCACCAAAGGGGCTACTGCATCTGCTATCACAACCTTTTTAAAAAACCCCCAAAGCCCTTGGCGCATACCATCAACGGCTTTCTGATAGTCAAAATACCTGCTTTTAGATATTTGTGGAAGAAGGTTTGATGCCCTTTCTATGGGACCTGCAACAAGTTGCGGGAAGTAGCCAACAAAAGCAGCAAAGGCAATGAAGTCTTTAGTAGGCCCAAGTTTGTTCCGGTAGATATCAATGGTGTAGGACATCGTTTGAAAGGTATAGAAAGAGATACCGACAGGCAAGGCTATATTTAGAAGGGTAGGATTAGTGGAGAAGCCAATGATATTAGCCATCTCCATGAAATTCTCCATGAAGAAATTGTAGTATTTGAATATACCAAGAAGACCTAGATTAAAAAACATACTTGCAGTCAGCAAGAGCTTTCGCTTCAAGGTATTCGTTGCAATTGCTAAGTTTTGGCCAAGTAAATAATCGACCGCAGTGGATGCTAAAATGAGGCTCAAGAATCTTACGTCCCACCAACCGTAGAAAATGTAGGAGGCTGCAAGGAGCATTATATTTTGAGAGCGCAATGAATTACTCAGCGCCCAGTATAAAGCAAATACAATAGGTAAAAAGACAGCGAAAGACAGCGAATTGAACAGCATTATTTTAGGATTCTCTGGTAATTTTCTGTAATTGTTTGTTCGGAAAATTGCCTACAAGCAAGAGAATAATTATTCTTGCGCTCTGTTATTGAGAGTGGTGCGGCTAAAGATTCTTTGCTCAGGTCATTCCAAGTAAAAAAGTAATAGCCTTGCTCTTTAAGGAAAGGAAGTAATACACTTTCAGGGTGTAAGAAAACTTTTGTGCCACTCATGAGCGCAATAAACAAGGTATTTCCTGCTTCTTGCCTTCTATGGCCAAATATTACGTAGCCTGAATTATAAATTAGTTCGAAATATGCCTTGCGATCCATATAATTAAGAATGGGGTGGAAATCTAAACCCAGTAAACGTTTACCAAACTCTAACGTTGCTTTAATGTGTGCTTGGTCACCGTAGCTAAGTGGCGTTTTTACGGGCTGCGTTACCCCTAAATCATGAAGTTGAGCTAACAGGTGTTTGTGGTTACCACTTTGTGAACCGCTGTGGTTTAACAATATATCTTCTGAGCTAAAATTTGGGTTTTCGTTTACCCATTGTTTAATCAATTCAATGTCCTCCGGATTGAATGCACCGTATTGAAACTTCAACATTTTCCCTTGAAATTTATAGTGCTCTACGAGAAGGTCGAAATCTCCTGGACTCCAGAAACACCAATAGTCCACATGATAGCGTACAAAGGATTCATAATCTAGGCTGTATACTTTTAATTCAGCCCAGCGCTTCAATCTAATGAGCAAATTTTTTCCTTTAATACGCGTAAAGATACCTTTACGTCTATCTAATTTTTCATAGAGCTTGAACCCTTTAAAGGCCATAAGAAGCTCGTATAAATCGTTGCCATAAAATAACCAATATACTGGTGTTTTAGGAACGGCGCGTACCCATTTGATTTTCTGATAGGTCATCAAGTGCACATACACTCTTTCAATTTTAATCTTGTGCTTTAATTGGTAGTCTGTCCATTCTGATGAATGAATAATCTGTTCACTTTCTTGTAAGAATGTAAAAGGTGGTTTAGCACCGAATACAATATAAAGATTATTGTCCTGTACTGCCTGTGCCCTCTTTATAAACGGCGGCAGGAACTTTTCGTCATTAATGAGGTGGACATACATACTATCTTGAATAACCGAATTTGTTTAAAGAACTATGTGCTAAATTCCATAACTGGTCGCTGAAGTGGGAGTCTAGTTCCCTTCTAAATGCGCCCGCTCTATCGGGATCAATGGGTTGAAGGGTTTTCTCCTTCCAATTGAGCATTTCTTGGGGTTCGTCATTGTGATGATAGAAAAGATTCATGCGCTCATGGTATGACAGTTCCAAGAATAGTGCTACTTTTTCTAGTTCAGCCTTTGGGCGAATTAAAAGGTCTTCATAGCGCACAACAAGGTTAGGTTTATCATCTAAAAAATTCAATAAACGCTCATTATTCTCTATCCATTTCCCAGCTATTTCCTCTGCACTAGTTTCTAAATTTGGCACATATTTCCCTTTTAAGTTTTTCTTTTCAATCTCTAAATAGGAATTGGCTACATCTCTTACATCCCTAACTAGGTGTATATATTTTGCATTGGGCATGGCACTTGAAATTTCTTCAAGGAAATTCAAATAGTAGTTATTCTTATCAACTGCAACTATAGGTTGCGTGGTATTCCCTTTAGATTTTGAATAGGCGCAAAATACAGCCTTTACTAGGCTTTGGTAATTGGGTATAGAAACCTCATTAAATGCTTCCGTTAGTTCATCCATAGTCAAGCCCCATGTCTCCATTTTTTTGCTATCTAAAACAGCTTGCGCAAATGAGTTACGGTTTTTAGTAATTGTGAAATCAAGCTTATTGAATGCTGAAAAATTCCATTGAATAAAACCACACTCAGGTGGTGCCACTATCTGGGGATGGGCGTTAAGCATAAGCCGAAACAGGGAGGTTCCGCTGCGTGGATTTCCAAGAATGAAGCAGAAATTCATATTATTCAAATGTAAGGTCTAGATGTTAATGGTGCTCCACTTTTCGTTATTCATAGTTCTAAGGGATAGTAAGAGAAAGCGATAGAAGAAATACTTATCTTTTCACGCATCGTAAAATAAATCGTTTATGAATCAATTTTGGGCCGAATTTGTGGGTACTTTCTTGCTATTGTTTGTTGGAAATGGAGTTAATTCCAACGTAATGTTGAAGAAGACCAAAGGTTCTGGTGATCCAGGGTCTTGGGTTATGATTACTACTGCTTGGGGATTGGCAGTCTACATTGGTGTGGTAGTTGCGGCGCCCTACAGTGGAGCACATTTAAATCCTGTAGTAACTCTTTCTTTATGGCTTGATGGAGCTATAGAAGGGTCAATGGTGGGCGTTTATATGTTGGCACAGCTTTTGGGTGCAGCAGCGGGTACTACAATGAATTATATTTTTTACAAGTCACATTACGACTTAACGGAGGATGGAGAGGCCATCCGAAGCACTTTCTGTACTACACCAGCGATCAAAAATTCGTGGAGTAACTTCTTTAGCGAAACCATGGGTGCTTTTGTGTTGATGTTTGTGATTTTTTACATTTCTGATGGCGTTTTTGAGTTAGACGGTCAAGAAGTTCCTGTGGGACTTGGAAGTGTTGGAGCATTACCGGTTGGTCTTTTAGTTTGGGTAATTGGTCTTGGATTGGGAGGAACTACAGGATACGCAATCAATCCAGCTCGTGATTTAGGACCTCGTGTAATGCATCAATTATTACCTATTAAAAATAAAGTTGATTCTAGTTGGTCTTACGCTTGGATACCGATTGTTGGTCCGCTTTGCGGCGGTGCGATAGCTTATTATTTAAAAGAACTTTTATTGACCACAGTATAGTGAGTGTTTTTAAACGACAGATAATCAAAGGTTCATTGTCCAATTTTTTAGGAATTGGACTGGGTGTGCTTAACAATATTTGGTTATTTCCACTTGCGTTCACTCTTGAAGAATTGGGTATTTATAGATGGGTGGAGCGAACAGCAGTTCTTATCGCTGCCATTGCGCTATTGGGAATGCACAGGACCTATGTGAGGTACCAAAGTCAATTTCAGGGCGTAGAGGCCAGTCAATTTTTATCAAATATTATAGTTATAGTTGCTGCGCTTACAGGAATATCCGGTATTGGGTTTACCTTATTTGCCAGTAGAATTGCGGTACTTCTTGATGTTCCAGTTGCAGATGAAATCTCTATACTTGGAGCAGTTATAGCAGGAAGTATGACTTACACTCTAGGTCTTTCAATAGCATCAAGTGCCAAGCGTATTTCTGTTCCTTTTTTCTTAAAAAATGTAGGAATTCGGCTGACACTTTTAATCAGTGCCTACTTAGTGAGTAAGGATTGTCTAGACTTTTCTTTTTGGATGAAGGTTGTTGCCCTTGTGCACATGTTTGTAGGCTTGGTTGTGTTGTTGTACAGTCTAGTGCTTAAGGGAATTCCGCTGCGTAAACCAAAACCTTTAAATAAAGGATTAAGTCGGGAATTGGCCACTTTTGCCGGAAGCGGAGTAATTATGGCGGTAATGACCATGAGCCTCGCTACTATTGATAGTCAAATGATTGCTTCTTTGATGAGCTATGAAGCATTGGGGATTTATAGTATCGCATTTTTTATTGGAAGTTTTGTGGATGGTATACGCCGGCCAGTTTCTCAAGCGCTGTCGCCACAATTTGCCAATCTTTGGAATGAAAACAATACGGAGGCAATAGCAAAAATGTACGGGCGTACTTCAAGAGTACTCATGGCTGTCGCCCTGGCTAGTTTTCTAGTAATTGTTCCAAATATTGAATTCATATTTAGTTTGATACCTAATCCAGAACGATTCGAAGATGCTAAATCTGTAGTGGTGCTGATTCTTCTCTCACGAGTTATTGACTACAGCTTTGGTTCAAATGGCGAGTTGCTTTCGAATGGCCCTTATTTTAAATGGAATCTACTAGCAATTTCAGGCTTGGTAGGCTTACTTATTGGGCTCAACTATGCCCTTATTCCGATTTACAGACTGGACGGTGCCGGTTATGCCTTAATCATCTCTTATGCGGTATTCAACATTGCAAAAGCTGTTTATCTCAACTTAAAAGAGAATATGCAGCCATTTTCATCGGTCCAGCTTACACTCGTTGGTATTGCGCTACCCACCTATCTACTGGCTATGAAATTAAGTGGTCCAAACCTTTTAGATTTCATATACACCAATGCCGTCGTAGCAATAGGATTGGCGGTTGGTTTTATATTAGTGCGAAAGCGTATTTAATTCCAAAAGCAATTAGTTTTGTCTTATGTCTAAAATACTAGTCACAAAACCTTTTCAAGCACCCTTTGAAGAGATTACTGAAGAAATGCAGCGCGCTTGGGATGCCCAATGGCTGACAAATAATGGACCACTTCTCAAAGAGTTTGAAGCTGGTTTGAATGCCTATTTAGGTACAAAAGATTGTGCGGTTGTTAGCAACGGAACGATAGCCATTCAGGTTGCTCTTCAAGCACTGGGAATTAAAGGAGAGGTGATTACAACCCCTTTTTCTTATGTAGCGACGACTTCAACTATAGTCTGGGAAGGTTGCACTCCTGTATTTGTGGATATAGATGCAAAGACGTTCAATATAGATCCCACTCAAATTGAATCTTCCATTACAGAAAAGACTTCCGCTATTTTGGCAACGCATGTTTTTGGGGTCCCATGTGACGTGGAAGCTATTGAGCGGATTGCCAAAACACACAACTTGAAAGTTATTTATGATGCGGCGCATTGTTTTGGAACTAAAATAAATGGAGTTTCCATATTTAATTATGGAGATCTCAGTACACTTTCCCTTCATGCTACTAAGCTTATGCACAGCGTAGAAGGCGGAGCAATATTTGTCAACGATTATTCTCCCAAAGTTGAAGGACTTACTGAGCCAGTATCTCCTTTACGGTACATCGTAAATCGATTGAGAAACTTTGGCCACTTTGGGCCGGAAATTTTTGACGGTGTCGGGATTAACGGAAAAAACAGTGAAATTCATGCTGCTATAGGATTGGTGAATTTGCGCTATGCAGATGAAATTATGGCGGATCGGGAACGACAACATGAATGTTATGATGAGGGGCTAGCAACTTTGGCATTAACGAAGCCTGAAATAGCGGAAAACGTTTATTGGAATAAAAGTTATTATCCAGTAGTATTTAAAAGCGAAGAAGAGGCCCTCCATGTACATGATGGTCTAGAAGCTTGCGGGATTTATGCCCGCAGATATTTCTATCCAGCACTTAACACAATGCCTTACATTGTGCGCCCAGGCAAAACACCAAATGCCGCAACAATTTCTACCTCCATTCTTTGCTTACCGCTTTATTATGGTTTAGAAGAGGAAAAAATCACTAGTGTTATTGAAGGGGTTGTACGATTATGCAATGAATTCAGGTCATGATTAAGCTACCCGAATCCTTAAGGAATCTCTTTGGAACGCACGGTGAACCGGCTGCTCGAATGACCAATGCTCCGCTTTTTGTTACCGGTACTATGCGTTCAGGCACTACATTTCTAGTGGATAAATTAAGTTCCCATCCTCAATTATTGAAAATTGGCGTGGAGCTCAATCAGGTTTGGACAGACATTGGAGGTGCCTCAATAAAGGGAACCTGCGACCATAAAGTCGCAGCGGATGCATCTGCTGAATATACCTACCAGATGACAACTTACTTTGCTAATTTCATTCAAGAATCGCAAAGCTTCAAGCGCAAAGCAATGCGGAGGTATGCCAAATATTTTCACGGATTAGGCAGGGCATCTTACGATTGGGAAAATATTATTCCGGTTAATAAAAGCCCGCATTTGATGAATAAACTTGGATATGTGGGTGCGTTGTTTCCTAAGAGTACACTTATTCTTATTGTAAGAGATGTTTATAGTCATTCGGCATCAATGAAGTACCACTTTGAAAAGCTACACAAAGCAGACGGTAGAACCTATTTTATGGAAGATAGTCCGGAGGCTTGCTACAGCCAAACTTATGGTGAGCTGCCCGAAGGGAAGCCCTCTTTTCCTGGTAACTTTTCTATTATTCCTGAACTTTGGATACGCATGAATACTTTGGCCTTTAAAGAGCTCAATGAGGCTACCTTTAAGCAAAAAATCGTGGTGAGTTACGAAGATCTAGTCATCAATCAAAAAGGTACGCTAACAGCTGTTTTTGAGGCCTTAAAACTGATGCAATCTCATGCTACGGCTTCTCGTGAAATTGCTGTGAAAGCTACCGTTTTGGTGAATACCACTACCGAGGGGAACCCGTTAGAGAAATGGAAAGATCAGTTGAGCTCAGAAGAGGTTGCCATAATTGACGGTGCGTTGTCCAAACATGCAGAGGACTATGCGTACATTACCACTTCGCTCGAACAGATGAAAATTAGGCCAGAATAATGCAAGCGCATTTTCCAAATCTTATTGTAGGTGGTGCACCAAAGTGTGGAACTAGTAGTCTTTATTTTTGGCTTAGTGCTCACCCGGAAGTGTATGGGTCTCCAAAAAAAGAGACTTTCTTTTTTGCTGACAAGGTCAATCGATTTAATAGGTCTGCGAATGTACATGAACATGATATGAGCCATTACCATGATTTTTTCAAGGAAGGGGCAAATGCCAAGGTTCGTTTTGAAGCTACTGCTCATTATCTGTATGAAGAAGAGGCGCTCAAAGCTTTCTCGCAAGCTGAACAACCACCCAAGATGATTTTCCTATTTCGTGAGCCTTCAAAACAGATGTACAGTCATTACAAGATGGAGAAGTTCCGTACGCAGACCGTTGACATGAATTTGGAACAATACATTCAAATGCCAAAAATCGAGAAGTATGTGAATTACGCTACGTATTTGAAAAAATGGGTTGATGCTATGCCAAAGAATCATGTGCGTATATGGGCCTTTGAAGATTTTATATCACGAAAGGAAGAGGTGATGCAAGAAATAGCTGCGTATTTGGAAATAGATCCATCTTTTTATGTCAATTTCAATTTTGAGCATCGCAATGAAAGTGTTGTCATACGCAGTGGTAGATTGCATCAATTGGGTTTGAGAATACAGCCATTCATTCCACATTTTGTTCAACGCCTTTTGCTTCCAATTTATATGAAAATGAATAGTGGAGGCCGCGCACCAGATGATGAAAACGATTTACGGGTGCTCGAATGGTTCAAGACCAATCATGCTGCGGTGGGCCGTGATTTGAAGAAATTATTTCCGGATGTTCGCCTAGAAAAGTGGTCGTAAATCGGGTACTTCTTCATTTATAGAAACACTTTCTATAACCGCCTTAATAACTGTGTATACCAAGGGAATGAATGGGATTTTTTCCGACCTTTAGCTGATGAAAATCACAAATAAGTACACCCTTACCCTTTTAGGTCTAATTATGACCATTGGTTCAGTAGCCCAGCCACTAACGTATTACCAGGATGCCTGGAATGAAAGCGGCAATAACCTACGAGAAGCGCTTTATGATATTATTAAAGTGCATACTAAGCTATCCTATTCTTCGTCTTCTACGGATACATGGGACGTCCTTAAAGCCTCAGATAAAGACCCCGCAAACTCTTCAAATGTCATTTTGATTTATGCCGGCATTAGCGTAAACGGTCCTCAGGAGTACAATGGAGGATCTGGATGGAATAGAGAGCACATATGGCCTAGGTCATTAGGTAATTTTGGAACGAGTACAGCAGGAGTTGGTACAGATGTGCACAATTTGAAACCTGCTACAATCAGTTTAAATTCTACACGCTCTAATCATGAATTTGATTATTTAGGAACCAGTGGAAATGCAGTTAGTTATAGCGGAAACATCACAGGTAATAGGCTAAATGCAAGTGCCGGTCTATGGGAACCTCGCGATGATGTAAAAGGGGATTTGGCAAGAATTATCATGTACATGGACCTTAGATATGAAGGCGCAGGAGGCGAACCAGATTTAGTAATAAGAGAAGCATTGAATACGGGTGGAACAACCTTCGCAGTAATGTCTACCTTACTTACTTGGCATTTTCAAGACACAGTGGACCAGTTTGAGCTTAATAGAAATAATGTAATTGCCAATTTACAAGGGAACAGAAACCCATTCATAGACCATCCGGAATTGGCTCATTACCTCTACGGCGACTCCGTAGGTGTAATCTGGAACCCGTTTCTTGATGTTCAAAAAATCGATGACTTGCGTCCAATGGTTTATATTCACCCAAACCCTGCATCTAATGAACTCTTTTTTACGACTTCATTTGCTGGTTCTGCGAGTCTCAGTAATGTCAAAGGACAGCGTTTTGAATTTAAACTTAAGGAAGGCGTAAATCGTTGGGATGCAAGTAGTATTCCTGCGGGCCAATATATTTTTGAGTTCAGTGACGGAACTAAGCAAAAGGTTATAATTATTGATTAATCGCGAGCGGAAATAGCAAACGCACAAAACCCGGAATTCTGCCAGGTTTTGTGCACTATGGCCTAATTTTTTTATTGTGTTAAGTGAGTAATTTCCTTACGATTTCACTAATTACTTTTCCATCTGCCCGCCCAGCCATGGCACCTGTAGCTTGTCCCATAACTTGTCCCATATCTGCCATAGAACTAGCTCCCATAGAAGCAATGATTTTTTTGACTTTGATTTCTATTTCACTTGAGCTCAACATAGCGGGTAAGTAGCGTTCAATGATTTTAATCTGCGCCTCCTCAGATGCTGCTAAATCTTGCCTTCCCTGATCACGAAAGATGGTTGCGCTTTCCACTCGTTGCTTTCGCAATTTTGTCAATAGTTTGAGTTCCCGTGCTTCGGTCATTTCTGTAGCTCCGGCCGCAGTTTTTTCGTTGAGTATCGCTGTCTTGATAGCCCGTAATGCCTCAAGTGCAATACGGTCTTTTGCTTTCATGGCCGTTTTGAGATCGGCCATGATTTGTGCTTCTAACGTCATAAGTTAGTCTACGTTATCGTGTAAATATGAATTATTTGTTCTAATGTTTCCTTCGGAGTCAATTCCGATATTTGACGGCTTATCCTCTGATTTGTGAGCTAAATCAACATTCACTCCTTGTCGCATATAAGCAGGTATGCGTTCAGATTCTTCGATTTGATTAGTTCCTTTAAACTGGTATTGAAAAGCTTGTAGTCTCGAGATACGGTCTCTCACTTTAGTAGGGAAATCACCTGCATTGGCCGCTTTGACGGCTGAGATGGGTAGATCCATGTCTTCCTCTTGGCTGCGCTCCTCTATTTCAGGTGCTTTAACAACGTCTACTGTTTTTATTTCGAAGGCTACGCCGGCTTCTTTCTCTTCCACATCTTTAGTTGCTACTTCCGATTCGTGGAACTCAGGTGAGGGGACCGTTAGACTATTATCAATTTTTTCTTGCTCGGCCTGATTACCCAGATGTGGAATTTCACTTAGGCTTAAGTCAAATGCTTCGTAAGAGGTCTCTGTAGTATCTTTGCTTTTCTCGGTTTTTGAGTGTTTACTTGATTCAATTTCCTCAAGATTAAGCGCAAAACCATCACCTTCAATATCTTTTAGACTGAATGTCGAACTTGTCGATGTTGTTGAAGAATCTTCACTTGATTCTATGTTGATAGACACTTCAAGTGTATTATCTTTTTGGCTTTTCCGCTTAACTATTCCGTGCTGTCTGTCCAAAGGGGTAAGAGCAGGTTCATCAAATTCTGTAGTAACTTCTGGATTAGAAATAGGTGATTTCGTTTTTTGTTCGACTTCATCTATAATGTCTAATTCAATTTCTTCTTCTTCAGGATCAACTGCTTGTGAAAACAAGTCCCATGGTGAGACCTCAAGACCAACCTCACTATTATGTGTTTCTTCTTCTATTGAAAGAACTTGCGGTTCATCTTCCTGCTGCTCGAGCTCTTGATTTTCATCATCAGACATCTCATCACATATCTCCCATTCCAAGACATGAATTGTAGCCTCCTCATTCTCAAAAGATTCTTCATTGATACGAATATCGAATATCTCAGGGTCTTCTTCAGGAATTTGCGGAAATCCCTCTTGTGGGTTATCCTTTTTTATAACTCCATTCTCTAGTTCATCTCCCTGCTGAGCTACAAAATCTTCTTGAACTCGAACTTCTTCAAAGTCCCCTAAATCCATTACGACCTGCTCTTCACCTTCTTCTTGAATACCATTAAATCTTGCATATGAATCTTCGGTATTTACTGGATTAATTGTTGGGGGAGACTGCTTGTGCTCGTCTAAAGTGTGCACGACCATTTCAGGCTTGTCTGATGGGAGGACTCTTTTTCCAGTTGGAAACCCAGTGGCAATTATGGTACAGGAAATCTTACTTCCTTCCTCATTTTGGCCGCCAATACCCATAATTACATTAGCATTCCCTCCAGCTTCTCGTTGAATGTGGTCGGTAATTTCTCCAATTTCATCAATGGTTATTTCGTGACTGCCCTCCCCGGAGGTTAATAATAGCAGAATATTTTGTGCTCCTTTGATGTGGTTATCGTTAAGCAGTGGGGAGTCTAGTGCAGCACTAACCGCCATTGAGGCACGATCAGCACCTTCGGCTGAAGCTGTTCCAAATAATGCACTGCCGCTGTTTTCAAGAACTGTTTTGGCATCGCGTAAATCAATATTTTGCGTGTAGTGGTTGGTAATTACTTCAGCAATTCCTTTTGCTGCACCTGCTAATACTTCATCCGCTTTACTAAAGGCATTTCTGAATCCTAAATCTCCGTATACTTGACGTAGTTTATCATTATTAATGACAATTAAGCTGTCTACGGCATCACGCATTTCTGCGATTCCTTTTTCTGCTTGAACGGCTCTTATATTGCCTTCAAATGAAAACGGAGAGGTGATTATTCCGACGGTTAAAATACCCATGTCTTTTGCGGCCTTGGCAATAACAGGTGCTGCACCTGTTCCAGTACCTCCTCCCATACCGGCGGTTACAAAACACATCTTGGTGCCGTTCTCTAGCATTTTAGTGATTTCAGTAATGCTTTCATTTGCAGCTTTTAATCCAATTTCTGGATCAGCACCGGCACCCAAACCTTCCGTCAGTGATGCACCTAATTGAACCTTATTAGGGACTGGACTGTGGTATAAAGCTTGAGCATCTGTGTTGCAAACGATGAAATCTACTCCGTTTACACCTACGCGAGTCATATGGTTCACTGCATTGGAGCCGCCGCCGCCAACTCCGATAACTTTGATCACGGAGCTGCGGTTTTTGGGTAGGTTAAATTGAATTCCGTCTTCGATCATGGTTTTGTTATTCTATATCGTCATCTTCTAGCCATTTTTTAATACCGCTAACAAAACCCTTCCAGATGGGGTCTTTTCGCGGTTTAGCTTTTACAGAGCCCTCTTGGCTAGGGTCGCCCTCTTCAGGTTCTCTTTCGCTCTCTAAGGGTTTCTCTATTTCTTCTTCTGGAAGAATGACTTTATTCGGATCGTAGGCCATAGTATCTGGATTTTCTGCCAAGGCCATGGAAAGCAGACCAATTGAAGTGGCATATGCTGGACTCGCCAATTCTTTAAAGTAGCCGCCAGCTAGATGTTCGTTGGGATAGCCAATTCTTGTAGGCATTCCGGTTAAATATTCCACCAATTGGTTCATGTGCTTTAATTGTGAACCACCACCAGTCACTACAATTCCAGCAATTAATTTTTTTCGTGGATCATTTTGTTGGTAGTTATTAATTTCACTTACCACACTTTCAATGATTTCTTTCACTCTTGCATTGATAATCTTGGATAAAGTCTTTAAGCTTATTTCCTTGGGAGATCTACCACGCAATCCGGGAATACTCACAATTTCATTTTCCTTGTTTTCACCAGGCCAAGCAGACCCAAATTTTATTTTCAAAAGTTCAGCTTGCTTTTCAATAATCTCGCAGCCTTCTTTGATATCTTCTGTAACCACCTTCCCTCCGAAAGGAATGACGGCAGTATGTCTTATGATACCGTCTTTAAAAATGGCGATATCTGTTGTTCCGCCACCAATATCGACTAGAACTACACCGGCATCTTTCTCATCTTCACCTAAAACAGCATCGGCAGAAGCAAGAGGTTCAAGGGTAATATCTCCAACGGTCAATTCACTCTGTTCAACGCATCGGGCAATATTTTTGATAGACGCGACTTGGCCGACAACGATGTGAAAATTGGCCTCCAATCTGGATCCGTACATTCCACGAGGGTTAATGATATTGCTGTCACCATCCACGCGGTATTCTTGTGGGAGTGCATGCAGAATCTGTTCCCCTGGCATCATGACTAGGTTATCTACATTTTTCTTCAAGTCCTCTAAATCTGTTACATCAATTATAGCCTCAGCATCTTCTCTGATTATATAATCGGAATGCTGCATAGAACGAATATGTTGTCCAGCAATTCCTACCATTACTTTTGTGATTTTAAGCCCTGAAGCTTCTTCTGCCATTTTTATGGCAGATTGGATGCTTTCAATTGTTAGCGTAATGTTTGCAACAACACCTCGTTGAACCCCAAGACTTTTACTCTTACCGATTCCCAGAACGTCAATTTTTCCGTGCTCCTCCAATCGTCCAACCACGGCAACAATCTTCGTTGTACCGATATCTAATCCGACTGCTAGTGGGCTATTCTGTGTCATCTTGATTTAGTTACTACTTGGTTTTTAAAGCGCAGATCAATTCGCTTAATATCTTTTAACTCTTTTTCAGTGTGTGCTGCATAGTACGCAGCCAATTTCTGTAATTCATGCTCCATTCGCTCATCAGTATGAGCTTTTACAACATGCTGATACGCTCTTGGAACAATTTCTAATGTGCTGCTATCCAAAGCAAGCTGAGCGATACTCTCTTTGCCAATTATTGAGCAAATCCTGTTTAGGATTCTGCCTGCATTGGACAAAGCCAAACTATCTGATGTTCCTGTTATCACGGGCAGGTCCAACCATTTTCCGTTGGGCTGTTCCAGTACCTCCATTTTTTTACTGATGAAAAAGTTGTGTTCTGTTCCGTAAGCTATGGCTAGTACACTTTTGTTAATTACCTCAATAACGAGGTTACTGTCCATATTCCAATATACTTGTGCTTCCTTCACATACGGCATGGCTTCAAGAGAGGTTTCTAACAAAAACGCATCTATGCGAAACACTGAGGAATCGGATGATTTAGAAAGGAATTGGTCTGCCTCTTTTTTTACCTGTTCTTGAGACGTAAGTCCTTGTTTATCAGAATCTTCTATTTTAATTACCACTTTGTGGAATGCAACTGATTTGACGTAATTTTTGCTTAAAATCCAACCTAAAACAAGGCCAGACAGCAGTATTAATAGAAGAATTAGACCAAAAAGTTTTCGCTTTTTCATGTCAATTCTTCTTTAATTGTTGCTATTAAGTCACTAATATCACCGGCTCCAACAAGAAGTAGTACATCTGGATTTAGGGCTTTTAATCGTTTGGGTAATGCTTCTTTTGAAGTTAATTCGGCACGTTCAATCTTTTGGGCCAATACCTCACTGGTAATTCCTGGAATAGGTTTTTCTCTAGCAGGGTAGATAGGTAATATTAGCGTATAAGCGGTCCTAGATAGTTGCCTTTGAAATTCCTCCAAGAAATCTCGAGTTCTAGAATACAGGTGAGGTTGAAAAACTAGAATGGCTTTCTTTGACGGGTACAATTGTTCAATACTGGTTAAAAGCGCATTGAGTTCAGTAGGGTGGTGAGCATAATCTTCAATAATTATGGGATTATTGCTGTGAAATTCAAACCTACGTTTAATGCCTTTAAAGCCGCTTAGCGAGTTTGCAATTATTTGACCGTTAACCCCTGCGTAGTGGGCTAAGGATGCAGCGAGAACTGCGTTGTACACATTGTGTGCCCCTGGCATCCGGAGTCGAGTAGGATAGTTTTCATCTTCTATAATTAGGCTGAAGGTATATGCCCCGTTATCAGGCTGAATTTGTTCTGCTCGAATTAGAGCTTGAGGGGTGTTTACTTTATTCGTATTTGCTAAGGAAGATGTGGTGTAGGTGGGTCCACTTACTTGATTTATGAATGCCTCAAAAGTTCGTCTCAATTCCGCAGAATTCCCGTAAATGTCTAAATGATCAGCATCAATGGTGGTTACTCCTGCTGCCTCAGGTTGTAAATGCATCAAGCTTCGGTCAAACTCATCTGCTTCAACTACTACCCAAGGCCCGTTTCCAAGACGGAAATTTGTGCCGGTATTTGTCATAATTCCACCAATAAAGCCCGTCGGATCTTCACCAGCTTCGCTAAGTATATGAAGTAGCATTGCCGAGGTGGTAGTTTTGCCATGTGTACCGGCTACGGCAAGACACCGCTTCGGGTTGGCTAATAATCCTAAAGCTTCAGAACGCTTAATCATTTTAAACCGACTAAAGAATTCGAGCCATTTTAACCCTTCGGGAATGGCAGGTGTATAGATTACTGTGGTTTCTTCAATATCCCATCCAGGATAAGCTCTAAGATTTTCATCAAAAGTTATCTGGGCACCTTCTTGAATCAATTCATTTGTTAAAGCCGTGCGTACTTTATCATATCCGAATACAGGGGTGCCAATACTTAGATAATAACGAGCAATGGAGCTCATACCAATCCCGCCAATGCCAAGGAAAACGATATGTTTTTCTTGCTTATTCACTTAATTCGTCAATAAGATCAACTATATCTTCAGTAGCCTTGGGTAATGCTAAACTTTTAATAGCTATTCCCATGTTTTTTGCAGTATCTGGATCTTTTAAAGCGGCCAATTTATCTAATAACAAATCATTCATTTCATTTTCTTTAACTAATATGGCAGCATGTTTCTCACTCAACGCCATGGCATTATGGGTCTGATGGTCTTCTGCAACATTGGGAGACGGAATGATTAGGGCAGGCTTTCCGATTAAGCAAAGCTCGCTTAAGGTGCCGGCACCTGCTCGGCTCACAATGCCATCCGCTGCAGCATAGGCAACAGGCATGTTTTCTATAAATGCCTGTACTTGAGTACCATCTTTGGTCATCCCTTGGTACTCTTTTTCATAAAGTTTACCGCATTGCCACAAAACTTGCCAGCCCTGTTTCATGATTTCAACTAAATTTTTTGCAATCTGTCTATTTATAGCTTTAGCCCCCAAACTTCCCCCAAGAACCAAAAGGAGTTTTTTGCTTGGATCAAACCCTAATTGTTTTTTACATGTATTTTGATTTGGAAGTGCTTTAGTAAAAACCTCTCGTATGGGGTTGCCCGTTAGTCTAACATGTGTTTTAGGGAAGAACCGGGCAGCGTTTTCGTAAGCAGTACAAATGTATTGTGCTTTTTTCCCTAGTCGAATATTTGTGATGCCAGCGTAACTATTTTGTTCCTGAACAATTGTCGGTATACCCATTCTTTGAGCCATAAGTAAAACGGGTCCACTGGCGTACCCACCCGTTCCAATAACGACATCTGGACTCATGGATTTAAGTAGTTTTCTGCATCTACTAAGCGCAATAAGTAGTTTGAATGGCACGTTCCAACTTTTCCATGGTTTTTTTCGGTTAATTCCTGCAATGGGTACCCCTGTGATTGGGTATCCAGCGGCGGGAACTTTCGTCATTTCCATTTTACCCAAGGCTCCTACAAAATGAATGGTTGCCTTCGGATGGCGTTTTTTTAATGCGTTTGCAATACTCACCGCAGGGAAGATATGTCCGCCTGTTCCACCGCCACTAATAATAAATGTTCTAGCCATGAGTAAGTGTGTTTTTTTTCTCAAAGCTTTCTTCCTCTTTTTGTGGGCTGGTTCCAATGATGCGATCAACATCAGTATGACTTACAGATAGAATAACACCCATAGCAATACAGGTCACCCAAACAGAAGATCCTCCTGCACTGAGAAACGGGAGCGTCTGTCCAGTCACCGGGAATAGTGCTATAGCTACTCCCATATTGACTATGGTTTGAAGTACAATACCCGAGGCGGAGGCAAGGACGAGCAGGGTGCCAAATTTAGTATGAGCTCTACGCGCAATTTTTACAAATCGCCTAAAAAGCATGCCGTAGAAGACAATAAGTAAAGTCGATCCTAAAAGACCATATTCTTCAGCAATTACTGCAAATACAAAATCAGAATTTGATTGAGGTAGGAAGTTTTTTTGAATACTCTTTCCTGGACCTTTACCAAATATCTCGCCTTCCGCAATGGCCATTTTAGCCAATTCTGATTGATAATTACCTTCTTCATTGCTTGTATCTGCAAAATTCACAATGCGTGCTTTCCATGTCGTAACCCGATTTGATACTTTAGGAAAAGCTAAGACAATCAAAATGAATATCAGAAAAGCTCCTATGCCTGCTGCAATAATTTTCCATAATAGCTTCCAGGGTACACCTGCCACAGTCATTAAAATAAAGGCCATTGTGAATATGACGGCAGTCGTTGAAAAATCGGCGGGTAGAATTAGAAATAGGGTGGCACCTATCATTAAAAGCGGGGTCCTCATGTCTTTGATTATCAAAATTTCTCTAGACCTGGAAAACCACTTGGCGAGCCAAATCAATAGTGCTAAGGAAGCAAAAGCTGATGTTTGAAAGCTCATTCCAAGGATAGGGATACGTACCCAACGAGAAGCATTTGCACCTCCCATTTCTGTGCCTTGAAGCATTGTGATTACTAGTAATATTAGTGCTGCAGGCATAGCCAATTGTACTAGTTTACCAATTAATCGAAAGTTTAATCGATGAACAGCATACATAAATATGCCCCCTATAAAGAGGTGCATCATGTGACGTGTAAGAAAAGTAAAGGTGTTTCCCCCACTGTATTTATGGGCCAATGAACTGCTTGCACTATAAGTTGGCAAGAAGCTCACAATCATAAGAATAAGAACTAATCCCCATGTGTAGAGGTCTCCCTTTAAGTATTTTCTTATTGTATCCACGGCTTTTCTGTCTATAGATTGCGTACTTGTTTTTTGAATTGATTACCGCGGTCTTCGAAATTTTCAAAAAGGTCAAACGATGCACAGCACGGGCTGAGCAATACGGCATCACCTTTTTTGGCTAATCTTGCTGCTTTTCGAACGGCACTTTTCATGCTTTCTGCTTTAACAACTTCTGTGATACTACCAAAGGCCTCTAAAATCTTTGAATTATCCGCGCCAAGCGCAACTATACTTTTGACTTTATTTTTAACCAATTCAATGAGTTCATTATAGTCGTTTCCTTTGTCTATACCCCCTACAATCCAGACTACAGGCTTGTGTTGACATTCTAGCGCGTAGTATGTAGCATTGACATTGGTTGCCTTGCTATCATTTATGTATTCCACACCGCTGATGTTCAGCACACTTTCAAGACGGTGCTCTAATGCATCAAACGATTGTAGTTTTTCACGAATAGTTTGATTTCTCACTTTTAGTAGTTGTGCGCTCAGGCCAGCAGCCATTCCGTTGTATGTGTTGTGCTTGCCTTGCATTGCTAATTCTTCAATAGTCATTGCTTCGTTGTTTAATGTAATTGTGATTTTGTTATTGTTGAGTTGTGTAACTCTATGAGGTCCTGCTGGAGTGTCAATTCCAACAGCAAACAGAGTTGCCTTGATTCTCTGTGTTTCTTGCCATTTTTTTAAGAATTCCGTACTTACTTTATCGTCATCGCAGTAGATAAAATGACCTGTTTCTGCTGTGTAATCCAGCAGTTGGAATTTGCTCCGCGCATATTTACCAATATCATAGTTGTATCGGTCTAAATGGTCTGGAGTAATGTTGGTTAAAATGCTTATGTGCGGTTCAAAGATTAGTACGTCGTCTAATTGGAAGCTGCTTACCTCGAGTACAATAACTTCGGGATTACTTTCTCCATTTTCTATGCGCTGGGCAAGCGCACGGCCCAAACTCAGACCAATATTCCCTGCCAATACTGTATCGTATTGAGAAGAAATAATGTGGTGACAAAGCTTTGCTGTCGTGGTTTTACCATTTGAACCAGTAATGGCAATAATTTTTGCAGCGGTATGTCGAGATACCCAGTCCAATTCACCCATCAAAGGCTTTCCGGCTTTTTTGATTTTTTGAATAATTGCTGCCGTATGCGGGATACCGGGACTTTTAATGATGGCGTCAGCACTTAAAATTGTAACTTCAGAATGGCCGCCTTCCTCATATTGCACGCCCCATTTTGATAGATTCAATTTATCCTGTTCGCTGAGGGTACCGTATTCGCTCAAGAATGTACTTATACCAAGTTTTGAGGCAAACCGTGCTGCACCCATGCCGCTTTCTCCGGCTCCTAAAATGGCTATATTTTGGTAAGGTGTTTTCAAACTTTATCTCAATTTCAAGGTGGCAATGGCTGCAACAGCGAGCATGATTCCTACAATCCAGAATCGCGTGACGATTTTAGTTTCGGGGTAATTCTTTTTCTGGTAATGGTGATGAAGTGGGCTCATCAAGAAGACGCGTTTGCCTTCGCCAAATTTTTTCTTAGTGTATTTGAAATAACTTACTTGGATGATTACGCTTAGATTCTCTACAAGGAATATCCCAGCGATAATGGGGAGTAAAAATTCTTTGCGAACGGCAAGCGCTAACACAGCGATGATGGCACCAATGGCCAATGAGCCGGTATCTCCCATGAATACTTGAGCTGGAAAACTATTGTACCATAAAAATCCAATAGCGGCTCCAATGAAGGCTGCGGTGAATATTACAAGTTCACCTGTATTTGGTATATACATGATGTTGAGGTAACTCGCAAAAATGATGGAGCCACTTACATAGGCTAAAACGAGAAGGGCTGTTGCGGCAATTGCCGAAGTTCCAGTTGCCAAACCATCAAGTCCGTCAGTAAGGTTGGCGCCATTAGATACCGCGGTGATGATGAAAATGACAGCTAGAATATATATAACGGAGGTGATTGGTTTACCTGTTTCTCCCATCCAATTAGTGAAATATGCGTAATCAAATTCGTTGTCCTTAAAGAATGGAATAGTAGTTTTTGTGCTTTTAACGGCATCTCCATAGGAGAGGCTGTTCGCCGATTCGAACTGTTCGTTTTGAAAAACGGGTAATTGTTCTTTTATAGTTACCTCTGGATGGAAGTAGAGTGTAGCGCCAACTATGATGCCGAGTCCTACCTGACCGATGACTTTAAAAATTCCTCTGAGGCCTTTTTTATCCTTTTTGAATACCTTGATGTAGTCGTCTACAAAACCTATGCTCCCCATCCATAGGGTACTTATAACCATAAGGATGATGTATATATTGTCCAGTTTTGCCCACAGTAATGTTGGAAAAATAATTGCCATTAGGATGATTATTCCTCCCATGGTCGGCGTACCTGACTTTTCTTGTTGTCCTTCAAGTCCTAAGTCGCGAACAGTTTCCCCAACTTGTAAACTATGAAGGCGGTCAATTAATCTTTTTCCGAAAACCATGCTGATTAATAGCGAAGTAATTACAGCCATTGCCGCACGGAAGGTGATGTATTGAAAAACACCTGCACCGGGCAAATCGTAGGTTTGGTTTAAAAAGTCAAATAGGTAATAAAGCATACTAACTGTTCAATAAGAGGGTTACTTCGTGTACATCGTCAAAGTCGAATCGAGTACCCTTGATTTCTTGATATTTTTCATGTCCTTTGCCGGCAACAAGCACGATATCACGCTCTTTTGCCAGCATGACTGCTGACTTAATAGCCTGTCGGCGGTCCATGATTTCGAGTGTTTTACTCTTCAGGTTGGGGCTTAACCCCTTGGCCATTTCAGCGATAATTGTATTTGGATCTTCATCACGTGGATTATCAGAGGTGAGAATGGTGGTGTGACTATTTTTCGCGGCAATAGCCGCCATTTGAGGGCGCTTGCCTTTGTCTCTATTTCCGCCACAGCCAACCACCGTAATTATTTTACCTTTCCCTTCATTGATGGTTGCAATCGTATTCAGGACATTTTGCAGTGCATCTGGCGTATGTGCGTAGTCTACTATAGCTATGATTCCTTTACCTTGGATGATTTGAAACCTGCCTTCAACGGGTGATAATAGGCTGAGTGTGGTGAGTACTTGTAGTGCATTTTTACCCAATTCTGTTGCGGTGGCGTACGCCGCACAAAGGTTGTAGGCATTAAAATCGCCCACGATTTTAGTCCAGCATTCTTGATTATTGATGGTCAGTAGCATTCCGTCGAACTGTCTTTCAAGAATTTTCACCTTGTAATCGCTTGGAAACTTAAGTGCATAGCTACGCTTGGTTGCCTTGCAATCTTGCACCATGGTTTGGCCGTGTTTTACATCTTCATTGAAAATGGCTACTGCCTGTTTTTTAAGGCCGTCAAATAGTATCTTTTTGGCTTTGATGTAGCCGTTCATATCACCGTGATAGTCCAAATGATCTCTTGTAATGTTGGAGAAAACAGCAACATCAAAGTCTACATGAGCGGCCCGGTGTTGTACAAGAGCGTGTGAACTAACCTCCATGAAACAATACTTTACGCCTGCTTGGTACATATTGCTCATGTGCTCTTGTATTGCAATGGCGTCAGGAGTCGTATGTGTGGCAGGAAGGCTTTTGCGGCCGATTCTCACATCAATCGTGCTTAATAATCCGCAGCGTTCGCCTTCAATCTGCGAGAAGAGGTTAAAGAGCAGGGTAGTTATCGTGGTTTTCCCATTAGTCCCGGTCACGCCAATGACTTTTATTTTTTTGGACGGATTACCAAACCAATTGCTCGCTACAGCGCTGAGCGCCAAGGCACTATTTGAAGTTTGCACATAGTGTATACCTTTTTGAATTCGCTCAGGCAATCGCTCACAAACCACCGCAATCGCTCCGAGTTCAATAGCTTTGTCTATATAAAGATGACCGTCTACTTGGGTTCCAGGCACTGCAATGAATAGCGCATTTTTGGCCGACTTTCTACTGTCGTAGCAAATGTGCTCAATGGCTATCTGTGTGCTACCGATTACTTCCTTAAGACGGATACCGTAGATGAGGTCTTTTAATAATTTCATCGTAAGGTTAGATTGATCTCAGTTACGGTATTTAAGGGAGTTCCAACAGTGGGATTTTGGCTTACTACATGCCCTGTTCCTTGGATATTTACTTTGAGCTTATGAGGACCTACGATATGCAGTACTTCCCTAGCATTAAGGCCATTAAGGCTAGGAATAAAATTCTTTTGAAAGGCTTCATCAATTCTTGGAATAGATGAACGGGCGGTATTATTGATTGCCAATTGATCCCTTACAACTATTTTAGCCTCTTTAGGTATTTGGCCGTGCACTTCCTCTGCAATAGCTTGGAAAACGGGTCCCGCTACTATGTTCCCATAATACCCGATTTGCTTCACAGGCTTATTTATCACCACAATACAAGAATATTTAGGACGGTCTGCGGGAAAATATCCAGCAAATGAGCTTTGGTAATCCCTCGTACCCTCAATCCAATAGTTCAATTGACAGGTTCCGGTTTTCCCTGCCAGTTTTATTTTACTGTCTTTCAGGTTAGCCGCAGTTCCTCGCTCAACTACTTCCTTTAATAGTGTCTTGAGCTTGTCATTAGTTTCTTTAGAACAAATAGCCGGGTTCAGTATTTTAGTCTCAAAGCGCTCTACTTGACGACCATGATCCATAATGCTACTTACGACTTGGGGTTGTACCATAATACCATTGTTTGCAACGGCGTTGTACATGGTTAATAGCTGCAGTGGTGTGAATGCGATGGAATAGCCATATGCAATCCATGGAAGGGTAACTCCCGACCAGTCTTTATCATCAGGCATTGGTATAATTGGCGAGGACTCTCCTTTGATACCTACCCCTGTCTTTTCGTTGAACTTACAAGCGTATAAAAAGTCAATAAATTCACTGGGCTTATCGTTGAAATTTGAATGAATAAGTTTTACAATGGCTGTATTGGAACTTTTTGCAAAAGCTTCGCCAAGGCTTATTTCCCCATACCCGCCGGGACGTGAGTCTCTTACTTTTCGATCAAAAACTTTTATCAAACCATTTTCTGTATCCACTTTAGTGTTGGTATCGGCCTTGCCGGTTTCTAAAAGCGCCATGGTAGATAATAGCTTCATAGTTGATCCGGGTTCTGTACGTTCCCAAACGGCGTAATTTCTGAGCTCCGAATAAGTACTATCTTCATTACGGCCTAAGTTGGCCATTGCCACTATTTTTCCAGTTTTTACTTCCATGACTACAGCACAGCCGTGATGTGCTTTATATTTTTTGAGTTGTTTTAACAGGCTGCGTTGCGCTACGTCTTGGATTCTAGTATCAATGGTGGTATATACGTCAAAACCGTCCACGGGTTCTACGGCCTCAGGGTCTTCAATGGGTTTCCAATCCCCTCCAGCAATTTTTTGCTTTAATCGATTGCCAGGCTTCCCTCTTAGGTATCCGCTATAGTATCCTTCCAAACCAGCGCTTGCACCCTCTTGATCATATCCAATGGTTCTCATTTTGATGTTCGTGGCCATTTGAATCCGCTGTAGGTCTTCTTCTACAATTAAGCCTCCTCTGTGTGCCCCTCTCCTTAGAATAGGGTATTGACGAATCCGCTGCAGTTCGCTGAAGTTTAGGTTACTTGCCAAGGGGATATAGCGGCGCTTTTTGGACCGCTCTTCTCTCAAATACGCTGACCAGCCACCAGCACTATATTTAGAATTCACCGTTGCTAATTGCCCTCCAAGGGCATCCACCTCTGCTTCAAAAATTTTTTTATCTACCGTAACTGCATCAAAATGTATTTTATAAACCGGTTTGGTGGTGGCCAGAGTTTTGCCGTCTGCAGAATAAATGTCACCACGTTTTGCTTCAATGACGTGGCGTTCAATAACTCGCTCTCGGCTTTTGGCTCTAAGCTTAGGACCTTCTATAAGACTAACGTAGTACAAACGGATTAATACTACGGCTAGCATGAGGTAGATGATAATGCTAACCCAAGCAACTCGATTCTTTATGTTCTTTATCTCCGTACTCACTCGGTTACTATGATTTTTTCTGGTCTTTCCTGTGGTTGTATCAGACCGAGTTTTTCTGCCTTCATAATCACACGGCTTTCTAGTGATAATTTGGTCAGTCGTTCTTTGGTTTCCGTATGTTCGGCCTCAAGTTTCTGTCGCTTTCTGCTGAGGTCGTCAATTTTATGCACTTTCTTGTCTGCACTATGGCTTATATAAATGCTGATTAGCGCTAAAAAGCAGAGCCAACTGACGAAGGGCAGGAATTTTATGATGGCTTCGTCTGTGATTTTTATACGAGCGCCAAGGGTGCTAAAAAATGTTTTGACCTTATTCATCTCTATGCCATTCTATGTGAGTTCGTTCTGCTACCCTAAGCTTGGCGCTCGTAGCTCTAGGATTTATTGCGTTTTCTTGAGTACTTGCTGTTATGGGCTTTCTAGTAATAGCTTTTAAGGGTAGGTGTTTGACTCCAAATAAATCACTTTCTGTTTGTCCAGAGGCTTTGCCCTCTCTTATAAAATTTTTAACTATTCGGTCTTCTAAGCTGTGGTAGCTCATGACCACTAATCTTCCACCTGGCTTTAATACATCAATTGCGCCATACAGCAGTTCTTCAAGTACCTCAAGCTCACCGTTAACCTCCATTCTCAGACCCTGGAAAACCTGGGCTAAATACTTGTGCCATTGTCCGTGTGGAGCCAACGGTCCACACAACTCGCGCAGCTCAGAGGTTGTAGTCAGTGGATGATTTGCGCGTGCCATGAGCAGTGCGTTTACTAGAGACCGGAGGCCCTTAATATCTGTGTGTTTTCTAAATAGGTCGTACAGTGCTTGCTCTTGGTAGGTCTCTAAAACTTCCGCGGCACTAAGTCCAGCATTGGGATTCATGCGCATATCTAAAGGCCCATTAAATCGAATAGAGAATCCACGCTTACCTTCATCAAATTGGTGCGAGGAAACGCCTAAATCTGCCAATATTCCGTCTATATTTTTAGCACCATGTAACCGCAGGTGATTTTTGATGTAGCGGAAATTAGAGGCAATAAATATTAGATTTGGGTGTTCTAGAAGGTTAGCCTTTGTATCCGGGTCTTGATCAAAAGCGTATAGCTTACCTGTGGTTAGTTGTTCTAAAATAGCTTTGCTATGACCGCCTCCACCAAAGGTCACATCAACATACAACCCCTTTGGATTAATGTTAAGTCCCTCTAAGCATTCTTCTAAAAGAACCGGATCATGGTAGCTCATTCTGACTTGGATTTATTCTGCCCATTACTTCTTCAGCGAGCAATCCAAAGTCATCTCCATCTACGTTTACGGCATGCTCATAAGCTAGTTTGTCCCAAATCTCTACAATGCCGTTGTGTGCACTAAGCACCACTTCACGGCTGAGATTTGCGAAAGATTTGAGATCTGGACTTATCCCTACACGGGTAGCACCATCTAGCTCAACGAGTTTTAAACCTGCAGTGAATAATCGAATAAAATCGTTGTTCTTTTTTACAAAACGGTTTAAGGTGTTCACCTTACCCATGACTTCATTCCACTTTTGCATTGGGTATAGCTCTAAACATTTGCTAAACACACTTCTTTTGAGTACGAAGGCCTCGTCCATAGCAGGGGCGAGCTGCTTTTTTAAGGCCGCCGGTAGACTGATGCGACCTTTCGCATCCATCTTGCATTCGTGTACTCCAATAAGGTTTAACATGTCTAAAGTTTGCTCTCTTTACAAATGTAGAATTATCATCCCACGATTTCCCACAAACGTACATATTGTGGATAACTTTTCCCATTTTTTTGGTTTAAAATATCGTAAAGTCTTGCTTAGACTGGTGGGAATAAGTGGGAAAAAATAAAATTATTATGTGGATAACATAGTTAATAACCGTCTGATCAGATGACACAATAAATGACCTAACTTTGCGCCAATACTGAGAACTATGAAGATTAAAAGTGCCAATTTCGTGAAATCCTCAGCTAAGCTAGAGGAGTGCCCTGAGCCTACTAAAAACGAGTTTGCATTTATCGGAAGATCTAATGTTGGTAAGAGTTCTTTAATCAATATGTTGATGCAGCGAAAGGACTTGGCCAAAACTTCGGGAAAACCAGGAAAGACGCAGCTTATCAATCATTTTGAAATTAACGAGGATTGGTATCTGGTAGATTTACCCGGATACGGTTATGCGAAAACCTCTAAGAAGAATAGAGCGATTTTTCAGTTTATGATTACCACCTACATTAAGGAACGCCCTAACTTAATTAACACTTTCGTACTTGTGGATTGCAGACATGAACCGCAAAAGATTGATCTTGAATTTATCGAGTGGTGCGGTATTGAAGGTATTCCTTTTTCTATTGTTTTTACCAAGATTGATAAATTAGGATCCTCCGCACTTATTAAGCACATTGCGCGTTATAAGAAAAAGTTGCTGCTGCAATGGGAAGAATTACCACCGGTATTTATGACTTCAGCTGAAGGTCGAACTGGACGAGAAGAAGTACTTCGTTATATAGATGTTGTTCATCAAAGCATTACCCCAGAAATGTATAGTCGGAAAAATTGAGGCGCTTTTTGTCACTTCTGTTTGTGGTTTTCTTTCAACCCTTTTCCCTCATCTTGTAAATTACTAAGTAACGAGACGTCAATTTATTTTTTCGGCGGCTCAATAATCCCTGATTTTTCACCAAAATAGCAGGCAAAATTACGAATATCGTCGGCTAAAGCCTTGTTTTCCGTTGAGCGTTCGTAACCGTCCGCCATTGAGATGAATGTTTGATAAAACATTCGTTTCATGTCGTCCATAAGCATGTCTTTTGTCCAGAGATCAATGCGCAGGCACTCTGAAGTTTTATCGTCCCATACACCCATCATTAGGGCTTTTGTATCTTCATTGCTTACTCCTCCATCACTAGCGTTCCAAACAATGGATTCAGGTATTTTATTCTCATCAAGTCCTACGGTAATCTTAATTTCACTTTTTTTCTTTATTGCCATTAAGGTTTGTATTGTGCGTCGCGCAAAATTCGCTGCGCGTCACGAATATTTAAAAGTTGTTCTAAAGTTAAATATGAATGATTTTCTGCGAAACTACGTATCATTTTATAGCCAATAAATTGAGCTACTCTTCCTGGAATCTCCATGTCCATTGCGGTACCCATTTTCGAAAACGGTGCGGGTTGAACCAAGCGTTGGCGAATTATCATGTCTGAGGAGAAGAGCAAATTTTCACGGACGAAAACTTCCCAAATCTGTCTTTCGTTCCTTTCTAAAAAGTCGTATTCAGCCTTACTGTAACCTAAGACTTCATGAATAGGAGACTTTTGTATTAAGGCCTCTGTCGCTACAAGACGTTTTCCATGATAAATCATTTCTCCAAGTAAAGTAGGATCGTTAAAGTTTTGAATGATATGATTTTCTAAAAGGGCATTTGCGTAACGAACATCAAGTTGACTTTGAGTGAGTAATGTTCGCTGGTAGCTTGGTATGGCATTGTAACCTGGATAAGTAGAACCCAAGAAATTATCTAATCCTATAAAGGCAACGACAGAATCTTTGCCGCCTTGAAAGTAAAGACAAGGGTGTTCCAAATCTATCCCACTGATGTAAAAGAATAATTGATTTGGCGGTAGAATACCTAACAGCTCATTGGCATTTGCGCTAATATGTCCTAGATCCCGTGCAATCTTTTCTAGATTACATAAATTTTTAACGTTGGTATAATGATCAATCAGCACCTGATTTTTACGTTCATTTGCCCAAAAAAATCGATTAGGTTGGGTTTCTAAAAATGGCCAATAGATGTCTTGCATTTCCTTCCACGGTAAGCTATCTCGTCCAAAAAGCACTTCACCAAAGTTATTTACAGTCCAGGAAATTTCATCGTTATTAGTCACTTCAAAGAGTGAACCTTGTGAACGGTCGTTGCGTTGAATTAAGAAGAACAGAGCAAGCACAACAGTTGCTGCGAAGAGGTATATTTGGTGAACGCCTTTCATAAAGATAAAATTAGGTGATACGACTATGAAATTACAGGAAACAGCAGATCATATTACTAATTGGCTTAAAAGCTATTCAGTTCGCACAGGCATGAAAGGTTTTGTTGTAGGTATTAGCGGTGGGATTGATTCTGCACTGACATCCACGCTTTGCGCGCGGACAGGCCTTGAAGTACTCACTTTAGAGATGCCAATCCATCAGCACCCAGATCAGGCTTCCCGTGGTAAAGAGCACCAAGCGTGGCTGGCTTCAAACTTTTCAAATAGTAAACACCATCAAGTAGACCTTACCCCTGTATATGATCATTTTGTCGCTGCGATGAAACTCGGGGCTGCAGAACATGAACTTTCTTTAGCTAATTCTCGTGCAAGACTACGTATGTCCACCTTGTACTACCACGCCCAATCTAATGGGCTTTTGGTGGCGGGAACTGGTAATAAAGTTGAGGATTTTGGTGTAGGTTTTTACACCAAATATGGAGATGGTGGGGTAGACCTAAGTCCCATTGCGGATTTAATGAAAACCGAAGTTTTTGATTTGGCGCGTCATCTAGGCGTTGTGGACAGTATTTTAGATGCAAAGCCAACAGACGGCTTATGGGGTGATAACCGAACAGATGAGGATCAACTAGGTGCTACGTACCCTGAATTAGAATGGGCGATGGCGCAACAAGAGGCTGGAAAATCTCCTTCGGATTTCATAGGCCGCGAAGCAGAAGTCATGGCAATTTATCTCAGTTTTAACACAGCCAACAAACACAAAATGCTGCCAATCCCAGTGTGTGAGATTCCGGAAAGGTTAAAATAATTAATCCAATCTCACTTCATCAATGAAAAAATAACTTGGGTACCCAGCACCAGGGTGCCAATCTTGAAGTGCACCTGCATTTACAAATCTTATTTGAATTCTTTTGATAGGCCGCGCGTCCGAATAGGCGAAAATAATCTCCTTACGCACTGGCTTCTCTTGGCTCAACGGATTATTCATGAATTTTCTTCCAATGGCTTCCCATTTTGTACTGCCTTCGTGTTGAATGTTGATTTCCAATTCTTTTGGTAGGGCAATCCAAGCGCCTATGTCTTTTAACACGCCTACACTAATTTGCTTCATTGGTTTCGGTTTTTTAAGGGTGATTTCAAGCAATCCGTTTTCTCCTTGAATACCTATCCAGTGGCCTTTCCGCCAGTCCGTATCCCCTTGGATGCCGTCCACAGTAGCTTGAGCACCACCGGCTGTGTATTGAGAGGTTGGTGCTCCTTCTATCCATTTGGCATCGTAATTATCATCCCGTTTGGTGAAAACAGCCTTGGCGATGTGATTGCCATAGCCGAAATACGGCGTGATAGCGGTCACATAACCGTTATCGTGTGCTGTGCCAATATGCTCTTGACCCTTTTGATTTTTTTTCCATTTCACGTTTTCATATCGGTCATACCTTGACAAACCATTACTGCCTGTTAGAATAATCTCTACTGGAGTCTTTCTCGAAAATGTTCTTGCAACACGAATAATGGGTGCAGGGGGCGTGGGGTTATTCAGGCTGGTGGTATAGCGTTGTGTAAATTTCCACGATTCTGAATCTTGGCAACGCTCAACTTCCCAAGTACCGCCCTCTAGAAGCTTATCGTGAAGAATAAATCGGGGTTTATGTTTTCGCTTTACAATGATTCCTTGATTGTGGTTTTTGATGTAAGGACCTTTGCCGTGCGTATGAATTTTTAAAGTATTTCCATTTGCCAATTCAATTTGAATTTCGTCCCATTTTGGTGTACTTAATTGGTAATGGGGTTGTCCTGGCACTAGAGGATAAAGTCCTATGGAGGCCATCACATACCATGCGCTCATTTGCCCACAATCTTCATTACCACTTAACCCGTCCGGTGCGTTTGAATATTGTGAGTTAATAATTTCATTTACCCAATAGCTCGTCTTGGCCGGATTGTTCGTTGCATTATATAGGTACGCAATGTGGTGAGATGGTTCGTTTCCATGGGCATATTGACCAATGAGACCTGAAATATCTGCCTGCTCCCTTCCGGTCGTTTTAGAAGGTGCGGTAAATAGTTCATCAAGTAAATCTTCAAGAACATCATGTCTACTCTTTACAATCATTGCTTGCTCTTTAGGAGGTAAAGAACTCCAGCCTTCGTGGACCGCTCTAAAATTAGTCAACACTTCCATCCAACCTTCAATATCATGTATGGGAGAAAAACTGTATTGATAGGCATTTGCCTCAGTGAAGTGGTTATTTACCTCTTCTGGTGCATAGGGCTCTAAAAAATCACCATTGGTGCGTGGGCGCGCAAAACCGCTTTCTGGATCAATAAGCGAGCGGTAAGCAGAGGCGCGTTGTTTGTATCTGAGCATCATACCTTGATTGCCTAGGAGCTCCGCAGTCCAAGCGATACACGCATCGTCATAGGCATATTCTAGCGTCTTACTGACCGATTCACTTTCGTTCTCAATGCTTAAAAAGCCAAATTTTTGGTAGTCGCCAAGGCCAAATACCTCCATCTCAGCCGTGGCGCGCATAGCCTCAAGAGTAAGTGCCGTATCAGTATGGTAACCTTTCGCTATTGCATCTGCTAGTACACTTACACTGTGGTAACCAATCATACAATCGGTCTCATTTCCAGCCAATTCCCAAATAGGCAGTCGACCGCGTTGCTTATACATGTCCAACATACCGTAAATAAATTCCTGTGTACGCTCGGGCTGGGTAATGGTATACAATGGATGTGCAGTCCGATACGTGTCCCACAATGAATAAACCGTATAATGCCTGTTTACAGTGTCTTTGTAAATCTTTCCATCCGCTCCACGGTAAGTACCGTCCACATCACTCCAAAGATTAGGCACAGAATAGGCGTGATACAAAGCCGTTGCGAATATGGCACGATCTTCTGCTGAGGGGCTTTTTACTCTACTTTTAATCAACTCCTTTCCCCATTTTTTTTTCGTTTCTTTTAGCAGACTTTGAAAATTATGATTGGTCAATTCTCCAATCATATTATTCCACGCGCCTTGCTCGGACGTTCCGCTTATTCCGATTTCTATTGTCGTCTCCAGCGTTCCTTCAGGCATGGGTATCCAATAGATACCGTCGCTAAGTTCTATGGCGGTATCTGGTTGCGCTGTGATATTGAGTACAAAGTAGAAGTGCTGTTCTCGCGCCCACCCTTCGGAAATTCTATACCCTTGCCATTTGCCAATTCCTGCGGCTTCAAAGGACTTTTCTAAAACTCGATCACGAAAGTTGAGGTCTATCATAATTCCAGGATTACCTCCTTTGGGGAATTGTACGCGTAGAATACCAACCCGATCACCTGAAGTTGCTTCAATCTTTGTCCCATCACCTAATGTGACACCATAATAGCCTGCCTGAGCTACCTCGCTCGCTTTATCAAAAGCAATGTGATTGCCTTCTTTTGTGGGAGACGAATAAGGCAGTATCAACAGATCGCCATAATCACTCACACCCGTCCCGCTAAGGTGTGTGCAGGTGAATCCGTACATGGCGCTATCTGAAAAGTGATATCCGCTGCAGCCGTCCCAGCCGTCGTAACGTGTATTGGGGCCCAATTGAATCATTCCAAAAGGTGCCTGGGCGCTTGGGTGTGTATGTCCGTGGCCGCCTGTTCCTATAAACGGATTGATGTCTTTGACAGAGGTCCATATTCCTTCTTGCGCGGCAATACTAAATCCGAAAAGAAGTGAAGTGATAAGCAGTGTTTCTCGCATCTTCCCAAATTAAGAATAATGCTTAAGTTTAAATAAAAGCAGAAGCATGTCTAGGAGAAGATTTTTAAAAAATCTTGGTTTGGCAGGTGCAGGCCTGGCTATTAATCCATTGAAATCAAACGAACAACCCTCAAATCTTACCCCATCGATTAAAAACAATCCGTTAGTAATCAGTACGTGGATACACGGTATGGAAGCCAACAAAGGTGCTTGGAAAATCCTTAGTCAGGGGGGTGATGCTCTAGATGCTGTCCAAAAAGGCGTAGCCGTTACAGAGAATGATTTAACCAACAGAAGCGTTGGATTAGGCGGCAGACCCGATAGAGACGGTCGTGTAACCTTAGATGCCTGTATTATGAATCACGACAGCCGTTGTGGATCTGTGGCTTTTTTGGAAGATATCCAGCATCCTATCGATGTAGCTCGCGCAGTTATGGAAAAAACTCCTCATGTAATGTTAGTAGGTGAAGGTGCTCAGCAATGGGCACTTGAGAACGGGTTTTCGAAAGTGGATTACCAAGTGCCAATTCCACAAGTTCAGAAGGACTACGAAGAGTGGCTCGTTCAATCGGAATACAAGACTGGTGTAAACGTTGAAAATCACGATACCATTGGGATGTTGGCATTGGATGCAAGCGGGCGCTTGGCAGGGGCTTGTACCACCTCAGGAATGGCTTACAAGATTCGCGGAAGAGTGGGTGATAGTCCAATAATTGGTGCAGGTTTATTTATTGATGGTGATGTTGGTGGTGCTACTGCAACGGGATTAGGTGAGGCCATGATTCGTACCGCTGGTTCTGCTGCGGTTGTGGAATCTATGCGACGTGGGGCATCTCCAGAAGAAGCATGTTTTGATATTGTCCAGCGTATCTTAAAAAAACACCCGGGTGTGGACGGTATGCAAGTAGGTTTCTTAGCAATTAATAAACGGGGCGAATCAGGAGGATACAGTATATACAACGGCTTTAATTATGCGCTCCGAAACAAAGACCAAAATAAAATGGTTGACGCCAAACACTTCAAAACATGGAATGAGAAATAGGCAAAAACTACCTTGGATATTTAATAACGAGTTTATTTACGTTTTTCATGAAGTTATTTTACACAGCTCAGTTGAATGATTACAACGCCTCATTAAAAATCCAAGCAAGTAGCGTAGGACCTATTTCATTTTGGAAACTCACAAGATTATTTTGCCCAACGTTGAATTTGCTTTACTGTCACATTTACGCCAAATGGAATTCCAGGTATGGTTAGCGAAAGAGTAGTATCGTAACGGAGGGTAAGCTCTTCTTGGGTTAAACGAAGTATACTAAATTCAAGGTCGTTTGGAATTAACGAACCTCCACTTAATGGATTTTCGAAACCCAAGTCTAAACCTGATAAAACGAGGATAGAATCGTGTTTAACAAACCATCCAAGGCTATCTAATTCCACCCCGGCCGAGTCAATGACTAGACTGCCATCGTCTCTGAAGTTGGCCTCAGTATATGGTGTTGGGGTCACTTCATTAGAATCAAGGAAAGGTAGCGCTTGAATTTGGAATTCTTGATTTACTCCAGTCCAAAGACCTGTTATTTTGAACTCGGTGCTTTGGTTTTCCCATTTTTTACAGCTTATGACAATTAGTCCGATAAAAGCGAATAAGGTAATTTTTTTCATGTCAATAATTAATAATGCGTTAATCTATAATTAGCAATTACGCAAAACTTGAAGGGCTTCGTCTTTATCTAATTCAAGCTGCTTTTTTAACGCATCTAAGTTAGCAAATTCTTTAATTCCTCTTAGATGCTTATAAATATCAAATCGAACTTTTTTTTCGTAAATATTAATATTTCTCTCAATACAATGAACTTCTAATGTTCTTTGTTTACTTCCAATTGTGGGTCTAGATCCTAAATTAGCCATTGCATAATATGAGTTGCCATTTTCATACAGTTTACCGGCATATACTCCATCCTTCGGTAGAAGCTTATGTGAAGAATCACATTCAATATTAGCCGTTGGAAAGCCAATAGTTCTTCCAATCTGATTCCCCTTAATTACTGTCCCACTAATTGGGTATTGAGTACCCAAATACGAATTAGCTAATTCTACTTGCCCGTCAGCGAGTGCTTTACGAATTTTTGTACTGCTAATATTTACTTGGTCTATATCAAAGGCCGCAATTTCCTCCACCTGAAAACCATAAATGGGCCCAAATTCTTTTAAATGTCCAAAACTACCCTCTCTATTCCTTCCAAAATGATGATCATATCCTATAATCAAATGCTTGACTCCAATTTTATTCACTAAACATTCTCGTACAAAATCGAGCGATTGTGTTCTTGAAAATTCTCGCGTAAAGGGATGGACGATTAAATGGTCTAAACCAGTTTTTTTGAGCAATTCAATCTTCTCATTTTCACTAGATAGTAATTCTAACTTCACATCTGGTTGAAGGACAATTCTTGGGTGTGGGGAGAAAGTCAAAAGCACACTTTTACCACCCACTTTTTTTGCTTTCGTAACCAGTTGGCTTAAAATTTTTCTATGGCCTAAATGGACTCCATCAAAAGTGCCCGTAGTGGCCACAGCGCAAGAAATTGTTCTAAAATTATCTAATCCGTAAGTTACTCTCAACGTCTATTGTAATTTAGTATAAAAATAAGCAATGCAAATTTCACTTCAATGAGAAAGATTCATCCTTTACAATCAATACAGGCTGGTTGGATTAGATTTTCAAATAGAGCGGGTATGTATTCGTCTTTTGCCATTATCTCAATATTGATTTCTTTAGTACTTACAACTATAGCGTCAGGAATTGGTAATATATTCTCGTTTGATTCTTTTATTCAAGGATTAGTTGTAGGAATCATCGCAGGAGTTTTAGGCGGGATTATAAATATTGGTTATGCTCATTTTGCGGCAAAAGATGAATTAGGTGATGAGGTTGAATTTGGAGATTTCTTCATGGGATTTAGTCAAAATATAAAGTCCCTCATATGGGTTTTACTGGCTACTGTACTTCTTTCACAACTAAGTGTTTTGTTCATACCACAAGAACTTCAAAGTCTGAACCTAGAGGAACAAGGTCAATTTCAAAACTTGGAAGAATTGACCATATTAGCCGAAGAATTAGGGGTTGTTTTTTGGGATAATATTGGTGGTATTTTAATCTTCTTCGCGATTCATATGTTCTTCGGTATTGTGCTGATTTTTGCTCCATTTGCCGCTTCTCTTGGAAAACAAAACCCTATTCAGGCACTACACTTTTCTATTGCAAATGCATTATCAAATTTCTTCAATATTCTTTTCACCTATTTAATCCTTGCTCTTGCAATTGTAATTATTGCCTACGTACTAATCCTTTTGGGGACAGTAGGCCTTATAATACTGGTGATTTCTTGTTTTATCGGCTTTTTTGTGTTCATACCCGTCTTGAATCTTATCGTTTACGATATGTTCTCTCAACTAAAAGATAATTGATGTTTCAACTCTTTGGTGTTTCCAGTGAAACATACTATGATATTGAGAAATCAAAATTTTTGGATAATTAAAAACAAAAGCTCGGATTTGAATCCGAGCTTTTGTTGTGTGCGGATGAAAGGACTCGAACCTTCACGCGATAAAGCACTAGTGCCTAAAACTAGCGTGTCTACCAATTTCACCACATCCGCAATAAGGAGCTTAAATATAAGTAGATTCTATAAAATCAATTCGCACATTAAATAAATTTCCATTGGCTGTGGGAAAAGAGTAATTTTGAATCAAATTAGAATCTATGCCATCATTTTCACCTTCAGAACTTTCTACCAAAGATAGGCACACGATTTTACTAGGTGCAGTGGGGCCTCGCCCGATTGCCTTAGTGAGTACAGTAGATGAATATGGAACGCCCAATCTAAGCCCTTACAGTTTTTTTAATATTTTTTCATCTAACCCGCCGACTGTAATTTTTTCTCCTGCGAGACGCGTAAGAGACAACACCACAAAGGATACTCTTCACAACGCAATGCGTGAAAAAGAAGTGGTAATTAATGTGGTCAATTTTGATTTGGTACAGCAAGTAAATTTATCCTCTGCCGAGTATCCGTCTCACGTTGATGAATTCATTAAATCAGGGTTGACCAAGGTACCTTCATTAGTTGTTGCTCCGCCGAGAGTGTTGGAGAGTCCTATCAGTTTAGAATGTACGGTAAAAGATGTCGTTGCCTTGGGTGAGGAAGGTGGTGCAGGTAATTTGGTTATTTGTGAAATAAAAAGAATTCATTGTGCGGAAGCGGTGATGTCCGAAGAAGGGGGATTAAATCAACAAACGCTTGATTTAGTGGGCCGAATGGGAAAAAACTGGTGGGTAAGAGCATCTGGCGATGCACTTTTCACAGTAGGTAAACCACAAATTGGAATTGGCGTTGATCAAATTCCGTTTGTCATACGAAGTTCTACCGTTCTTACTGGTAATGACCTTGGTTTACTAGGTGGTGTTTCAGTCATGCCTACTGAAGAAGAAATAGAACAAAAGAAAAATGACTTTGATATTCGAAGATTAATGCTGAATTATGCAGAAGGAACTGAACGTCGTGAAGCATTACATGAAGTGGCTAAAAAGCTTCTTGAAAATGGAGATGTTAAAGAAGCTTGGAAAGTATTATTAATAGATAAATCGGCCCGATAAAGGGTAATAAAATGGAAATCGAAGCAAGAATCGAGAAAATTTTGGACGAACAGGTGATTTCTGATAGATTCAGAAAACGTGAATTTGTTGTTCAGACCAAAGAGCAATATCCACAAACCCTTTGTTTCGAATTTACTCAAGATAAAACCTCTATTTTAGACTCATATCGTACGGGTCAGGAAGTAAGTATAGAATTCAATTTAAGGGGTCGCGAATGGACACCTCCACAGGGTGGAGCAACTCGTTATTACACAACTCTTCAAGCTTGGCGGATGGCTCTTGTGGAGCAAAATGCCGAATCTGCTCCCCCTCTTGATTTACCTCCTGTAGGACAGCCGTTCAATCCTTCAAGTGATGATAGTGTATTAGATGACGATTTACCCTTTTAATTTGTAGATTTCCATGGAGGTTTCTTTAAATCCACTGCATTTTATCGGCCAAAAAGGCTGGGTTGTACCTGATCCTAGAAGTGCCACAAATTCTGAAGGGCTGATTGCCCTTTCTTGGGACTTAAAGCCTGAACTTTACAACAGATGTTATCCTAAAGGAATTTTTCCTTGGTTTGAGCAAGAAGGAGTGGTGTTTTGGTTTTCTCCTTCGGAACGAAGTATTACACCCACAGAAAAAGTTAAGATTTCTAAAAGTATGCGTCCACTTATAAATTCCAGGAAATGGCGGTTTTCAGTAAATACTGCTTTTGAAAAAGTAATAGAAAAATGCAGTCAAGTCCCTAGACCAGGTCAAGTTGGGACTTGGATTACCGATAAATTTGCTACCAATTTTAAATGCATGCATATGCTTGGAATGGCCCATAGCTTTGAAGTTTGGGAAGAAGATGAACTCATTGGTGGCACCTTTGGTGTGATGACTGGGGGTATATTGGTGGGTGAAAGTATGTTTCACACCAAAACCAATGCGAGTAAGTTCGCTTATATAGGGATGTGCCAGTACCTCTATCGAAACGGTGTAGAATACGTTGATAATCAATTGCCTACGAAACATCTGAACAGTTTGGGTGCCTGTAATTTGGAACGCTCAACATTTCTAAAAGTTCTTCAAGAACATGCTGATCAAAAAGAACGTGTAATTTTGGAATCCCTACAGCAGACAGTTTTACCCCTTTAAAGCTGCAGAAATTGTATTCAAGCTCAAAACGGTTACCGCAATCAAAATCCCCGGGATTATACTTAGATAAGCCCTCCCTGTAATTATATAGGGATAATAATCTCGAATCATTCCACCCCAAGAAGGTAGAGGTGGTTGAGCGCCAATTCCCAAAAAACTCAGACCGCTTTCAATTAAAAGTGCGCTGGCAAAATTAGTCGCACAAATAACCAATAAAGGCGAAATGGTATTTGGAAGTATTTCTTTAAAGAGGATATGTTGTGTGCTAAAACCTAAAACTTTTGCGGCTTCCACGTACTCTTTATTTTTTTCCACCAAAAATTGTCCTCTAATAACTCTTGCAACCTCAACCCACATCGTGAGTCCAACTGCAATAAAAACTTGGAATAAACCTTTACCTAAAACAAAAGTTAATGCGATTACAAGAAGTAAGGTCGGAATGGACCATATAACATTCATAAGCCAGGATAAAATGGCATCAATTCGTCCGCCAAAAAAACCTGAAACTGCTCCTACAGGTATACCAATGAGTAAGCTAACCATGACAGCAATGAATCCAACGCTTAGACTTATTCTACTTCCAAGGACAATTCTTGAGAAATGGTCTCTACCAAATTTATCAGTTCCAAAAATATGTATTCCCATTTCCGTGGAAGCACCTGGTCTAAGGAGAGTCTCTTTTAAATTTATGGTATTTGCGTTGCTCGTATTGTCAAGTACTATGAGATGAGCACATAGCGCTATTGCAATTAATGCAAAAAGCCAAACAAGTGCTATTTTATGTATGGTACTAAACTTGGAAAACACCAAGCTAATCTAGGATAAAA
>CACMMX010000014.1 GCA_902614915.1 uncultured Cryomorphaceae bacterium
GAATAAAGATATGTTCGTAGAAAAATAGATATGCTTCCTAATTTTTTTATCGCTGGGGTTTCAAGAAGTGGTACCACATCACTATATTATTATATGAGCCAACACCCACAAATAGACTTTCCCGAACTCAAGGAACCACGATATTTTAGTCACGGCAGTGTTGTGCTTCCACAAAAAGGCCCGGGAGACCATACTGTTGATCAGAAATTAGTCGCCACATGGGATGAATATTGCGCTATTTACAAGGGACTCGAAAACACTTTTATTGGAGACGCTAGTTCAGAGTATCTGTATAACTATCAAAGTGTCATCCCAGAAACGTTAAAGAGACTTGGTGACATCCCAATAATACTCATGTTAAGAAATCCTGTGGACCGAAGCTATTCTGCATACAACAACCTTGTTAGAGACGGTCGAGAAACACTAACTTTTGAGCAAGCTCTTCAAAAAGAAGAAGAAAGAAAAAGAGCTAATTTTGATGAAATGTGGCATTATACAAGTGTCTCAAAATATTCAAAATCTGTAAATGCCTTTAAGACAAAATTCTCAAAAATTAAGGTTCTTATTTTTGAAGAGTTTATAGAAAATCCCGAAAAATATGTATCTGAAATTTTTGACTTCTTAGGTGTACCCCAGTTAGAGCACGTTAATACAACTACTGCATACAGTAGAAGTGGCAAACCAAAATCAAGATTTATCACGCTTTTTTTTGGCCGAAATAGTTCCTTAGGAAACACCATAAGGAATATTGTTTTCTCTATTCTTGGGAGAACAATCGTTGAAAAGCTCGGCACATATTTAATAAGTAAAAATGAAGGTGTGCCTCAAGAATTAAGAAAAGCATTGAATCAATATTTTGCTAATGACATTAAAGACCTAGAAACAGTATTAGGAAGAGATTTAAACCTATGGAAAAACAGTTAAGAAATATATTATTGTATGGATTTGGTAGAATGGGCTTAACTCACTTTGCCATTTTAAACGGACTAAAATCTGACCTACATTTTTCAGTTTTAGAGACTAATAAAAAAATCGTTGCGATTCTAAGGAAAAATTTCCCAAATGTATCGTTTTATACTGATGAAAATAAGCTTTCCTATAAACCTTACGATTTAACTTTAATAACTACTCCCCCTTTTATTCATAAACAACTATTGTCTAAAGTGGTAGAGAGGGGTGATAAAAGGATTTTCGTGGAAAAGCCTTTTGGTGGACACTTAAATAATAGCATGGATACAATCCTTGAAAATGTATTTATAGGATATGTTTTACGTTTTAACCCTTGTATTCAGTGGGTTAAGAAAAATATTTCCCAAAAAGATATTGTCAAAGCGAAAGGCCAGTATCTGAGTTATACGCTAGATAAAAAGCCCAAAGGATGGCGTAATGGGGAATACTCCGGAGTGCTCAATGAAATGGGTTCCCACATTCTTGATTTACTCAATTATCTTATTAATCTTGATGGACATAAGGTTTTACACGCTTCAAAAAAATCAGTCGTTTCAGATGTAGATGACATAGTCGAAGCCAAACTACAAGTTCCGGGTAAGGAAGTCGAGCTTTATCTAAATTGGGTTAATAAAAATATCAGAAAACCCGTATTCGGTTTAGAGTTAGAATTGAGAAATGGACAAAATATTTATATAGATCAACAAATAATTCGTATTTCTGAAAAGGGAAAAATCATAAAGCAAATTTCAGTGACCGATTTAGTTGCCACAGTTCCTTTCTATCTAAGGGGTGTGGATTTCACCAAACAAATGGAAGACTTAATGGATTCTGCAAACACAATGTGCACTATGAATGAAGCGATAAAGGTTAATCAAATTATTAAAGACATCATAAAATCATGAAAATCATATTAGGCGATAATCAGTTTTTTGGTATCAACCATTTCGATTTAGAGAAAGGAGCATCAATCAAAAAAAAGTTCGATTCTATTGAGAAAATATGTCGATTTATTCAAGATGCGCTTCAAGTGGGTATGGATGGGTTTATGATAAATTCTAATGATGAAGGTTACAAATTAATTTCCAAGGAAAAGTTCCCAAGTTCAAAAGAGATTCACTACAGCATTCCATATGCGCACAAGTATGCCAATTTAGTTAATGAAGAAGGTATGATGAGTTTACTTTCTCATATTATGAAAAACACTTCAATGATTTCTAACCTTAAGAGTGGAGCACGTCTTGTAACAAGTAGAAATCTAAAAAACCTAGTTCCATTAGCGGTAGATCTTGAAGTACCAAAACAACTCCCAAAAAGCAGCTATGTTTACCTTCAAAATATCATAACAGATTTAGTTTTAGGCCTTGGTAGATACGACCTATTAAAAGAATTTATAATTAGTGTGAGAAAAAATGGATATCAACCTGGAATAGTCACTCTGAATCCTATTAAACTTCAAAAGGCATTGGAAATTATTGGAGAAAATTTACAAGATTTAATTATTTGCTTTAATGTGAATGATGTAGGTTTTAATGTTTTCCCTAATAAAGAAGAAGTTGAAAAATTTGCCAAAGAACAACATTCATTCAAAAAAATGGGAATGAGTGTTTTTGCTAGCGGTGCAGGGAACATACCAGCGTCGATAAATTACATTAAGGGACTTAACCTAGATTATGTGGTTTTCGGCACATCTAGACTTGAAAATGTACATGCTAACCTATCAGGATTGAAATCCTAAAGATTTGATTGGTTTTTAAAATATTCGTAAAGTAGATAGTCTAATTTATTCTCTTTTTCAAGGCGATTTTTCAATTTTTCATCAAGAGTTAAATATTTGATATAATCTTTTCCTGTTGCTTTCCTGCGTACCAATACCTCATTCACAAGCTCGATTCCAACTTTCTTGTATACTATTGGAATTTCTTTATTAATATTTTCTGTCAAAATCACTCTATTAAATTGCTGATAACCCGCCAAAATTTGATTAAAGTGACCAGAATTTAAATTAATAGATTTCATCCATTTACCTAGAAATCTTCTTACAAAATGGGATGCCTGAGGGTTTTTAGGAATTAGGAATCGATACCAAAACCAAAATGGGATTTTTCTGCCATACTTGTAATTTGTGTCATAGTTATACGCACTTACTATCTGTTCGGCAGGGCTTCTGAATAGTGTTATTAGCTCAATGTCTGCGGTTAGCGCGAGTAATCGCATCATCCGTTTTTGATTCAACCGGTGTCCACTAACAAAATCTAACGCACTAATTTGTGCATCAGATAGATGGTCAAAATCCTTCATATTTGGTTTGTTGACAATCATAACTTTTGATTCGCCCAATGACTCCTTGGCGTTAAATTCAACAGTTGAAGTACCCGTCTTGGGATTTGAATACATTATCAGTTTCACGTTAAGATTCTTTTTAAACTTTTCGATAAAGCCTCTTGAGTATATTCTGTATTAACTACTTCATGAGCTGATACTGCCATCTGCCACAGTTCTTCGGGATTTTTAACCGATTCAATGAGATTCAACATCAACTCATCTAAATCCTTACTCTCATTAAAATGACTTTGTGGCTTCAAATTTGACTTCGTAATTGCGCCTTGTACAGAAAATATAGCTTTTTTGAACATACCAGCTTCTGCTACTTTTAATTTAAATCCACCACCCATAATTTCTGGAATCAAAGCTATAGAACACTTTGAGTAGAATTTTTCTAAGTCCACTACTTGTCCAGTTATGTATAGATCAGGGCATATACGTTTTAATTGAATAGCCAAGTGATCTTCTATCCTACCTACCACATGAAGTTCAAATCCTTCTGAGACCATATGGTTTTCAACAAAGGAACTTACGAGTGCTTTTATATTTTGAGCTTTAGGGCCCCAAGTAAAAGAGCCTACAACAATCATCTTCTTTATTTTTTCAAAAAAGTCTTCCTTAGAATTTAATTTTCCCTCAGCGCCTTTAAGCACTGGTCTCAATAGAGCTGATGAAACCATTTTAATTCCTTTTAAATATTGTAGGTCGTTTTCGCAAATCGCGGTATATCCATTGATATTTTTTAGCAGTTTTTGCTCGTATAATCGCGTGCGCATCGCATCCCATGCATAAACTAGTTTCTTAATCCCATTACTTTCGTTACGATAATTGTTTAATGAAAGTAAATATTCTGCATTGTGAGAAACGTATATTTTTTTAACGCTGCTTGGTAATGCCTCAAGACAAAACCCCATTCGTAAATGATTAATAATAGCAACATCATATTTTTTATTTCTAGTCCAATCTCTGATTTGTTTTAAATACGATGAGGTACGTCTACTAGTTACCATACCAGGATAACAAGAAAACACCAGCTTCAAATTTGATTTTCGATTAAAATCTAAGGCTAAATGACGATTAAAAAATTTACTTTGTTGTTCAGGAATTAAAGGCTGCGACGGTTCAGAATTATAATATAAAAGATCAATACTGTAGCCAAAATCAATAAGGCTCTTAAGGATATTCACAGTATAAATTCGATCTCCCGCAAGCAAGGTATATGGATTCACATAAGTCAGGAAAAGTATTTTCTTCATAACAGTAAACGCTTTATCTCGCGAAGGAGGCGACGCAAATAATTTGGAATATTTTTCAACACCTGTATTATACCAAACAGTTCTCGATGCAAACGTATACGTTCTAAAAAATTTTGTTTGGCATATTGCGCACTTAATCCCCCATCTAAGTAGAAAACTATCGCTGATTTAATTAACTCTATGGAATCGGTTTTACATTTCATCGATGCTTTTATTACCCATTTATAATCAGCCAAAATTTTATAGCTTAAATCATACTCAGAAACTACACTTCGGTGAATAAATACCGTTTGATGACAAGCAGAAAAATCTTTTCTTAGGTTTTTTATTGTACATGCTTTGGTTTCAATATAGTTTCCATTTACATCCCCTACTTCCTTAACGTTCATGAAATCTCCAGAGACTAGCCGTATTTTAGGAGTTATTGCTGAGTCAACCTTATTTAAAACAGTGTTATTAAATAATCTATCACCCGCATTTAAGAAAAGGAGAAACTCACCCTTTGCTAAAAGAATACCCTTGTTCATTGCATCGTAAAGTCCCTCGTCTTTTTCACTGACTATAAGATCTATTTGTTTTTTGTAATTTTTTAAAAGTTCATTTGTATTATCGGTTGAAGCACCATCTATGACGATATATTCAAAACTTTTGAAACTCTGGCTAATTACACTCTCAACAGTACCTTCTATAGAATCCTCAGCATTGTATGTTACCGTGATGATAGAAAATTTAGGTATCATAAAGATTCATTTAATACCATTTCTCTATAACCAAAGTGATTGAAATCATCCCTGAAATAGTCGTTAAATAAATTTAACACATCTTGAGATGTAAAATATTCTTGAAAATTTTTTCTTCTCTTCGATGAATTTGTATGAGATACGTTTGTGTAGTTAACACCGATTTTTTTACAAATTATTTTTAAATCTTTTTCTAATCGCTCAAACTTACCAACGAAAGTAACGACTTGTACATCTCTCAAATACACAAAGTCAGTTTGCCTTTGGGGATGAGTGCTTAGATAATAACGGATGAATTCATTAAAACTCATCGTATTGGCATCGAAATGCAAGTAATGACCGCGAGACTGTCTAATATAATGGTATAAACTCACCATATGATCATATGGATTTCGAACAAAGCAAAAAGAGAATTTTCTCTGATAATTTTCAAGTCCCATACGTTCAATAATCTGTCCTGCTGTCGCATGTTTATGATAACCAGTGATAAACTCCTGACCTTGATTTTCGAGGTTAAAAATTCTAGCATAAATACCTATTAATTTCTTTGTCAAGAAGTACTTATAAGTTACTTTTTCAATGAAGCGAGCATAGGGTAAAAATAAATTACTAACCGAGGTGCCCGCTGTCTTGAAAATGTGAACAAAAATAAAATTCTTTGAAGACGAAATAAGCATACCTATCTTTTTTGCTTTTTAAAGATGAGACCAGAATACATGAAAGGCATAAAAAACATTAGCTCTAAAATGGGTGAAAATGAGGTACCTATGGCAATTATAATAAATAAAACTCCTTTAGAACTAGATCGAATTATTTGCTGTCTCGACAACCCTATAAAAAGAATCAATCCGAAAGGGATTCCATACTTCACCAAGTATCGAAGAAATGAATTAGAATACTTTACGTTATCCTTACTATTCAAATCTATACCTTCTGCAATGCCCTTTAATTGATATAAATTTTCATCCCCCGCAAGTGCATTTGAATAAGATTCTAAATTTGATCCCGTTCCTATGATGGGATTCTCACTTATTGCAAACAACGCACCTGCAGTATCATAGAATCTCTGGGAAACTGAACCTAGTTTACGAGAATCATTTAAGGCCTCTGAGATATTAATGAATAAAAATGTAAGGATTATTGGGACACCAATTATTAACATTCCAAACCTCAATCTATTTAATCTTTTCTTAAGAATTTTTGAACCTTCTGAATTTGGTAAAAATGCAAATAGTATAACAATTAACGCGGATAAAAGCATTCCTGTAGAAGACCATGCCATAATCATTGCCAAAAAACCAAGAATTATATTTTTAATATTGAATCGTAAGAAAATATTGATATACAAGAATATTGCAACATAATTCACAAATACACTCGGCTCCCAGAATATACCATGGGCACGCTCTAAGCCTAAACCAAGTACATTAGAAGCTATGGTATAACCGTTCATATCTGTACTGTTACGAACTGCAAATAAAATATTTGGACCTCTATAAAGTGCTGATCCATCACCTGAAGCATACACCACATTATCAGATCCGAATATTTTTACAACAAAGACGCTTATAATGGCATGAACAATAACAACGAATAAAGCAGAATTTACATTGCGAACAAAAGATAATTCACGTGACAGAAATCGCTTAGATAATATGTAAGCAAGCAATACATCTACCAGAGAACGGAGGAACTGCGTACTCAATAAATTGTATTCAATCTGCGTAACCGAATGAACTAATTGTAAGGATACTAAAACCAACATAATAAGTCCTACTCTCAGAATTTCTTGAAGTTTAAAACCCTCTTTGTAGGTTAGTAAATAGGTTACGGTAAGGACAAAAATTGTATAATACGTTTGTAGCCCTGATAACTTGATGAAGGTTCCTCCACCAAGAATCATCAAAATGACGAATAGACTATCCTTACTTATTTTCTTTTCCATTTCTATGCTATGCTGTCCAAGGTAGTTTTCTTCCTAAAAGTCGCTCTAATTCCTTGTGATCTTCTTTATAGAAATCTTTTAGGCTTTGCCTCAAATCATCTGAAATTTCTATTACTGAGTTCTTTCTTTGATTCATTTCTCGCAGTCTATCCCTAATCAGCAGTAGTCTATCTTCACTCATGAAAGAGCGCATTGCTTTTGCAAAAGCCGAGCGTACCGGATTTTTTGTCATTAAAAAATGATGTAAACCTCGATTTCTTGGTATACCGCTTTTATTAAAGGTCAAATCTTCAACGAATTCGCTAGAAGGAATTCCTAAAAATTGATACACCTTATTCATTTGACTGAATGGGTCAGCAATTAAGTCTTCAAAAAACATAATATGAATATTTTCAAATGCCTCCATGAAAGCTTTGATACCATCTGCATACAATCCTTGCCGCTTGTATGCGAATATCGAGGACCAATTTTGTGATAAACGATAATCTTCTAACTCTAAAGCATTTCTTAATTCTAGATTTTCAAAACCTAGCTCAATAATGTACTGATACTGCGATTTTAATCGGCTAATCGGTTCACGAAGAACAAAGAGTATTTTAGTTTCTCTATTACAATACTTAAGAATATTCTTAATGGCATTTTCATATTGAAATAGATAGGATATAGAGCTGTCTCCAAGAATTTTACAGTCTTTCCGGTCATAAAGCCGACTGTATTTTTGCTCATTTAAGACAAGATATTCAAGTTGTCTTTGATAATTCGGTGAATCTTTTGATAAGCCTTGATAATACTCCTTAATCATAAAACCAGGTTCCTTTATTTTGGGAAAGAAAACATCATTATGCGGATTTAGATATCGAAACAAAGTCGTACTTCCGCATTTAGGTGCACCTGCAATGATAAAGTTTGGAACATTCATATTTTATTACAATTGGTGACCACGAATCCCTCGCCTAACGTATCTCCATGTGAAAATTCTTAGGATATGCCACAGTTTATATTGAAGTCTATCCCAGTTGGATGGACTACAATTTCCCCAATCATCAGGAAAAGAATATTCAGAGTTTTCTAGAAATGGCCCCATTTTCTTGACTGCCAATTTTCTAGTTATTTCGGAATCGTAAAACTCTAAAAAATCTTTCTTTTGTTTTGTTGAATTGAATTTAGGAAGTTTTCTAACCAATGGAATACCTAATTGAGATAACACTTTTTCAAAATCGTTCTCCAAAGTCTCAAATTTCATCACATAATTCAACTTATGATGATCGAGAGAAGAGACTTCATCGTATACTTTAGAATGTTGAAGAAATTGTTCATAGTTCCACCCTTTTTTAACTCTTCTATATCTAACTCTATCTCGTATTTGAAAAATAGCTTTTCGCGGATCTGCATTTAATTTTTGAGTAAAGCGGTCATTATGATTATTAATCATTTTTTGATAATTACTAACCATTTTATCTAAAGGATTCCTTATACCTGAAAACACGAAATAGTTTCGTTGTTCTCTATTTGCATTTGCTAAAAATGTGGAATAAACAGCATGTTTTGATAATATAGCTCGGCCTTCGTAATTCTCTACCAATTCTTTCGCAACAGCGGAACTACCTGTCATCGGGGTTTGAATAAACACATATCTATGTGTATCAGAAATAATCATTTTCTATTTTTCGTTAAATAAGACCTAATTAGAGCAATAGTATCAATAGTACCTTGCCAAAAATTTAGGTATGCCCACCAACTTATTTTATTAAAGTCATTTTTTACCATAGATTTTGTTATTCCTGAAAAATGAAAGTAGTCATCCGGTGTTGCAGAAAAAATTTTTTTAAAAATCAAATACTTTATAGGACTATTAACCTTCTGGTACCAAAACGATTTTTTCGAACGAATACCTTCATTATGAATCATAGCCTTCGGATCACCCATTACGCCATCTACCTCAATACTGCTTACATTCTGTGCATCAATATCATCAAGATTTAAAAATGAATTGAGCTGCACAACACAATTAGTTTCTGAACAAATCAAATCATTATAATCAAGTTGAAAAATATTGTCATGTTGATTATGAAGACTATCGCTGATTTTTTTTACGCTTTGATACAAATCCATTTTGTATTTATAATAAGCGTGAAAGGTGTCATTATGTGCAGTCAATTTAGACGAAAGAATTTCCAATGGATTTCTAGTTAAAAATATGAATTTAGCATGTGGAAATAATTTTCTCAATTCCTCAACAATCAAATAGTACCTCGGCGTCTTGTCTAAAAAATAACCGCAGTCCGGCGCCAATAAAGCATAAACTTTCTGCACCATATTTACAATTTCATTATTTAAACTACTTCCTGTTTGCTTCTTAAAATATTTATCAAAATCATGGATTGCTTTTGAAGCAATTCTTTTATTGTAAGATTCATATCCTTGATCAGACTTATATTGAATTATAGGTAAAAGCCACCAAGGTTCTGCAGTCGTATTGATCTTCTCTGAAGTGACTAAAAGCTTTTGTAATATGGTGCTTCCACTCCTGGGTGCTGAAATCAAGAAGATTATTTGCTTCATTTGTTCAAAAAATTATGGTTGCAGAACTCTCTTATACATGAAGAATACCTTTGCAAGGTTTGATAATAGCATTATTATGGTGAAGGTAATTGCGGCGCCTATAATTCCATACTTAATTGTAAGTATTAAACTTAATATGACCTGAAGAAGTACTGAAATTATATTGATAATAGAATGAATACTTTCTTGACCCGTCATCGCCAAAATAGGACCAGCTACCGATGTGGCAGCATTGATTAAAAAACCTAATGCCAAAATTAAAAGTGACAAATACACCTCATACTCTTCAATATTCCAAATTAAAAGAATATCCCGACCTAAAATCAAGACAAGCAGAAAGAACAACAACCCAAGGACACCTGCAAATAGACCAATCTTCTGGAAGGCCTGCTCTAAATACTTAATATCACCATCAGCGTATTTCTTGGCAATTCTCGGCATCGAAGACCGCTGAAATGCAATTAATATAAATGCTATTGGTGTAGCAATTTTCATCAAAATATTAAAAACTCCTACATCTACTGGATTAGATGTAAAACCCAATATCAATGAATTTATTGTATTATAAGAATATGAAGTTAGAGCAATTAGTAAGAAACTTCTTCTGGATGCTTTTGAATCAAAACCAGGTTGCTTGGTTATGTTCTCCAAGCCACGTTTATAAAAACTTATATCAAGATCAAGTCCTTTGGATAGGTAAAAAGAAAAAATAAAATACATTACATATCTAGCGAGGACAAAGCATGTTACGACTGAATATAAATTCAGATTAAAACCAAATTGATTAAAGACTAATAAAAAAGTTAAAAGTAAAGCGCTTGTGAGAGTTTGCTCCGTTAGGTTCGCTTGCCAAACTTTTTTCATTCCTAGCAATACGCCCGAAAATATTCTAGAGACTGTTTGAGGAATCAAACCAACTGTTAAAATGATAAATGGAAATACAAATGAGGGGCTGTCAAAAAGAATATTAAATAAAGGATAAGCCGCAACAAATAAGAACAACATCATCAGTATAGATCTAGAAAAAATATAACGATGAAGCATGGAAGCGTAAAACTCCACTTTGGATCTATCTTCTCTTATTTTACTAATTTCACGGGTAGTTATTTGATTATAACCAGCAAGAATAAAAAGGAGGGAATAATTTAAGATTTGATTTCCTAATGAAATCAAGCCATATGCTCCCTTACCAATAACACGAGTAATATAGATACTTAATGCTATGGTCATAACCGCACCAAGTACTTTAACTAAAATTACCATTAAAGCGTCCGAGCCCAAAGAACCCTTCTTGACCGCCTGCGTGATTTGACCCTTCATTTTTATTTTAACTATCTAGTTCCCGTAGTCGCCATAACCATAGCCATAACCGTGGCCATAGCCGTAACCGTAACCGTAACCATAGCCATAGCCGTGAACCACTGCATTGAAAATTAAACCAACATTGCTCAATTCGCCTTGGCGATATTGATCATCCAAAAAAGCTATGCTTTCAAGGTTAGTATAATTAAATCGGGTAACATATAATAGTCCATCAAAATAAGGCTCCATTTGTAAAGCGTCCGTGACAAGACCAATAGGCGGCGTGTCGACGATAATATATTCGTACTCTTTTCGCAGAATCTCAATGAGTAGTCCGAATTTTTTATTTTGAATCAACTCAGAAGGATTGGGTGGAAGTGGCCCAGCACTAAACACTGAGAGATTATCATATTTCGTTGGTAGTATACATTCTTTCCATTCAACCTGGTTGCTTAAATAAGAGGAAAAACCAATGCTATTGGACACTTCAAAATCCTGAAATATTTTCGGTTTTCTCATATCACCGCCAATCAAAAGAACCTTATCGCCTCCTAAAGCAAGAACAGATGCGAGATTAATGGCTGTAAACGTCTTTCCTTCACCGCCAATGGATGAAGTAACACCTATCGCCACGCCTATGCCATTTTCTGGCTCTCGCATTATGAATTTTATTTTTGTCCTAAGTGAACGGTATGACTCAGAAATCGAACTTTTCGGTCTATCGAATACAACAAGACTCGTTTCGTGTTCTGAATAAGGTATCATTCCAGCCAAAGGTACTGTTGTAGCCTTTTCTAAATCTCTTTTACTTTTTAATTTATTATCCAAAGCATTAATAATTAGAATTACTACTACGGGAATAAATAAACCAAAAAAGAGAGCTGTTAAGTAATTGAATGAACGATTGGGCGATATTTCTCTTTGTCCTCTATTGACCGCAGGATCAATAACTTTAGTATCAGGAACATTCGAGGCTCGTAATATCCCAGCTTCAGAACGTTTTTCCAATAATAATTGATATTGACCGCCTCGAACCTCATACTTTCTTTGGATATTTATCAACTGTTGTTCCGTTGACGGTAGTTTTGACATCTCCGCTTCAGCAGCTTTAATGCGTTGATTAACATCTTTCAGGACTATATAGGAAGAACTAAGTGCGTTATTAGTTGCATTTAAAAGTGCTTGTCTAGAATAAGCGACTTCATTTTCCAAATCTCTTCGTGCAGGATTATTTCTTTCTAGAGTAAGTTGAACGCGCTCCAAAGTAATGCTACTTGAAACTAATTGCTCGGCAAGCTGCATAACAATAGGATCATCAAAAGCCCCCATCGACGGTATAGAAAGACCTGAGTAATTCTGTTCATTCTGTAAAAAATCTATTACATATAGATAGAAAGACCTTTTTAATGTAAGAGCCGACTTTTCCTGCTCTAATGCTATGAAATATTCGAGCATTTGTTCCGACTTAGTATTCAAATCGATAATCAAGTTTTGTGAACGAAAATCCTCTAATGCTGTTTCACTATCCTTGAGAGCAGATTCAAGAATCATTAATTGCTCATCAATAAACTCAATAGTATTTATGGCCATTTGATTTTTCTGTCTAAGCTCATAGGCTTGTAACTCAGCTATACTCGCATTAAGATAATCTGCAAGTTTCTGTCGATTATAACCTCTCATTTCGACAGTTAACAATGAAGATTTGTCTCTCTCATCGCTGCGCATAGAGATATTTTTTATAGCCCATTGCGATACATTGTCGTATGATTTAAAAATGAACGACCGAGTCCGGTCATCTTCAATATTGAAACCTGTGCCTTTAAAAATTCTAAATCGGTAGTATTGGGATTCAACCCATTGTCCCCAAGAGACAAAACCAAGGTCAGCCTCTAAATCTAATGTCTTTGGAAGAGCGGTTTGGGTATTATTTGAATATTCAATACTCGATAAGCTTTTTGATTCTTGTTTTGTTGTGATATACAATCCATCTTCTGAGACGGACAAATCGAACCTTAATCCTCCAATTTGTGGATGATTTTTATCCCAATCTATTTGTATATAACTCTGACCATAAGCCTCCCTCCTGCCAAGTACACCACGCGAAGAAATCTGTAATTCCCAACCCAGCTGCTTGGCTACTCTATTGTTATGGGCAAAAGAAGTGAGAATAGCTTTTCTAGTATCAACTACACCCGTTCCGCCAAGTGAAAATGCATATTCTAACGAATTATCAGAAGCCAACGGATTTACAGATTCTTCAATCGCCGCAGTCATACTAACTTGATATGTGTTTTTTGTATATCTATTGATGCCAAAAGCTAAAATCAGCGAGATAAAAACACTCAAAACTATAATCGGCCATTTAGATATTAACAAATATCCGATACGCATAAAGTCACGCAAACCGACCTCATTATCTCTCTCTTTCTTCATTCCGAAATTATATTCCTCAGCCATAAATTTTTAATGAAAATTGGTCCTAGGAATTTGCTATTTCTTTAATGAAATTGATAAATCCAATAGTACCATGCAAGATTAAATTGTTCAATGTATTTAAGTTTGATCTAAACAAGGTGATTTTAATTGATTCACAACGTAACTAGAAAAAACTATAAGCGGCGCAAAATAGCAAATAAAAAGGCCGAATTCAATAATGACTTCGGCCTTTTTTAAATCAAAAAATTTAATATTCATTAATTTCCATCTTCAGAAATCAGAACTGGTGCATTACCATCCGTAATAATAAGTTTCGAATTGGGCGAAGCACTCAGCTTTTCAAGGACTTCTAATGAACGCCACTTAATAATTTCTTCCGACAAACCTTCTGCTAATATTTGCTGTGCATCTCTTACACCCTGAGCCTCTATCTTTTTACGTTGAGCTTCAAGCCGTTCTTGTTGAAGTTCAAATTCCATTCTTTGTGCAATTTGCTCAGCCTCTAATTTACTCTCAATGGCCTCATATAAGCCCGAAGGAAGAGAAATTGACTTCATTAAAACAGATTCTATTACAAAACCTCTATCCAAAATTAAGCTATCCATATGATTTTTTATTGCATTCTCTATTACAGATCTTTGACCGCTATGCATATCCTTAGCCATGTAACGAGAACAAACATCCGCCGCCGCCGAACGAAAAACGGATAGTATCATTACGTCTTCGTAACGTTCACCAACAGTTTGAATAACATCAGGTGCATCGGTGGATTCAATATGATAAAGAATAGAAATTTCAGCTAGAACATTTAGACCTTCTTTCGAAGGTAAGTTCAACCTTACTTCGCGATTTACTGTACGAGTTGGCACTGCTACTACTCTTGTAATAAGAGGATTTACGGTGATTAAACCAGGTTGATATACACGAGGTTTCAACTTTCCCAAAGTAGACTTTACCCCAACATAACCAGGATTAACAACGACACAGGAAGAAAGAACAACCAATCCTATTATTGGAAAAATTTTTCTCATTTTGTATTATTTACTAATTGATTTTCAAAAATCACGCCAAAATTACTGATTAGCAAAAACATAAATGCAACAATGTTGCATTAATAATGATATCATTGTATATTTCACGTTTAAAATTAAAACTTGACTATGAAAACCTTAAAAATTATTCCACTTGTTATTTTGGCAATGAGTTTATTCTCTTGTGAACCAAATGAGCCTGTTAACCCGAATGAAGAAGAACTAATAACAACATTCAACGTTAATCTCGAAGCTAACGGTTTAAGTTTAACACTTAATTATCAAGATTTAGATGGTGATGGCGGTAATGACCCTATTATCAGCGTTGATACGTTAAGTGCAAATACTACGTATTCCGGTTCGATAACATTATTTAATGAGAGTGTTACCCCTACTGAAGAGATTACCCCAGAGGTCTTCGATGAGGCTGACGAACACCAATTTTTCTTCAGCTCTGATGGTTCTTCCTCTTTTGCGTATAAAGACCAAGACAATAATGGCAATCCACTTGGGCTATCTTTTGAATTAACAACCGGAAATTCAGGAAGCGAAGTACTTACATTTGTATTACGCCACGAACCAGATAAGTCAGCACCAGGTGTTAGTTCAGGTGATATTACAAACGCCGGAGGTGAAACAGACATTGAGGTTCCATTTAATGTAGTTATTGAATAACTTACTTAAAATATTCATCTTCATTTTTGGGTGGTCGCATACAGTGGCTGCCCAAATTTGTTTTCTCGAAATACAAGGCACTGTAAATAGTTTACACGATGAACGCCCTGTGCCAGGGGTAAATATATATCTATCAGAAATTGGAATAGAGCAATGGACAGATGCTCAAGGTCATTTTTCCTTCACTAATCTCTGTCCGGGTTCATATCACATAGTAATTCAGCATATAGGCTGCCCAACAAAGCGTATGTCTTTCGATTTACATGCAGATACCTTGATTAAAATCAACATCGAAAAACATATAAATATGTTGTACGAAGTGAATGTATATGATCACCACGAGAACGCAATGAATGAGCATGTTTTAGGTGTAGGTAAAATAGAGAATAACACTCAAAAATCACTTGCCGCTTCATTAACTCAGATTCCTGGAGTAGATATGATTTCAAACGGTGCAGATATTGGTATCCCAGTTATTCATGGGCTTACAGGAAATCGAATGACGATCATTAATAATGGTGTATTGCACTCGGGTCAACAATGGGGAATTGATCATAGTCCTGAAATTGATTTAAATAGTGTGGGAAAAATAACCATTGTCAATGGTGCTAATGCCATTCGTTATCCTGGCACCCATATGGGAGCAATAGTATTGCTCGCACCGGAAGAAATCCCGAGTGACCCTCATCTTCACGGAAAAGTACGTTCTACTCTTGAATCTAACGGTCTTGGTGGAACCGTAAATACGCAATTTTTTAAAGAATCAAAAAATCTTAAGTGGAGATTCAATAGTACACTCAAATATTACGGCGATAGACATTCACCTAAATATTATCTCAAAAACACAGGAACAAGACAAGCACATGCAAACGTCGAGTTAAACAAACAATGGAAAAATCGTTTTTCGTGGGAAGGTTATTATAATCTTTTCAGTGCTAGATATGGGATTCTTCGGGGCAGTCATATTGGAAATTTAACCGATCTAGAATCCGCATTTCAACGCGAAATACCTTTTTATACGGATTCGTTTTTTTCCAATTCTATTGAAGCCCCTAAGCAAACGGTACAGCATCACCAAATTAAATCGACTTTAAGGAAAAATTGGAATTCAAAAACGCTTGAATGGAACCTCTCTGGACAGCGTAACCAACGACGTGAGTTTGACGTTAGGCGCAGCGGAAGAAGCGACATTCCTGCATTAAGCCTTTTACAGTATAGTCTACAGAATGATATAATATTCAAGCATGAAAAATTATTTGAAGCTGGATATCAGCTAATTGGGAAAAACAATACAAATATTCCTGAAACAGGGATATTGCCATTACTGCCCAATTTTATCGCTTTTACAAACGGTGTTTACGCTAGTTATGCAAGGCGCTTTTCAATCATTAATTTAGATGTTGGGGGACGTTACGACTTTACTTTCAGAAATATTGCTAAGCTGACCAATTCTGTTCCACGAGAAGTAGTCTATTTCATTAATCAATTCCATCACTTCAGCTTTATTAGTCGCGGTAGCGTCAATGCATCGCCTATATGGAAAATCCTCGGTGAGTTATCCTTTAAACAGCGGCCACCGGAGATTAATGAACTTTACTCTTTCGGATTACATCAGGGCGTTAGCGGTATAGAAGAAGGTAATGCGAATTTAAATGTGGAAAAAGGTTTTAAATATACTCTGCAATCGCGAGGCCGAATAGGGGAAAAAATACATATTGATTTGCGAGGATATATGCACCTTTTAAATGGCTATATATATCTTGAACCACAATCTGAATTTAGACTGACTATTCGAGGTGCCTTCCCTGTTTATACCTATGAGCAATGCAATGCACAACTTATCGGAGGGGATTTTATTTTGAAATACTTCATGACGAATAACTGGAGTTTTGAAACGAATTGGAGTTATGTTCAAGGTACTAATCGTAGCGATCAACTACCTTTAGTCTTTATGCCACCATTAAATGGACAACACAAATTTTCATATCAAACACAAGAATGGAGAACTTGGCGTAATCTTAAAATTGAATTGGAACACAGGTATGTTGCTAAACAATGGCACTGGGACCCCTCCTTGGATTTTATAGCGCCTCCAGAAAGCTACCATCTTTTTAATATGCAAATAAGCACCACCTTGAACCAATGGAAGTCTAAACCTCAGTTTAAAATTGGTTTGGAAAACATTTCTAATACGATTTATCGTGATTATATGAATCGCCAACGCTATTTTGCAGATTACTTAGGAAGAAATATAACCCTAAGTTGGATACAAAACTTTTAAGGATGGACGCTGCTAAAATTTTAAAAAAACGAGGGTTAAGAATTACAAAAATTAGAGTAGCTATTTTAGAAACTTTGGCAGCCAACCTACAAGCACTTCCTTATAGCAAGCTACAAAAGGACCTTTCTAGATTTGACCGGACAACTTTGTACAGAACTCTTTTAATACTTAGAGACAAAGGCTTTATTCATAAAGCATTGGAAGAAAAGGGCGAGAGTTATTATGCACTTTGCTCTAACTGTACGTCAAGCATGCACAATCATAATCATGTGCATTTTAAGTGTAATAGGTGTAGTACTGTACAATGTCTTCATATTACCAATAAATTAGATTTGTCAATACCTAAAATTAGTATTAATAGTATTGAGATCATTGCAAAAGGAACATGTTCGGCTTGTCTTTTAGCCGATTAATCAACAATTAATTACGCTATTTTCAGGGCCTAAAAAGTTTTGAAAACTTCTTGGTCGTTGTTCTTGGTCTTTGGAGAACTTTTTCCTCAAAATCTTCCATCGGAGTTTCACTTACAGTTTTATCAAACCCAACGACTTCTACAGTTATATTTTTAGTTTGAGCATTGATTTGAAATTGTTCAATAATCTCATGAACATCAGGATGCATACGTAAAGTCTGCGATGCATCAAGTAAGACTTTTGAATTTGGAGGTATTGTGTTTAGAGTTTGCTGAATACTTGCTTTATTGAGGAAACTAACTACTTCTGAAAATTCAATCTTAATGGGCTGACCTAATTCATAACTATTGATATCAAACTTATATGGAACTTTGAAATTATCCCACAAAATAGACACAATTGCTACAACCAGACCAAAAGCAATTCCCATCAACAAATCAGTCAATACAATACCAATTACGGTGACAGCAAATGGAATAAATTCAGCTCTTCCTTTTTTCCACATTCCAATTATCATGCTAGGTTTGGCAAGCTTATAACCAACTACTAATAAGATTGCCGCTAGTGCTGCAAGCGGAATAAGATTCAAAAGCGCAGGAATGGCAAAAGCTGAAATAAGTAATAGTCCACCGTGTATGGTTGCCGAGGCCTTGGTTCTTCCTCCACTCTGAATATTCGCAGAAGACCTCACAATAACTTGAGTAATAGGAAGACCTCCAATAAATCCACTAACTATGTTCCCAGCTCCTTGCGCGAGTAATTCTCTATTTGTCGGGGTAACTCGCTTGTACGGATCTAATTTATCCGTGGCTTCGACGCATAACAATGTTTCTAGAGACGCTACAACTGCCATAGTTATACCAATTGTGTATACAGCAGGATTCAAAAAGGCACTAAAATCCGGCGCTGTAAATTGACCTAAGAAACCGTTGAGGCCCTCAGTTACAGGGATCGATACTAAATGATCCCCTGTGAGTTCCCAGCCTATTTTACCATCAAAATATATTTTCAATAAAATTCCTGTCACTACAGTGACTAGTGGGCCTTGAATTATCGTCGTGAATGACATTTTCTTCATCCAAGAACGTTCCCACAGAATTAGAATAATTAAACCCAGTAATGAAATTAGAGTGGCTGAAGGACTAACCGCATCCAACATGTATTTAAGTTCCGAAAACGTATTGTGTCCGTCTTGTTGAATAAATGCCAAATCCCCTTCAGGATTCTTGTCATAACCAAATGCATGTGGGATTTGCTTTAAAAAAATAATAATTCCTATTCCACTAAGCATTCCCTTGATTACAGAGGATGGAAAATAATAACCAATGACTCCTGCTTTGAGCATCCCGAGTAGAACTTGAACAATCCCTGCTATAATCACGGCAGCTAGAAAAGTTGGATATGCGCCCAATTCCTCAATCGCACCATAAACAATCACTGCAAGTCCTGCCGCAGGTCCACTAACACCGAGAGGGCTTCCACTGAGCGGAGCTACAATCAAACCTCCAACAATTCCTGCAATTAGACCAGAAAACAATGGGGCACCGGAGGCTAGGGCAATTCCTAAACACAGCGGTAATGCAACTAAAAATACAACGAGAGCACTAGGTATATCTTGTTTGAAATTTGAAAAGGGATTATGATTAACCATATGAATTTGACTGAATTTTTAAAATGTGAACTTAATAAAACTAACTAACATGAACACCATTTAAATTTAAAGTGTTTCATTTGCACAATGCTAAGTTTTAGTACTCATATAAAAGCTTCTGAATTTCGATGGGTGACATTTATTCACGGTGCAGGCGGTTCAAGCACAATATGGTATAAACAGCTCAAAGCATTTTCTTCAAATTTTAATATTTTACTAATCGATCTTAGAGGCCACGGTAGAAGTAAAGCCCCCATTTATAATCGTATTAAGAATTATAACTTTTCCACGATTGGAGATGAAGTTGTAGAGGTGCTTGACCACCTCAAAATAAAAAGCACTCATTGGATTGGAATTTCGCTAGGAACTATTATTATTCGAGAAATTACAGAGCGATTTCCTGAACGCGCCCTAAGTATGGTGATGGGTGGAGCTATAATGAAGCTCAATAAGCGTGGTCAAGTCTTAATGAGAACTGGCGCCTTGCTTAAAAGTGTTTTACCATATATGATTCTTTATCAGTTTTTTGCTTGGGTCATCATGCCCAAAAAAAGACATAACGAGGCTCGTAATCTTTTCGTGCGCGAGGCAAGGAAACTCTACCAAAAAGAATTCAAAAGATGGTTCACTTTAGTTGCTGAAATCAATCCATTATTAAAGTATTTCAGATTCAAAGATTCTAATGTGCCTACTCTTTATATTATGGGAAGCGAAGATTATATGTTCCTGCCTTCAATCAGAAAAATTGTATCTACACACCATAGCGCACTTTTGCGTGTGATAGAAAACTGTGGACATGTCGTGAACATTGAACAACCAGAGGTTTTTAATCAAGAAGCAATGCAATTTTTAAAGCAGATAGATAGCAACAAAAAAGCGTGAATTACTTTCGTACCATTCAAGTGTATTGCCCTCGAAAAGATGCCGATTAATTAGCAGGATTGAATTTATTGTCTCTATCTAACCTTTTTAGGCATACAAAAAATAGTTACGAGCCAGTAATCATCATAGGTCATCAATTTGTTTAAGTAAATCTGCAGCTTCTGCTGCAATTTTATCACTTTCTGACCTATTCGTATGGCTTAATTGGTAGCTTTTTTTGATAAGATGGTCGTAGCGAGCCTCTAATTTCTCTTTCTCTGTTTTTTTTCTAAAAAATTTAAGCATATTGTTTTGTTTAAATCAATAACAAGAAATATGTATGTTGGGTTTGAATATAGCGGTCTCTCTTGAAGAACAATAGCTTATTAAAGACCAAAAAATAGGTGCATGACGAGATAGTTAATTTAAAAATCAGACATAAAGAAATAGATTATATTCGCTTAGCGCAAATTACCTTAAATGCAAAATTCTCCATCAAAATTTGTTGATGTAAATGGATTAATTAAGGAAAAGAATCCAACTGTTCACAAACTAATACCGAATTGGGTAATTCGCTATCTGAGTGAAAAGGTAATTCATGAGTCTTTACTCAATGAAATAATGTCCAAACATCAAGAATCTTACAATTTTGACTTCTGTCGCCTTCTTTGTCAAAAATTCGGTATCCAAGTAAAAATTGAAGGTGAAGAAAATATTCCTAAAAAAGGAGGAGTAATTTTTGCCGCAAACCATCCTCTTGGCGGTATGGATGCTATTGCTGTAATGTCTGCAATTGATATTTACAGGAAAGATGTTAAGTTTTTAGTTAATGATCTTCTTCTAAACATACCACAATTACGAGGAATTTTTGTTGGCGTCAATAAATTTGGAAATACCGCAAGAGAGGGTATTAAAGCAGTTGACGAAGCCTTTTCAGGAGATTCGGCACTATTTATTTTTCCAGCAGGAATGGTGAGCAGAATGACTAGACACAGACTCATTCGTGATTTAGATTGGAAGAAGACATTCATTACTAAATCAAAAAAATACGATAAGCCCGTAGTTCCCGTTTATATTTCCGGTCGATTATCAAAACGTTTTTACTTTATTGCACGTTTGAGAAAATACTTAAGAATCAAAATGAATATTGAAATGCTTTTCCTTGCCCAAGAAACTATAAAGCAAAAAGGAAACACTGTGGTCATTAAATATGGTCAACCCATTGATTCAAAAACATTTAACCAGACCAAAAAAGATCAGGATTGGGCTCACGATATCAAATCCAAGGTTTACAAACTGAATGATTAAATCTACACTGAAGATGTGTGGTATATTTGCACCATGGCAGATTTAAATTACATCGCCTCCCCTGTTGATGTTGCTTTGATAAAAAAAGAGCTAACTAAAGACGCATTTATCCGGGTCACTGGTAAGCTTAATAACGAAATTTATATAGTCAACTTTCACAATGCACCAAACACTATTCGGGAAGTAGGGAGATTACGTGAGCTTACATTTGCTTCTGCTGATGGTGGAACAGGAAAGGAAGTTGATTTAGATAATCTTGATGTAAGTGAATATTGTTATCAACAGCTAATTGTTTGGAATCCTGAAGAACAAGAGATTGTAGGAGGATATAGATTTATTGACGGTGCAGATATTACCGAAAAAGGAGATTGGCAAAAAGATTTAAGCATGAGTCATTACTTCCAATTAAGTGAGAAGTTTATCTCTGAATATCTTCCCTTTAGTATAGAATTAGGAAGAAGCTGGGTGCAGCCCAAGTACCAACCAGTTAATGATCCCAGAAAGGGAATGTTCGCCTTGGATAATATATGGGATGGTTTAGGTGCAATTTGTCTCAAATACAAACATATCAAGTATTTCTATGGAAAGGTTACTATGTATCCATCCTACAATGAGAATGCTCGGAATTATGTGCTCAACTTTCTTAAACACTATTTTCCAGATAATCAAAACTTAATGACCCCTTTGGTTGAAGTTAAGGTACCTCAGCTGAAAATGAGTTCTGAATTATTCCCAATTGATTCCAACGATTTTGCTAAATCTTTCAGGATTGGGCAACGAAACCTTAGCAGGTTTTGCAATGAGTATGGTGAAAGTATCCCACCATTAATTAAGCAATACATGGCGCTTAGCCCAAGTATGATGAGCTTTGGAACGTTTAAAAACAATGACTTTGGTAATGTTGAAGAAACTGGTATCCTTATTCCAATTGACTCAATTTATGAAGATAAAAAAGAGCGTTATATTAAATTGTAAAACTTTCCGAGCAGATAGATATTTTTACAAAACCTAAGAGTCTAAGAATTGATATAAAATAGAGTGGTTTTGTGGTAGTCAAGATTTCGCCTCAATGTTAAAAATAACGACTAATGGATTTAGATAATCTTTTTAATCGAATTCCAAGTGAAGATAGAATACCAACATTGGAAGCTATAGCGCTATCTTTTTCAAAAGAAGATAACTTGAAGGTTAATTTTATCTGTACTCACAATAGCCGTCGAAGTCATTTTTGCGAAATTCTCTTTAGGACAGCCGCACACTACTACGGTCTAAAAAATGTTCAAACCTTTAGCGGAGGTACTGAAAGTACAAGCTTATATCCGGAGGTAGCCAAGAGTTTCGCTAGACATGGTTTTAAGGTCCTACCTATTAAAGCGTATGGTCAACAAGCGTATAAAATTTTCTTCAAAAATCTCGAAAGGAAAGAGACCACTCCAATTTTATTTTCAAAGAAATACAACACCGAATATAACGCTCAAGACAATTATCATGCTGTCATGGTGTGCGATAGCGCAAATGAAACTTGTCCTGTAGTACATGGTTGTATAGAACGGCATTCTTTGATATATGAAGACCCTAAGAAAAGCGACGGAAAGCAAAACCAATGCAATGAATATGACAAAACACTCACCAAGATTGCCTCAGAGCTTGCTTTTATAATAAGAAGGTTTTCTCTGTTAACATAAACTCTGACCCAGCTTTACACGTTTATAAAAAAATTAATTCATTTTTTCAATTAACGCTTCCACCGCAAGACGATAGGAGTCTAAACCAAAACCGCTAATGCTACCTATACATTTACTAGCAAGCAAGCTTTTATGTCGATACTCCTCTCGCGCAGCTGGTTGACTAATGTGTACCTCTACAACAGGAACCCGTATTGCAGCTATACAATCAGCTAGTGCGACGGAAGTGTGCGTATATCCACCAGCATTAAATATTATCGCTTGATAATTTTCCGCGCTAGACTGGAGAATATCAATCAATTCACCTTCAATATTACTTTGTTGGTAACCGAAATAAATTCGGTTTTTAAACATAGTATTAAGATTTTCAAAGAAATCCTGAAAATTAGAATTACCATAAATATCTGGTTCTCGCTTTCCAAGCAAGTTTAAATTTGGACCGTTAAGAATTAATATACGCATGTTGCAAAGTTACCTTTTGAAGACCGAAATTTAAGGAGTGAAAGACAACCATCTATTATCTGACTATTTTGAATACCTACAATTTGAACGTGGACTGAGCAAAAATACTATTGTAGCATATCAAAGAGACCTTCAAAAATTTCATAAAATTTGTAAGAAAAGTCCATTATTATCAGGAGGTGAAGAAATTTCTTTCCTCCTGTCAAATATGCATAATACAGGTCAATCTGCGCGATCTCAAAGCAGGATGTTGAGCTCATTACGTGGGTTTTATACTTGGGCACAAGAGGAAAAACATATTAAACAAAACCCAATATTACTATTTGAAAATCCAAGGCAATACAGCACTATTCCGGTTGTTCTGAGCGAAAAAGAAGTACAAAAAATTTTAGATATAATACCCGTTAACGAACAATTTGGCAAAAGAGATAAAACAATAATGGAATTACTTTATGCATGTGGGCTTAGAGTTAGCGAAACTTGTGAATTAAAACTCTCATTATTGCGTATCAAAGAGGGATACATCATCGTTACTGGCAAAGGAAATAAACAGAGACTTGTTCCAATACACAAAGAGGCAATTAAGTCTATTGAACTTTATCTAAAATATGAAAGACCTAATACGAAGCCCAACTCCAAAAGCAGCGATACGTTATTCTTAAGCAACAGAGGCGGTAGTTTATCACGTCAAAGTATTTTCATTAAACTAAAGCGTTTTGCTGCTATGGCAGGAATAAAAAAGAATATATCACCTCATACAATGCGTCATAGCTTTGCGACTCATTTGATTGAGCGTGGAGCAGACTTGAGAGTGGTTCAACAATTACTTGGGCACGAAAGTATTACTACAACGGAAATTTATACACATATTAGTGCAAAGCATCTAAGAGATAAAATAGCGCAGTATCACCCGCTAAACAAACAGAAATAGTCATTTAATAAAACAGGACCTATCCAATTTTAACCAATTGTACCTTAAAAATCAATGTGGCATTGGGAGGGATTACTCCTCCTGCCCCTGATGCACCGTAGCCCAATTCAGATGGAACCACTAAAGTAGCTTTTGAACCCTCTTTCAATAACATTATTCCTTCGTCCCAACCGGGTATAACCTGACCAACTCCAATATTAATGGAAAGCGGTTGACCTCGCTGAAAAGAGCTGTCCACAACGACGCCACTTATCAGTTTTAGTTCGTAATGAACCTGCACACTATCACCTTTATTTGGCTTGGAGCCTTGTCCCTCCTCTTCTATCAAATACATGAGGCCACTATCGGTTTTTTGTGCACCTTCCGTGTATTCTTTTAAGGCATCCGCCTCTGCAGCTTTTGCCGCCTCTAATGCTGCCTTTGCTGTCTTTTCAGCCTTGCTTCTGGATGTTGTGAAAATTTGGGATGCATCCCAAGATTTTGCATCTTGTCCTACACGAATAATATCTAACTTTTCTATGTTATCTCCTTCAACTACGGAATCAACTACATCCTGACCTTCAATGACGTAACCAAAAACAGTATGTTTCCCGTCTAACCAATTCGTTGGGCCATGTGTAATAAAAAACTGAGAACCATTCGTACCTGGACCGGCATTAGCCATAGATAATGTACCAGCTTTATCATGTTTTAGTTCAGGGTGAATTTCGTCATCAAATTGATATCCCGGGCCACCGGCACCAGTACCAGTTGGGTCACCACCCTGAATCATAAAATCAGCAATCACTCTATGAAAAGTCAAGCCATCGTAATAGGGTAAGCCGTTTTCTCTCGCGGTATTTTCTATTATACCCTCAGCTAGGCCTACAAAATTAGCAACTGTCATCGGGGTCCTTTCGTGCTCGAGTTTGATTTTTACGATCCCTTTTTGTGTTGAAATTTGGGCATATATACCATTTTCCATATTATTTTCTGAAATACTTTTATTTGGCTAATTCTACTATTTCAATATCAAACACAAGTGGTGCATTTGGAGGAATTACGCCTCCAGCTCCACGTTCTCCATACCCAAGATATGGGGGAATGATTAACTTGGCTTTACCACCAATATTTAGGAGCGTCAAACCTTCCTGCCATCCTTTAATCACTCTACCGCGTGGACCGATTTCAACAGGAATAGGCTCATAGGGCTCTCTTCGCGAATCATATACTCCATTTGTTTGCGCTAAATCTTTATCAGAGGTATCAAAGCATTTGCCATCGAGAAGGAAACCGGCATAATTTACGCGAACCACTTGGCCTAGAGCAGGCTTATCTCCACTGCCCATATCTTCAATTATATAGCGTAATCCTGAAGCTGTTTTCTGTGCTTCTGGGTACATCTTATCTATTTCAGTTTCAATAGCTGCTGCTGCTGCTTTGATACGTTCCTCTTCACCATTTACCCCAGACTCAAATAGAACGGGTGCATCAAATTTTTTAGCCTCCTTACCCACTCGAATAATTTCCACCTTTTGAAGAATTACATCTTCTTTTGGACGGTCTCTTTGATCGCGATCAACGCCTCCAATGGCATTTACAATTTCTTGACCGTGCAACACTTGTCCAAAAATATTATAACTACCATCTAAATGAGGAGTAGGATTATGGGTGATAAAAAATTGTGAACCATTGGTTCCAGGACCAGCGTTAGCCATACTTACAACCCCCGGCTTATCGTGTCGTAGTTCATTAGAAATTTCTTGAGGAAATTGATAACCTGGGCTTCCTGAGCCTGTTCCGGTTGGATCGCCACATTGGATCATAAACTGCGGTATCACTCTGTGGAAGACAATACCATCAAAATAAGGTTTGGATGCATATTTCTGAGAAACCTTAGGATGGTTTCCTTCAGCCAATGCAATAAAATTTGCTGCTGTCATTGGAGCATACTCTTCATAGAAATCGATTAACATATCACCCATCGAAGTAGTTAACTTTGCATAAATGCCATCGGTCAGTTCAACAGTTTCATTGTTGACTGTAACTTTAGTAGCACCGCAAGCCGATGCAATCGAACCAATCACAAAGATTGTAAGTATTTTTTTTAACATCTCTTCATTTATTTATCGTCTGCAAAGGTAATGGTTCTGGAACTAATTTTGGATGTTACGTATTGTATTTGAGATATCCCTAACTCTTTAATTTATGTAAATTATTTGTAAATTTTTATACTATTATATGTAAATTTTATGTTAACTTTACTATGTAAATATTAAATAAAGGGATATGAAAAGGTTGTTTACTTTACCTATATGTGGAATTTTATTGTGTTTTTCTTTTTCTTCTTGCGATGCTCCGATAGGAAGTATTGCAAATTCAAATACACTAGATGATTTAAATCGAAAAAGTTTTGAAGTCACCTCCTATGAGATGTACGACCATGATACTCAAGTGAGCTTTGATTTAGCTAGTACCAACGACCACGTCTACTTAACCTTTAAGGATAATGAGCTTTTCCTAACAAAGGAAAATATAGAGGACGGAACCGCTCATTTCACATTTCAAGAATTTACTACAGATTACAAAGGAGGAGCGCTTCATGGCATCTACTTAGATGAATACAACTTCATGAAAACTATTCACTTCTGCAAAACTACTGAACAGGTAGTTTTAGAATTAGAAGGAGTAGCATCTGACAATGACCATTTCATCTCGCTTTTCATTGTAATGGATGAATTAGAGAGTCATCCAGAAGGCGCTGTGCAAATCAGCGGACTACCTGAATAAGGCGGATATCATAGCGCAATGGACTTTGCGGTGGAACCCGGTCAAGATCACCAGCAATTCCGTGAGCCAAAAATGAAGGAATTAATACGAGTTTTTTTTCTCCCTCTTTCATTCCTTTCAAACTTTCATGGAGCCCCGTTTCCATTTCACTTCTCCCCAAATGCACTGTGTCCGTGTATTGCCCTATTCCACTATCATCGAGTAAATAAACCGTTGCATTATAGATGATTTGATCTCCAAATTTCGCTTTCTTTCCTTTACCTTTTATCATGCTTAATTCAAACATGCCAAAACCATTTCGCTGAATGCCTTCCAATTCATGAGTAATTATGTAGGCATCTAATTGCGCCCGCTCTTGCGCTAAATACAGCTTTTGACGTTCTATTGGATCGATCTTAATAATTGCCTCTTCTGACGAACTATATTCGGCACAAGAGTTTAAGGCTAAGCATAATAAAACAAAAGTTCCTACCCTCACCAATCTAGGTGTTTTTTAGCATGCTTAATGGCATTTGACATACTCATCTCAATTCTTCCACCTGCGGCATTTTTGTGCCCGCCGCCATTGAAATAGGACCGTGCCAATGCATTAACATCAAAATCGCCCTTACTTCGCAAGGATAACTTAACAGCACCATCTTCTTCACGCAGGAAAATTGTTAGAATAGCACCACTGATACTTAGGCCGTAATTCACGAATCCTTCTGTAATTCCTGTTTGGTAGCCCAATTGTAAACATTGTTCTGCTGTTAAATAGAGGAGAACTTTTGTTTTGTCTTGACTTACTTCCATTTGTTCAAGCATCGTACCCAGTAATCGTAAACGAGCTACTGGCTGAGAATCATAAATCTTATTGTGTAAATCCTGCGGCTCAACACCTATAATTAGTAGTTTAGAAGCGACTTCATGAGTTCTTGCACTAGTCGAGCTGTACTTGAAACTTCCAGTGTCAGTTATGATTCCAGTATAAATGCACGTTGCGCTCTTTTTGTCTAACAAATGCTCCCATCCCATCATAGTGCAGAGTTCGTAAATCATTTGACAGGTAGAACTCATCATAGTATCGCTATAAATAAAATCTGGCCAATTTTCAGGTTGCTGATGATGATCAATCACAGTCTTCATAGCTTTTGCTCTGCGTAAAGCAGTTTCCATATCTGCACTTCTGTGATAGGCATTATAATCTAAGTGAAATATCATGTCTGCCGTTTCAATTTGAGCATTAGCCGCTAATTTTCCCTCCGAATAAATCATCACCTGATCATTACCGGATAAGTGCCAAAGGAATTTTGGATATGGATTTGGTACAATAACGCTCACATTCTTATCCAATTTTTCTAAAATTATTTTCAATGCCAAAGCGCTACCCATGGCGTCTCCATCTGGATTCGAATGGTTCGTAATAACAATATTTTTGGCGGAATTAACCGCGCTTTTAAAACCGTCTAACCGTATTTCTTGCATAATGAGTACAATCTCGCACAAAGGTGCGAGAAAAGTGTACCTTTGCGGCGCAAAATTTTAAAAAACTTAAATAAAATGGCAGCAAATAAGACGTTAACCATGATTAAACCTGATGCTGTTCGTAATGGACATATTGGTGCAATTCTGAATCAGATTACAGATGCAGGGTTTAAAATCTCAGCAATGAAGTTGACTCAGCTCTCACTAACAGATGCAGAAGAGTTTTACTCTATCCACAAGAAACGTCCATTCTTTGGCGAATTGGTAGAGTTTATGACATCAGGCCCCATAGTAGCAGCTATTTTAGAAAAAGAAAATGCTGTAGAAGACTTTAGAAAACTTATTGGTTCGACAAACCCAAAAGAAGCTGCGGTTGGGACAATTCGTGCCCGTTTTGCAACAAGTATTGGTGAAAACGCGGTGCACGGTTCCGATAGTGATGAAAATGCTCAAATTGAAGGTGATTTTCATTTTGCACGACGTGAGCAATTTTAAAAAGGAATTTTTAATTACTTTTGCCCACCTTAATGATACTGAGTGTTAACCTCTGGCAAAAGTTGTGTATGTTGGCCCACAGAAACAAAAAACAAATAGAAAGATGGATTTAGTCCAGTTTGTTAACAACGAATATGCAACTAGAAAAGACTTACCAGAATTTAGTGCAGGTGACACTATCACAGTATACACAAAAATTTCTGAGGGTGATAAAACGCGTACACAATTCTTCCGCGGTATAGTATTACAACGCAGAGGATCAGGAGCCACAGAAACTTTTACTATTCGTAAAATGAGTGGAAATACTGGAGTTGAGCGTATTTTTCCAGTACATCTTCCGGCAATTGAAAAAATTGAAGTGAATAAACGTGGTAAAGTACGTCGTGCCCGCATCTACTACCAAAGAGAGCGAACAGGCAAAGCAGCTCGAATAAAAGAGCGTCGCTTTTAATTGTCTTTAAATGAACTATCAAAAACCCGGGTGAAGTACTCGGGTTTTTTCTTTAAAACTTTAAGAAGATTTTAGAGTTGGGTAACCACAAAAACCGTTCGTCTATTCTTTGCCCTACCCAATTCATTCTCATTACTAGCCACAGGCCTGGTTTCACCATATCCTTTATAGCTCAGTCGAGAAGCCTGAATTCCCATTCCATACAACGTATTGGTTACTCGCTTTGCACGACGCGTGCTTAAATCTAGATTAGTTTTTGCATCTCCCACATTGTCTGTATGCCCTTGAATCTGAACCTTAAGGTGATTGTTATATACCAGAAATTCAGCAAATTCAGCAATAAGCATTTCGCTTAAATCATCTAAAAAATCCGAATTTGTTTCAAATAGAATATTAGGAATTGGATACGTCTCTCCTTCTGCCAAGTCTGCCTGTACCAATTCTATCTGTATCCGACTTACATTACAAGGGGGTCCAGATTCGGCTAATGCCAATCTTAATGGTGCTGCGCTAAATGCTGCTCTCTTTGCATCTAACTTTATGACCATACTTTTGGCATCTTCTTTTTTCACCACGGCAGAAAAGCCACCTGTTTCCTCATCTACCGTCAGCCTGGTACTTTCACCGGTTAGACTATTTTTCAATACAACCTTTGGCTCATCGTCGAATGCAAACATGTCTTTAGTTAAACTTCCATTAACTAAAACAACCTCTTCAGGCTGCACTGCTTCGTGCAAATCAAAAAAGTATATATCCCAACCATTTGCTTTATTAATTTTATTTGAAGCAAAATAGGCTTGACGTCCATCTAAAGTGACCATGAGGCCTATTTCGTTATTTTCAGTATTAATGGGATAACCTAAGTTCTTAGGCTTTCCCCAGATTGAAGATTCCAAAGAACTCTTAAATAGGTCGTAACCACCCATACCTGAGTGTCCATCACTAGCAAAATACATGCTTTCACTGTCCGGATGAATGAATGGACTCTTTTCGTTCTTGGACGTATTTATGGTTGGCCCTAAGTTTTCCGGACTACTCCAACTGCCATCATCTTGACGCTCACTACGATAGATATCCAAACCACCAAAACCGCCCTCTCTATTGCTGGTAAAATACAATACATCACCATTTGGGGAAATAGACGGTTGACTCTCCCAGCTCCCCGGGAGATTGACACTAGGAAATGGTCGGATGCCGTTCCACACGCCAAAAGAATATGTCGTAAAATACAAATCACAATTCTGGTGCCCGGTCTTTTCGTCGCGTTCACAAATGGTGAAGACCATAAGGCGATTATCCGCGGTGATGGTTGGCCCACCTTCATTGTACTTTGAATTGAATGGCGCACTTAAAGCTGTTCCTTCCTCAAAAAGAAATTCATGAGCACTGCTCAGCGTATTGGCTAAACTGAACTCCTCAACACTTCGAAGAGGGGCCGCTGGACCTTCATATTTATTTCGCCTCTTGCTTCTACGAGTAAAATAAAATTGAGAACCGTCGGGTGTTAAGGCGCCCAAATATTCATCCCATCTTGTATTTATATTTCTCGCAGGTTTTGGATTATAGGGCACTGGATTGGCCAAAAAGGTTTCTTTGAGGTTAATTTCTTCAAGCATTCCTTTTACTTCTCGATCAAATGCCGTTTTGCGATCATCTCTTAGCAACCACTGTTTAAAATAGCCTTCTGCTTCATCATTGCGACCCGCCACTAAACAAAGTGACCCAACTGCATACAGTAAATCAGGTTTGTAGCTTGGACAAAGCTTTACCAATTGTTTCCAGTTCACCTCTGCGAGATGAAATTTTTTAGTTCTAATACTCAGCTCGCCTTTTAAATAAAGTGCATGCTGATCATTATCGTCTTGACGCAAAGCCGCCCCGATATAAATTCCAGCATTGGGATAGTCGCGCTGGTTTAGGGCCCGCAGGCCCTTTTGAATTTGTTTTGGAAGACTGCGGTAATCGTCACTACAATGAGTACCTAATTCTACCAGTCCCATTTGCGCTTGCGCCGGGATACCTAATAAAACAGCAATTGCTACAAGGAGTTTACGCATTAAAGTTCATCTTGATTGACTACGGAAAGTCTGTCCTCAGATAACGCAATAATGGCGCTAACTGATGCATCACCGGTCAAATTCAATACGGTCCGCACCATATCAATGATTCGATCTACCGGGAAAATGATAGCAATCCAAGCAGGGTTAAGACCCACGCTTTCAAGGATGGGTATTAACATAATCATCCCTGCAGAAGGAACAGAGGCCGCGCCAATGGAAGCTAATGTAGCTGTAAAAATGATCGTAGCTTGTTGGGCTAAAGTGAGATCTATCATGTGAAACTGAGCCATAAAAATAACCGCTACGGTTTGATACAAAGCGGTTCCGTCCATATTTATGGTTGCCCCAACAGGCAATACAAACGAACCAATTTCTTCATCAATACCCAAATTATCACGAACACAATCCATAGTTACAGGTAAGGTTGCCGCTGTAGATGAAGTTGAAAAGGCCAACAATTGTGCAGGTCTAATTCCTTTCATAAAATAACCCCAGCTTTTCCCATAACCCATTTTAGTCTTTCGATTAATTAGAAACGCTAGAACTGCAGGGTAAATAATTAGAATCATTACTAAAAGTCCCAAAATAGTTGACCCTGTGTAGGCCCCGAGGGCTTTAAAAATTTCTACCAGCCATAGACGCCAGTTTACCTGCCAAAAGCGCAAAAACAAAAAATGGAGCACCGCTCATAACTACATCCACCATCTTGATGAAAATATCGGAAAATCCGTTCATTAATTTTGATACGGACTCCATACTATTTGTAGGCAACATGACCATCACAATCCCAAAGAAAATGGCAAAAAATATCACTTGCAGCATCAGGCTGTCGTTAAAGGATAAGAAGATGTTCGAAGGCACCATGTCTACAAAAAACTGAAGCGGACCGTCCCTTTTCTGGCTTTTTACAGCATTGGCCTTTGCTACCTTTGCATTGAGTTCTTCATTATTAAGTTGCTCGGCAAGTGCGGCCTGCGCCTCAGACATATACGCTTGCATTGAAGGATCTGCCAATAACCTAGTATTATCGAAGAACTCAACCCCTTCCATATCGTTGACCCACAATTCATAAGCTACACGATTAATGTTTAATTGTTCCTCAGCAGTCTGTTTTCCAGGATTAAAAGTATTCGCAATTAACATCCCCATGCATGCTGCAAGAACAGTGGACCCAATGTATAATATTAACGTTTTCAAGCCCATCCTACCTAAGGTCGCCACGTCGCTTAAGTTTCCTATTCCCGCAATTATTGAAAATAGGACCAATGGAATGGCGATAAGTTTCAACAGATTGATAAATATAGTTCCAAAGGGTGCTATCCAATCTAAAGTGAATGCAGTCCAGCCCATGGCAGAGCTTATAAGTGCCCATGCTATTCCTAAAACTAGTCCAATAATAATCTGTACGGGTAACGAAGGTTTTTTCATGCGTTGTATTTCAAATTTCTTAAGTAGTGGTCAGCCAACACCAATTGTATCATGGCCTCAACTATGGGAATAGCGCGAGGTACCACACAGGGGTCATGACGACCCTTTACAGCAAGAATTGTTGATTCACCATCTCTATTCACTGTTTTTTGCGCTTTTCCGATAGTCGCAACAGGCTTAAAAGCAACGCGAACCTCAATAGGTGCCCCATTACTCAATCCACCAACGATGCCTCCAGCATTATTCGTAGCCGTTGAAAAATCTTTGTTAATCGGGTCATTGTGCATGCTGCCTGTCATTTCTGAAGATAAAAAACCTGAACCGATTTCAAATCCCTTAACTGCGTTGATACTCATGAGAGCTTTGGCTAAATCCGCTTGTAATTTATCAAAAACAGGCTCGCCTAATCCAACAGGAACACCTGTTGCTAGGGCAGTTACAACACCACCAGTACTATCGTTTGCAGTTCGACATTGTTCTATGTAATCTTCCATTCGTTCAGCCGTCGCGGAATGAGGACAACGCGTAGGATGGGTATCTATAGTGCTCAAATCAAGTTCTTCAGCAGAAACTACTAACTTAACGGGGCCTACAGCGCTTACCCAAGCCTTGACCTGAATGTTTGGGATTATTTGAGCCGCTAGAGCACCGCCGACGACTCGACAAGCCGTTTCACGTGCACTTGAGCGACCGCCTCCACGATAATCTCTATGACCGTATTTCGCTTCGTAAACAAAATCGGCATGTGAAGGGCGAAAAACATCCTTGATTTGACCGTAGTCTTCACTGCGATAATCTTTATTTACAATAGAAAAAGCAATAGGCGTACCCGTTGTTTTTCCTTCAAATAAGCCACTATGAAATAGGACAGTATCCTCCTCGTTGCGCTCTGTAGTAAGGTGACTTTGGCCGGGACGACGACGGTCTAAGGCTTTCTGAACCAAGTCTAGATTCATTTCTATTCCCGACGGTATCCCATCCAAAATCCCTCCTATTTGCGTGCCGTGGCTTTCACCATAAGTCGTGAGAACCAAAGATTTTCCTATTGTATTTCCAGGCATACCACTAAAGTAGCAAACTAAAGCACATTCTCCGTAATATTGGGGTATGAACCTGAAGCTAATTAACATAAAATCCTTGGGCGGGGTGCATAAGGAGGGTATCAAATGGTTACGAGGCGCGGACTTAGCTCATTTCCCATCTATTGAAAATGCCTATCTCATCATTAAAGAGGGAAAAATTTCATCATTTGGCCCTATGAGTAATTGTCCTCAAGATGAATTACCTGTTTACAATTGTAGTGGACAACACGTTATACCCGCCTTTGTAGATTCTCATAGTCACCTTGTCTATGCCGGCACACGTGAAGAAGAATTCAACCTACGACTTTTAGGTGTGAGTTATGAGGAAATTGCAGCAGCTGGAGGAGGTATTCTAAACAGTGCAGTAAAAGTGAGTAGATCGGATATTAACGAGCTCGTAAGGCAAGCCCAATTTCGTTTACAAAATCTCATCGACTGCGGCACAGGGACACTTGAAGTGAAAAGCGGATATGGTTTAGACCCGGAAAACGAGTTAAAGCTCTTACGCGCTATCAGAGCGCTCAATAATCAAAGCAGCGCCACGCTCATTCCCACCTTTTTGGCGGCTCACGCACTGCCAACTTGGGCTAAAGAGCAGGGCATGAACGATGCTAGCTATACGAAACATATGTTAGTTCAGTGTCTTCCGACGGTGCAATCTGAAGGACTCGCTCTCTTCTTGGACGGCTTCATTGAGCGGGACTATTTCAAACTAAACGCATTGCAGTATTTGATTGATGCCAGCGCCCAAAGCGGGCTGCCATTAAAGATTCACGTCAACCAGTTTTACGACATTGGCGGAATTGAAATGGCAGTAGCCGCTCAAGCATTAAGTGTTGACCACCTTGAAGTTATGACCCCAGAGGCCATGAAGTCTCTACACGGGAGCAATACCATTGCAACGCTACTTCCTTTATGTAGCTACTTCCTTGGTATCACCTTCGGCCCGGCCCGCGAACTCATAGAAAATGACACTATTGTCGCATTGGCCACAGATTATAATCCTGGCTCTTCCCCGGGAGGAAATATGCAGCTCGTTTGCAATATGGCCTGTACTCAAATGAAGATGACCCCAGCTGAGGCGCTGAATGCAGCCACCTTGAATGGTGCAGCTGCCTTGAACCTTAGCGACCGTAAAGGCTCTGTAGCCGCAGGTAAAGATGCCGATTTGGTAATCACCAAAAAGATACCTTCAATAGAATACCTATGCTATGATTTCGGAACTAATCACATTCAAACCACTATTTTAAGTGGAGAAATACAATGAGTACAATACTTGAGCATTACACGAACAAAGATCTCCTTAGCCGTACACTTATTCGTCAAGGCGAAGAACGCTTAGGTCAACGCATTGCAGCCGTCAATGAGAGAGATTGGACCAGCGCCGATTCGCTACCGTACAAATTCATTATTATAGGAATTGAAGAAGATTTTGGCGTTAGAGCGAATCACGGTCGCGGCGGAGCAAATCGAGCTTTCCAAAGTTTTTTGAATTACTTCCTGAACATGCAGGCGAACCGATTTTTTCCTTCGGACGCCGTATCGATTTTAGGGGCAGTGGTGCCAACTACATCCGTCGAAGACGATAAAATCGGAGCCTTGCGCGAGGCTACTGCAGCAAACGATCATACGGTAAGCGCTATAGTACGTAGAATCACTGAATTAGGGGCCATTCCAGTAGTGATTGGCGGTGGCCATAACAATTCCTACGGATGTCTTAAAGGCATTAGCGAAATAAAAGGACTCGCGATAAACTGTCTGAATATTGATGCACACACAGATTTGAGAAGTAAAGAAGGCAGACACAGTGGTAACGGCTTTACCTATGCAGCAGAGGCGGGCTACTTAGCGAACTACTTTATGCTTGGGCTGCAAGAGAACCATACTCCTGAGTACGTATGGCAAACGATTGAGCACAACGACGCCTATAATGAGGTAAGCTTCGAAGATTTGCAATCGGGTGAATTGACCCAAGATGAAGCACTCCTTCATGTTGCAGAACATTTGGGGATGGAGTATGGATTGGAATTAGACGTGGATGTTATTGCTAATTTCCCATCAAGCGCACAAAGCGTGAGTGGATTCTCCTTAGATCAAGTTCGTCAAATCATTTACGCGCTCGATATGCTTCCTCACTACTTACATCTTTGTGAAGGCCGCGTTACCAGCGAAGAGGAAGGTGATGTTGTAGGAAGAGGATTAGCCCTTCTCGTGTCCGATTTTATAAAAGCGCACGTTTACAGCGAGTAATATGAGCTACCGGATAGAATGCATACCTAACGTTAGCACCGCCGATTCGGCCATCTTGGACCGCATTGTTGCCGCAGTGAAAGCTTCGGATGGCGTAACACTGCATTTTGTAGATTCCGGTAAAAGCGCCAACCGTACGGTATTTACATATCTCGGTCCCGTAAACCAAGTTTTAAAGGCCACTGAACAGCTCTTTGCCATTGCTCTAAGCGAGATAAATATGCGCGAGCACCAAGGTATTCACCCACGAATGGGCGCTGTGGACGTCTGTCCTTTCGTTTTACTCGACAATGAATCCTATGCAGAAGACTTACTCCGGCGTGTAGGTGTATTCGCCCAAGAAATAAGTACGAAATACGATGTAGCTATTTATGGCTACGAGGATTTAGCGACCAAGCCAAGTCGAAAAAACCTCACAGCAGTCCGCCGAGGAGAATATGAAGGCCTAGCGAAAAGATTTCAAGGCGGTGACCTGCCAGACTTTGGACCACAATCTTTCGACAGCAATATTGAACTTCATGGGGCTACAGCAATGAGCGTTCGCCCTTTGATGGTAGCGTATAACGTAAATCTTGAAGGTGGTGAATTGCAAAATCGACTTAAGGCAGCCAAAACCATCGCTGGAATAATTCGTGAGCGAGACGGTGGCATGCCTGGTGTAAAAGCCATTGGGTGGTATTTACCCGACCTAAATCTCGTGCAAGTAAGCTGCAACCTCACCAAGCCTCACGAGGCCGGTGTGTGTGAAGTGTTCAAGATAGTGCAGGAGTTGGCCGAAGGATTAGGGTTTGAGGTCCATTCTTCAGAATTGATAGGTTGTATTCCTCAAAGCCAATTCACTACGATGACTTGGAAAGAATTAGGATTTGGGCAGTACAAAATTTTCAATGAGAAAAGAATACTACCTTTGTAAATAATCTAAACAAATGGCATAGTTTTCATTCTTTGAAGCTTAATAATATATTATCTATGAAAATCAGAATGGCGCTGGTTTTACTGCTGATATCAAACTCAATTTCGGCACAAAACCGCACCTTAAGTGGATATATCTATGACTTTCAGACTGGTGAGGCACTAATTGGTGTGAATATCTGGTCACCAGAGCTCAAGCTCGGTACCTCCTCAAATACATATGGATTTTATTCTTTCACACTACCAAAAGGAGTGCATGTGATTCGTCTTACCTCTTTTGGTTACGAAAACAAGCAATTCGAGATTGATCTTTCAGAAAACTTGGAATTCAACTTTCAACTCAAGACCTCGAATAATCTATTAAACGAAGTAGATGTAATAGCCTCTGGAGGTCAGACTATTCAAGAGCAAGTTCAAATGTCGAAAATGGAAGTCCCCATAAAACAACTCAAATCATTACCGGCAATTTTAGGTGAAGTGGACATAATGAAAACTTTACAACTTTTGCCGGGCATCCAAAGTGGCGGGGAAGGGACCTCTGGGCTCTATGTTCGAGGAGGTTCGCCAGATCAAAACCTTATTCTCTTGGATGGAGTGCCGTTATATAACGTAAATCACTTGTTTGGATTCTTCTCAGTTTTCAACGCCGATGCAATTTCAAACATAAGCCTCACAAAAGGCGGATTTCCAGCGCGTTATGGGGGACGCCTTTCATCAGTACTTGAAATAAATATGAAGGAAGGTAATATGAACGAATTTCACGGAGATGCCACTGCTTCGATTATCTCTTCAAAATTGACCTTAGAAGGCCCCATAATCAAGGACAAGGCGTCATTTATGATAAGCGGTAGACGGACATACCTAGACGTTATTGCACGGCCTTTTATAACTTCTAGTAATAACAACAACCCAAATCAGCAAACTTCACCTAAATATTATTTCTACGATACTAACGGGAAAATCAATTACAAAATTGGTAAAAGAGATCGCGTTTACTTAAGTCATTTTCAGGGTCAAGACAACTTCGGAATAAAGGATAAATATTCTGATAGCTCGAGAACTGAGGAGTTCGATTTTGGTATCGATTGGATGAACAGTATCACTGCGCTTAGATGGAACCATCAATGGAGTCCAAAGCTATTCTCTAATGCAACCATAACCCGATCGCTCTACAAGTTTAACACTAGGGCTGTCTCTGAAACCTCTTTTCTACCCAATTTTCCGGACACCACTGGACAAGAAATTGAAAATATAGCGGCTCTATATTTATCTGGAATCGAAGATTATGGAAGCCGAATAGATTTTGATTATGCACACAATCCGCTTCATTATGTAAGATTAGGAGCCGGATACACCAATCATAAGTTTACCCCAGGTGCCACCAATCTTAGATTCGCAAGTACAGGCTTTAATCTTGATACTTCCTTAGGTAGTCAAAGTATTTTATCGGACGAATTCTTTGCCTATGTAGAGGAAGAATGGAACATCGGAGAGAATTTCAAAGTGAATGTAGGTCTTCACTTTGCAGGATTAGCCGTGCAAAATGAGACCTATACATCTTTGCAACCAAGAATTGGTCTAAACTACACTTTACCCGGTGATGTCGCTCTCAAAGCCTCATACGCAGATATGATGCAATTTGTTAACTTATTGACTAATGAGGGAATTGGATTACCCACAGACTTATGGGTACCCTCCACAGCAACCATCAAACCACAAACTTCTCGTCAATATGCGGCTGGATTAGCAAAAAATTTAGGTGCATTTGAAGTTAGTATAGAAGGGTATTACAAGGACATGCAAAACCTCGTTAGTTACAAGGAAGGAGCCAATTTTATTTTCTCTCTCAACGAAGATTGGGAAAACAAAATCACTCAAGGGAACGGACAAAGTTTCGGTACAGAGCTTTTTGTACAGAAAAAAAAGGGCAAAACCTCCGGTTGGATAGGCTATACGCTTGCATGGAGCTATCGCCAATTTGAAGAAATTAATGACGGTCAACGTTATTTCTTCACCTACGACAGGCGACACGATTTTTCCGCAGTACTTACCCATGAAATCACCGATAACATTCAATTTAGCGGCGCTTGGGTTTATGGAACAGGACGCGCTATTACTCTTCCTGAATATGAATATGTGTCTTCCATACCTAATGGCCTAAGTTGGTACCAGCAACAGCAGGTTTTAATTCAAAGACCAACGGATAAAAATTCGTTCCGTATGAGTGCCTATCACAGATTGGATTTAAGTTTTAGTTTTCACAGAAAACGTGAACATTATAATCGTTGGTGGATGATTAGTGCCTACAATACCTATAACAATCTTAATCCATTCTTTTTTGAAACAAGAACAGATGCAAGCGGAAATACTACACTGCGTGAATATGGCCTCTTCCCTATTATTCCGTCAATTGCCTACCGCATAAAATTTTAAACAATGAAAAAGATTTTTATCCCTTTACTAGTATCAATAGCTTTATTCTCATGCGAACGATGGGAAGAGGGAATTGCACGTGATATTGTTCTTCCACCTCACAACCCTCAGATTGCGGCATCTCTATTTATTGATTCAATGGATAGCACATTGAACGCAACTATTAGTAAAACAGGTGGACTGTTTGATACCACGAGTACAAATGTCATTAAAAATGCTAAAGTCAAACTCTATAGAGATGGTGCCCTGCTGCATGATTTAAATGACTTTAGTAATAATCAGACGTACTACAAATTCCTCGCAGAACAAATTGGGATTGTAAATGGAGCATTGATTTTCGAGGTCCATCACCCTGATTTTGAAACAGTAAGTGCTACCCAAAGTTTTCCTGAAAAAGCAGTTTTTACAACTAAAGTCGATTACGGTGGAACTACTTTTTTTGACGAAACCTCTGATGCGCTTACCATTTCATTTACAGATATACCTGAAGAAAATCAGCATTACCTTATAAACATCCATGCGCACTACAGAAGCGGAATTACGGGTCAGGATACTGCTGAGTATTTTCCACTCTATTTGGAAACTACTAATCAAAATGCAACCCGAATTAATGAATATGGAATCTTATTATCAGAAGAAGGAATAAATCGAAATTTAGCTATTCGATTTGCCACTGGAATAAATTCCATCAACTACCTTTTTCAGTTGGAATATAGAATAACCGTAAGCACCTTAAGTAACGAGTTGTACAAATTCTATCAAAGCTATAGTGCTTTACAAAATTCTCAGGGTAATCCGTTTGCAGAACCTGTCATTCTCTACAGTAACATGAGTAATGATATAGGCTGCTTCGGGGTAAGTACCACACTAAAAAAATGGGATGGATAGAAATCATCTAATTTAACCAATAAACAACTCCCATTTTTTTTACTGAGAGAAGTAAAAGTAAAAATGACACACTTGATTGTCATCCTGTCAGTTGAATAGTAACTTAAACTAATTGGCACAAGTGTTGAACTGTAAGGTGAAATTCAAACAATAACAAAATGTCTAAAGGATCTATTAATGTTACAGCACAGAACATCTTTCCAATCATTAAGAAGTTCTTATACAGTGACCAAGAAATTTTCCTACGCGAACTCGTTTCTAATGCTGTAGATGCCACCCAAAAATTGAAAACGCTCACCAACTTAGGAGAAGCTAAGGGAGAATTGGGAGACTTGACCATTCATGTTAAAACGGATAAAAAAGCTAAGACTCTAAGTATAATCGACCGAGGCATTGGCATGACCGCTGAAGAGATTGAAAAATACATCAATCAAGTAGCTTTTTCTGGAGCAGAAGAGTTCGTTAAAGAATACGAAGGTAAAATGGATGGAGCGGATTTAATTGGCCACTTCGGACTAGGATTTTATTCCGCATTTATGGTTGCTAAAAAAGTTGAAATCTTAACTAAATCTCACAAGGATGCACCAGCGGTTAAATGGAGCTGTAAAGGAAACCCAGAGTTTGAATTGACTGAAATAAAAAAAGAAGACAGAGGTACGGAAATAAGATTACACATTGCCAAGGATAGCGAAGATTTTTTAGAAGAGAGTAAAATCAATGAGCTCTTATCTAAATACGCTAAGTTCATGCCCATAAGTATTCAATACGGTGACAAAGATGAGAGCTTTAATGCTGCTGCTGAGGGAGAGGAAGCTAAGTGGGAAACCAAAAAAGTTCCGAACGTTATAAACAATACAAACCCAGCATGGGTGCGTAAACCAGGTGATCTGAAAGATGAAGACTATAAAGAATTCTATCGTGAGCTCTATCCCATGAGCTTTGAGCAACCTTTATTTAACATTCATTTGAATGTAGACTATCCTTTCAATTTGACAGGTGTTCTCTACTTTCCAAAAATAAAACCGAATGTTGAACCTCAACGAAATAAAATACAACTGTTTCAAAAGCAAGTCTTTGTAACAGATAGCGTAGAAGGGATAGTCCCCGATTTTCTTACCCTACTCCATGGTGTCATTGACTCTCCTGATATTCCTTTGAATGTAAGTCGCTCTTATCTGCAAGCTGATGGAAATGTCAAGAAAATTTCTTCGCACATTACTAAAAAGGTCTCGGATAAGTTAGATGAAATGTTCCGCAAAGACCGCAAGGATTTTGAAGCCAAGTGGAACGACATGAAAATTATCATCGAATACGGAATGCTTACAGAAGATAAGTTCTTTAATAAAGCGAAAAAATTTGCGCTTTATGAAGACACTGAAGGCAAATTACACACTTTTGATGCCTATTTAAAATTGATTAAGAAGAATCAAACGGATAAGGATGACAAAACAGTTGTACTTTACGCGTCGCACAAAGACAGCCAACATAGCTATGTGGAAGCAGCCAAATCAAAAGGTTACCAAGTTCTTCTTCTAGACTCTCCGCTCACTTCACACCTCATTCAGAAATTAGAAGGTGCCTACAGCGATACTACTTTTGCTCGTGTGGATTCGGACTTAATCGATAATCTAATCAAGAAAGACGAAACAAGAGTTGCTAAGCTCAGTGACAAACAGAAAGAAGAACTGAAGGCACGCCTTGAGTCCATCGTTCCTAAGGAGAAATTCACTCTTAAGTTAGAAGATATGGACTCAACAGAGGCACCTCTGGTAATCACAGTCCCAGAATTCATGCGCCGTATGAAAGAAATGCAGATGACTGGTGGCGGCGGAATGATGGGAATGAGTGATTTTCCTGAGATGTACGATTTAGTTGTAAATGCCAATCATAATCTCGCATCTAAAATATTGGATACGGAGGACGAGGGCGTACGCGCTAGCGCAGTTAATCAAGCACTAGATTTAGCTAAGTTGCAACAAAACTTGCTTCATGGTGAAGAATTGACTGCCTTTATTGCACGTTCATATGAAATGCTCGAAGAAAACAAGTAGTATCTCTTTTTACTAAAAAGATTACGTTAAATCTTGAAATTCAAGGGGGCCAATGGCTCCCTTTTTTTTATTTTCACTCCTTCTAAAATTACTCAATACATGGCAGAAGATTCATCCGTGCTGAAGATTGCTCAAACCAATGCATCACTTTGGACCACAGATATTTTTGATACAGAAACCAGAAAAGAAGCGCAAATTCTTTTAGACAAGAAGGGCGATGCTCTCATTGAACCATTTTACAAGGACCTAGACTTTGGAACAGGTGGAATGCGAGGTATCATGGGTGTTGGAACCAATCGTATTAATCCATATACCCTTGGTTTAGCGACACAAGGATTAGCAGATTATGCACAATCTTTTTTTGAAGGTAAGTCGCTTATTAAAGCTACCATTGCTTTTGACAGCCGCAACAACTCCAAATCTTTTGCTAGAAAGGTTGCAGAGGTGCTAAGTGCAAATGGCATACACACCTATCTTTTTGAGGACTTACGCCCTACACCAGAATTAAGCTTCAGTGTCCGTGAACTTGGTTGTGATTTCGGTATTGTTTTAACTGCTTCACACAACCCTAAGGAGTATAATGGATACAAGGTATATTGGAACGACGGTGGTCAATTGGTCCCGCCACATGATAAAGCCGTGATTGAAAAAGTACGTTCAACAGGATTTGAAGATATTTGTTGGGATGCCAATGAATCACTAATTGAAACAGTAGGTACAGAGCTTGATGAAAAATACACGGACATGATTGCAAGCTTGTCCTTGAGCAACGCCGGTAAAAACGATCTTAACATCGTATTTACCGCATTGCACGGCACCTCTATAGTCAGTGTCCCTCCTGCCCTTGCCAAGTCTGGATTTACAAACGTTCAGCTCGTAGAGGCACAAAGCACACCAGATGGAAACTTCCCAACGGTGGCTAGTCCTAATCCTGAGGAAAGTGCTGCTCTTGCAATGGCCGTATCTCAAGCTGAAGCCACTGGAGCTGATTTGGTTATTGGGTGTGATCCGGATACAGACCGCGTGGGTATTGCTGTTAATGATGGTAAGGGAAATATGGAACTTCTCAACGGAAATGACACCGCAGCACTCCTTGTGCACTACATCTTAGATACCAACAAGAATAATGGCACCATACCGACAAATGGGTTTACTGCTGCAACGGTAGTCACTACTGACCTGATTGCAGATATCTCAGCAGCCTACGGTGTACCTTGCTACCGCTGTTTAACCGGATTCAAATGGATAGCCGACATCATTAATCACAAGCAACAGGAGCAATTCCTGGTAGGAGGTGAAGAAAGCTACGGATACCTTATAGGAGATTCCGTACGAGATAAAGATGCTGTTGCCTCTGCAGTGATGATTGCAGAGATGGCCGCTTATGCCAAAGCGCAAGGCCGAACTGTATTGCAGCAATTAGAAGCTATCCACCGCGAGTTTGGTCAATACCAAGAGCGTCTGATATCCATTACCAAAAAAGGACGTTCAGGGGCTCAAGAAATTGCAGATATGATGATTTCTCTGCGTAAGGATCCGCCTAAAACTTTGGCTGGTTCGCCAGTTATTATCACTACTGATCACAGCAACTCCACCCAAACAGATCTGCGCACCGGAGTTACTTCCAATACCGGACTGCCAGCTTCAAATGTATTACAGTTCATTACTGACGCTGGGGATAAGGTGAGCGCTCGTCCTTCGGGAACAGAGCCTAAAATCAAATTCTATTTCAGTGCGCGCGCGACCACTGGTGATAGCCATGCTGAAACCAAGGCAAAACTTGAAGCAAAGATTAATACCTTTATAAGGGAATTGAATCTTTAATAAGTTTATGAAAAACTACATCATGATAGGGGCCATTTCGATGGTCCTTTTTTCTTGCTCATCACCTGAGCAAGAAATGGCAAGAGTAGCTGGAAAAACCTTTAAAGGATCTATCATCCAAAACGATTCTACCCGTACGTCCTTCAACGTTCATCTTGAGGATAGTATTGTAACGTTTTACAACGGTGTACAAGAATTTTTTGAAGTAGCATTAAGCGGTGAAGACACTCTCAAAGGTACTTTCCCCGTATTCGCCTCTGACCTTTGGCTGGTTGCCACCAAAGAGGGTTACAGTGGTGAATACTACCGTACCGATGCTGAGAATTATTCACTCCAGATAGAGCTTGTTCCAGGACGAATAACCTACGAGCAAAGCCCTGTAGAATTTTCCAGCCAATATGCCATTATCCGCTACATCGGCAATGAGAAAAAACCTGCATTGCTGCAACTTGGTAAAAAAGACGGTGTTCTTATCGGAACTATTGCAACATCAACTGGTGACAATAGATTCTTAACAGGTTATAGTGTTGAAGGGGGCTTTGAACTTATGGGTTTCGACGGCCGATTCATTCACAAGGTCAGTGCGATGGTGAAAAATGATTCCATTGATGGCCATGTTTGGACAGGAATGACAGGATATTACTCATTCTCAGGAAAAGCAGATGACAGCGCAACATTAGAAAATCCAGAAGAAATGTCAAAGTTGCGTGAAGATTATACCCACATCGAATGGCATTTGCCGGATTTAGACGGGGATACTGTTCACTTTGATAGCCGGACCATCACTAAACCAACCATATTGGCTATTCAAGCCTCTTGGTGTCCCAACTGTATGGACGAAAGCCTTGTTTTAGAGCAGTATTACCTTGAATTCGATGGAGCCATTGATGTCTTCGGATTGAGCTATGAATACAGTGGCACATTAGATAAAGCCACTGAAGCCGTAAAAAAGATGAAACGTGATTTGGGCACCTCCTTCCCCATGGTGATTGCTACTTTCAATTCTGACCAGGACCGCAACGCCATTCTCCCTTTAGAGCGCATTAGAAGCTACCCCACCTCCATTATGTTAGACCACGAGGGCAATATTGTAAAGATTTATACCGGATTCTACGGTCCTAGTACAAAAGAGTATGAAGGATATGTCAAGAATACCCGAGAGGAATTGAAAGCACTCGTTGCTCAAGCAAATGGCTAATTACCTAGAACGCATATTTAAAAAATTTTAGAGAAATCTCCCGCTCCAAGCGGAAAGAGAACAAGAAGTTCTTTACCCACCTAAAAAGGAAAGATCCAAAACGTTTGAATGAGCAATTCCATGCAATGCACAAGGCGGTATTTGCCGAAACGGATTGCTTACAATGTGCACGCTGCTGCCGATCTACAGGGCCCCTCCTTACTAAGAAGGATATTCAACGTATTGCAAAAAAACAAGGAATTAAAACTGATGTTTTTGAAGAAAAATATTTACGCGTGGATGAGGATGGAGACTGGGTAATGAAAAGTTTACCGTGTCCATTTTTAGCATTGGACAATAACAAATGTACTATTTACGAATATGCTCCTAAGGCGTGTAGACAATACCCACACACGGATCACCCTAACATAAAATCAATTCTAGGTTTAACAGAAACCAATGTCATGCATTGTCCCGCAGTTTTCGAAATGATAGAAAGAATGAAAAACAATAAATAGCTTATTGCTATTTATTAATATATGTGATAGCGGTCTATATTATCAGCGATTTTATTCATATTAATCTAAACGCATAACGCAATCGCAATAAATGAAGAAGTTTTACTTTTTAATTTAAGTGTTTGAATTCACCCTATTTATTGATCGAGGATAATACTAAGGAAATTGAAATCACAATTAATGTGGCTATTACATTATACCATAAAAAACCAAGGTTTATATAATCTTGAAAATTCAAGTAGTGACAGATAAAAATGACTGTTTGTGAAACAATACCGCCTGTAAATACGTGACGGGCGCCTATATTCTTTGAGAATAATCCCACCAGAAAAATACCGAGTATAGTTCCATAAAAAAGGCTGCCTAAGACGTTCACTAATTGAATCAAGTTTTCATATAATGGGGCAGCTAGCGCAACAAATATGGCAGCAATTCCCCAAAATAAAACCAGGTAGCGAATGGTTCGTTTCTCATCGTGATTTCTATGACCGAAGAATATTTTATAGTAGTCCACGTAAGTTGTGGTAGCCAAAGCCGAAACTTCACCGGCTGTCGAAGACATAGCTGCGCAAATTATGACTGCAAGTAGCATTCCTATTAGACCCTTAGGCAAATTGTTCAAAATGAAAGTAATAAAGACATAATCCATATCTTTCGTTTGGAAATTGTTCAAATTGCTATCAAGTAGACCTATATAGTCTACTCTTAACGCTTCTTGCTGGTCGTTGAGCCTATGCGCACTTTTCCAATCAGCACGTAACAATGCCTCCCTTTTATTGTCCCATACTAATGCATGTTCAAATTCAATAGATTTTAATTGGTTTTGAATTTCAAGAGGCGCACGTTCTATTTCGCTTTGGTTAAAGAATACAGGAGGTTTAACAAATTGGTAAAATACAAATAAGAAAACTCCAATAGAGAGAATTGCAAATTGCATAGGCACCTTAAATGTTGCATTAAACAGCAACCCAAACTTAGAACTTCTTTCATCCTCCGCCCCCAAATATCGCTGGACTTGACTTTGATCTGTTCCCAAATAACTCAATGAAAGAAATAGGCCGCCTGCTAAGCCAGACCAAATGGTATATCGTGTACCTGGATCAAATGAAGTGCTCACAATATTTAGCTTACCCATATTCCCGGCAATTTGATAAGCATCGTAAATGCTTACAGGAATAAGTTGAATGAGGATGGTTGTGGCAATTGCCATACCTACCAAAATTACTGTCATCTGCCATTTTTGAGTAACTGCAACAGCAGCTGAACCTCCACTTACCGTGTAAATAACTACGATTAAACCTATAATAATAATCATACTATTCAACGGAACATTAATTGCTGCAGAAAGGACAATCGCAGGGGCAAAAATGGTAATTCCTGCACTTAAACCTCTTGAGTTAAGAAACAAGGCGGCAGTGAATAATCTAGTTTTCCTATCAAAGCGTTTCTCAAGAAATTGATATGCTGTAATTGCCCGCATTTTTCGGTAGGCAGGAACAAAAAATGCACTGACAATAACCACAGCTAGGGGCATACCAAAGTAGAATTGAATGAAACCCATGTCGTTTGCAAAGGCCTGCCCAGGTGTCGATAAAAATGTAATGGCAGATGCTTGGGTTGCCATTATTCCTAAACCAATGGTCCAAGGACTTATCTTTTTTGAACCACTTAATAATTCACTCGCAGTAGCACTTTTTCTGGTTTTATAAACTCCATAACCAACAATTAAAGCAAGAGTTAAGCCCAGAACTAACCAATCTATTGGATGCATTTAAACGAAGTCGCGCGTGATGAAGTAAAACAAAACAATTTCTACTACCAATAGTACAATTACACCCACGTAATACTTTTTCCAATTCAATGTTTGAGATGTTTTAATAGTCATAATGGAGTATGTTTTGTAATAATTTCATGGCACCTGGAACTCCCGCAGGCAACTCTCTGAATAAAGATAGTCCTGTGTAAATTACGGAACCTTTTCCATAATGACCAACAATCGTGCTATTGGTATAGTTTATACCGGTACTTTCTTTTATGCTTAGCACCTCATCAAAACCTTTATAGTCTTTAGGAAAGTACAGACCACGTTCCTGCACCCAAAAATCAAAATCGGAAAGTAGTATTTTGTTGGGTTCTTGAAGAACTAAGTGATTCATCATAGTAATTTGTGCATCTTCTTCTGTCACCCTGTCTCTTCCAACGGTCAACGGAATGGGCGTTGGCAATTCTATACCACTTCTTCCCGCAGTCGTGTAAGTAATAACAAAGTTGCCACCTCCTTCAACGAAGGTCTTGATTCTATCCCCACTATTCATGAGCCATTTCACAGTATTGAAGGCACGAATCCCCACAAGTACAGCATCTACTTGGTTCCATAAATCAGGAGTGTCCTCGGTAATTCGAAGTACCTTATACCCCAAATTATCCAAGGTTTCATCCATGATATCACCGGCACCTTCGATGTAGCCTACTTTAATGCGTTTCTTATTTAAATCCAATACGGTTAAGGTGGCATCTGCTGGATAAAACCTATAATGTGTTCCGATGTGCGGGTAGCTAATTGTGTATTTCTGACTTACCATTGAAGAAGGAAAAAATTCACTCGAGTCCCTAGGTTCTTTTGCTAGAAATAAGAAATACTTGCCCTCTGTCATTTTAGCAGGGATCACAGCTGTAAAGTGATTCCAACCAGACTGTAGCACTTTTTTCTCCTTGAATTCAAAACCTACTTCCGCGGAAAATAAATTTTCCGGACGTCGTGCAGCGCTCAAATACCATTTAAACTCACCTCCATTCTTTGAGTAAATACTATAACCTATTAGCGACTTTTTTCCAGTGTTCCAATACACCGATTGATCAAATCTGGCATGAATTGCAGGTTCTACTGCGATGTCCTCACGGTATTCCCCTACGGCCCTATCCACCAACTTTGCGATGGGCTTAAAGTGTAACATTATTATTGATTTATTAGATTCGACTCGGACTCTAACAAAAGTCGATGAATCATGTAAACCCATCGGTAAATCCAACTGTTGGGTAAAGCCTTCATTAGAAACGACTTGAGGGGGATTAAAAGCTATGACGGATGGCAAAGTTTTTTTCGTTGGTATTTTCACTGAAGCCACATGAACAATATTGTCCGGATTTAATGACTGTATCTTGAGTGTGGCTGGATAAGTAGAACTTTCCTGAATTGGATTCGTTTCTACGTATACCTCAGCATAGACCTCTAAAAGATGAAGCATAACGTTCTGCCACCTTTGGTATTTATCAGATTTTGGTGCTATTTCATTAATTAAAATACTACCTAACTCCGCCCATTTAGAAACCGCCTGTGTTCTATCTCCAATCTCTAAGGCAAAGGCTGCTTCATTTGCCAATACCGATGAAAATTCATTGTTTTCAGATTCTGTGTCTAAAAAAGATTCTAAATCTCCTAAACCCCATAGCTTTTTAAAATATTCATCTCTTGGGCCCCTGTTTATGGCGACACCAAAACCTTGACATTTGTG